>JBNLDE010000255.1:0-39744 GCA_050304175.1 Zhengella sp. | reverse complement strand
TCGGCCAGGTGGCGGCCGCCACCACAACGATGCGAATTGGAGCCGGTGGCATCATGTTGCCCAACCACGCGCCGCTGATCGTGGCGGAACAGTTCGGCACGCTTGCCTCGCTGTTCCCGGACCGGATCGATCTGGGTCTCGGGCGCGCGCCGGGAACCGATATGGCGACGGCGCGGGCGCTACGCCGGCACATGGAAAGCACTGACCAATTTCCTCAGGACGTAGCCGAATTGCTCGCCTATCTCGACGATGCGCCGGAAGGGGCGAAGATCCGCGCCGTTCCGGGCGAGGGGACCCATGTCCCCGTCTGGATCCTGGGGTCGAGCCTGTTCGGCGCCCAGTTCGCCGCCCATATGGGCCTTCCCTATGCGTTTGCTTCGCACTTTGCGCCCGCGATGTTGGACGACGCGCTGGCAACATATCGCGCCACTTTCCGTCCGTCCAAATACCTGGATGAACCCTATGCGATGATCGCGGCCGGCGTGTGCGCCGCCGAAACCGACGAAGAAGCGTTGTTTTTGCGCAGTTCGCAGCTCATGTCGTTTGCGCGGCTGCGCACCGGCCGTCCGGGCAAATTGCCACGGCCCGTCGAGGACGTGGCTGCGGAAATCCCCGCGCCCGTGCTGGCGCAGGTCGAACAGGCGCTCTCCTGTTCGGCGACCGGCAGCAAGGAGACCGTCCGGGTGGAACTGTCCGATATCCTGACGCGCCACCGGCCCGACGAGTTGATGATTACCGGCATGGTTCACGATCACGGAGCCCGCCGGCGCTCGATCGCAATTGCGGCCGAAGTGCTGGGAGAAATCGTCGATGGGTCGTAGACGGCTCTAGTTGCGGTCTTCGGGCAGGACCGGAAGGGGCACGACGGGGATTTCTTCCTCGATCAACGATTTCGCCTCGTCCGGGGTCGCCGCGCCGTAGATCGCGCGTGCCTCGGCTTCGCCGTAGTGGATCTTGCGCGCTTCCTCGGCAAACTTGTCGCCGACATTCTCGGAATTGCTGATCATTTCGCGCGCGATCGCGCGGGCTTTTTCCAACACCGCCTGATGTTCCGGCGGCACGCCGAGCGCCACGGTGCGCGCTTCCTTCTTGCGCGCCGTCGAGACCGCGGGCGCCATCAGCGCCTTGGATATCGCGGTGCCGCCACAGACCGGGCATTGCAACAGGCCGCGGGCCTGCTGGGCTTCGAAGTCGGCATTGTCGCGGAACCAACCCTCGAACTCGTGAGCCTCATCGCAGATCAGGTTGAAGCTGATCAAGATGCCGCCCTTTCGTTGCGTTCCGGCGCGCCGGCAATCCGGACGGAAAACTGCCGCGCGTTTTTCAGGTTCGGGATCTTGGCGCGCGCCGCGCCGACCGCGTCGGTATCGATTTCGGCGATCACGACGCCGGGTTCTGCGTCGCCCTTGTCGGCCACCACCCGGCCCCAGGGATCGACCACGAGCGAATGACCGAAGGTCTCGCGCCCATCCTCGTGCGTTCCGCCCTGGGCCGCCGCCACCACCCAGGCGCCATTCTCAATGGCCCGCGCCCTGAGCAGCACGTGCCAGTGGGCTTCGCCGGTCTGGCGGGTGAAGGCAGCCGGGACGGTCAGAATCTGCGCGCCGGCCATGGCCTGGGCCCGGAACAGTTGCGGAAAGCGCAGGTCGTAGCAGACCGACAGCCCGGTCATGGCCTGCCCCAGATCGGCAACCACCGTCTCGGTTCCCGGGGTGTATGCCGCCGATTCGCGCCAACTTTCACCGTTGTCGAGATCGACATCGAACATGTGGATCTTGTCATAGGTAGTTAGCA
The DNA here is from genome assembly GCA_050304175.1 of Zhengella sp. Lineage (GTDB taxonomy): Bacteria > Pseudomonadota > Alphaproteobacteria > Rhizobiales > Rhizobiaceae > JAIOIW01. The sequence continues at coordinate 37,950 of JBNLDE010000255.1, read as the reverse complement.
GACGGCCGGACGGATCAAACAGGAAGGCGCGGTTGGCAATCTTGCCATCGCCGACCGCGATCGCGGTCGAGCCGATATGGACGTGAATGCCGAGTTCCGCCGCCAGCCGCGCGGCGGTCCGCACAAGCGCGTCGTCGTCCTGAGTCCGGAGCACGGCATGCAGCGCCTTGCGGTCACGCTGCACCGCACCGGTCATCTCCGGCGACTGAACATAAACCGCGCCTTCGGCCGCGGCCTCGCGCACGAGCACTTCAAAATTTGTGATGTTGCGCTCAGGTTCGACACCCGATCGCATTTGAAGTGCGGCAACCTTGAAACGAGCCATCGCTGATCTTCCCGGTCTTGGGTCCAGAAGCCTTATACCACACCCGTCTGAAGAAGGCGGTCAAGCTTGCCGTCCTGCTCGAGCTCCATCAGATCGTCGCAACCGCCGACATGGACGTTGCCGACAAATATCTGCGGGAAGGTCGAACGGCCATTGGCGCGGGCGATCATTTCGCTGCGCAGTTCCGGTTCGTAAGTTGCGTCGTGCTCGGTATAGGCAACGCCCTTTCTGTCCAGCAGGTTCTTGGCGGCGGAGCAGAAGCCGCAAAACATTCTCGTGTAGATCGTTACATCGGCCATGTTCAAATTCCGTGTTGGTTTGCCGCTATATAGTTGCCCGCATCAGCGACTGGAAGTCCCCCGGAAGGACACGCGCGAAGGTCAGGACATCGACCCCGGCGGCGCCGTTCCTTTTCAGCGCGCGGGTAACCGCCTTTACGGTCGCGCCTGTGGTGTAGACGTCGTCGACGACCAGGATGTTGCGCCCGCGGACAAGGATGTCAGCCTCTTCGGGCACCTGGAAGGCGCCGCGGACATTGGCTTCCCGCTCGTTCAGGCTCAATCCGACCTGTCGGTCGGTGCGCCTGGTTCGGCGAATGGCTGCGGGTTCGAATACCAGGCTGCAAGCGGAAGAAATGGCGCGCGCCAGTTCGGCGGACTGATTGAAGCGCCGTTGAAAAAAGCGGCCGCGATGCAACGGGACCGGTATCACAACGTCCGCCGAACTCACCAGTTCATGCCCGGCGCGGATCATCCAGCGCGCCATCCAGGGAGCAAGATCGGTCCGGTCGCGATATTTCAGCGATTGCACCATCTGGCGGGCGACGCCGTCATAGGCGACGGCGGATCGCGCCCGCGCGAACGGCGGGGGATCGGCGATCGCGGCCGCAGAGAGCATGCCTTCGCCCATCTCGTAGCCGAAAGGCGTGCCGTAGACCGGGCAAACCGGTTCGCCGATCAGGCGCAGCTGAGGCCAGCAGGCCCCGCACAAAGTACCGGGCGCGGCAACAAGTCGGCCGCACCCCGCGCAAACCGGCGGAAATAGGACGCGTCCCGCGGCTTCGGCCACCGAAAAAACGGTTGCCTTGATATTGTGTACGGTTTCATCCATCTCAAACCGGCTCATCGCGCAATCATAGCGCGGACCGAGCGCATTCGACAGCGACCGCAGAAAGCCTTCGATGGACGTTACCTTCGACGCCACCCAACTCCTGAGAACCAGACTGAGAGCGCTAGCGGGGGCCGCCGACGGCGCGGATTTCCTGATGCGGCGGGTCGCGGAGGATCTTGAGGCACGCCTGTCGGTTGTCGAGCGGGTTTTCGGCGCCGCGGCGCTGGTTCACTGCATAACTGGCGATGCCGAGACCGTGGTGCGGGATTCCGGCAAGGCGGCCGACACGTTGCGGATCGAAAGCGATGCCGCGTTTCTGGGCGGAAACGGGCTGGTCGCCGATATCGAGACCGTGCCGCTGGCCGATGCAAGCTTCGACATGGCCGTATCGCTTCTCTCGCTCAACGACACCAACGACGCACCCGGAAAATTGATCCAGATCCGCAAGTCCCTGAAGCCGGACGGACTGTTCATCGGGGCGATGATCGGGGCCGGTACGCTGGGCGAACTGCGCGAATGCCTACTGGTCGCGGAGACCGAGCTCACCGGTGGAGCAAGTCCGCGCGTCCACCCCTTCGCCGACGTGCGAACGGCGGGATCGCTGTTGCAGCGGGCTGGGTTTGCCCTGCCGGTAACGGATATGGAGACTTATACGGCGCGCTATTCGGACATGTTCGCGCTGATGCGTGATCTGCGGGCGATGGGCGCGACCAATGCTTTGGCGCAACGCAGCCGCAAGCCGGTTTCGCGCTCGCTGTTCTTGCGCGCGGCTGAACTGTATGGCGAGCGGTTCGGCGATCCCGACGGTCGTATCCGGGCGACCTTTTCGATTGTCTGGATGTCAGGCTGGGTGCCGCACGAATCCCAGCAGAAACCGTTGAGACCGGGCACAGCTGCCGTACCGCTCGCCGACGCGCTGAAGAAGCATCAGCCAGGCGGTGGCGCCTAGTTGAATGCGCCGACCAGCTTGCTGTCGGTGTCGGAGAACATGAATTCCAGAGAATCAGCAAACAGAGCAAAGCCGCCAATTACCGCCAGCGATAACACGGATACGATCAGACCGTATTCGATCGCCGTCGCCCCGGTTTCGTCTTTGAGGAATTTCAACAGCATCTGCGCGCGGTCCCTGTTTTTGCTACGGGCAATTTACGAACGGCGGTATTAGAAATCGTTAATATGCTTGGTTAAGGCCGCGGAAAGAAATCGGTTCAAGTCTTAGCTATTGGCCGGTGCTGCCGCTCGGTATCACGGCATCTCAGCAATCGCCGGAGATCGTGCCGTTCTGGTTGATGATGCAGAAGGCGTCGGGGTTCGCCTGGAGGATGCTGCGGTGGATCGTGTATGTCCGGCCGCCGCGGATCGATCCGGTCGTTGTACGGTCGATTCCGAAATCGCCGGTTTGGGCCGTTATGGTTCTGACCTGATCTTCCGCCACCGGGACAAGAATAAGCGTCAGCGCAACCATGGCGAAGCCGAAGAGCAAGGTCGCCCGCAACAGGCTCGAGCTTGCGAGGTTGATTGTGGCGCGTGCCGCGCCGCGAACATTTTCCCAGTCCGACTCAGGAAACATGGCAAACCCCCGAAACGGTTTTCCGGTGCCTGTGCCTGCCGGAAAACGATTGATGGTTCACTTTTTCAGATTTGAATAAAGGATCGATTAACGCTGTTTGCGCCGCCGCGTCCGTCGCTCGCGCATAGATCTTAAAGGAGGTCGACGAGGAACGGGATCAACGGTTCGTCGGCCGGGGGCATCGGATAGTCGCGCATGTCGCGTGGCCGGACCCATTTCAGCTTCTGGCCTTCGCGCGGCCGGGGAATGCCCCAGAACCGGCGGCACACGAACAGCGGCATAAAAAGGTGGAACTGCTCGTAGCTGTGGCTGGCGAATGTCAGGGGCGCCAGGCATGCGACCCTCGTTTCGATCCCGAGCTCTTCGTCGAGTTCGCGGATCACCGCCTGCTCCAGCGTTTCGCCAGGTTCCACCTTGCCGCCGGGAAACTCCCATAATCCCGCCAGGGCCTTGCCTTCGGGCCTTTGCGACAGCAGCACGCGGCCGTCGCTGTCGACCAGGGCACAGGCGGCGACCAGCAGCAACGGGAGCCCGGCATCGCTCATTGCGCCGGCCCGGTCGCGGGGCGCCGGTAGCGGTACTGGTAGATTTCGGCAAACCCGAGCGACCGGTACAGGGCCAGCGCTGCTTTGTTGCAGGCTTCCACCTGCAACCAGGCGGTGGTCGCGCCGCGCGTGCGCGCCCATCTCAAGGCGGACAGGACGGCGCGCCGAGCCAGGCCGGTGCGCTGCAGGTGAGGTACAGTCGCGATTTCGAAGAGACCGGCCAGGTCGCCGTCGACAACCGTTATCGCGGTCGCGGCCGGTCGGTCATCGCTGTCGAGCAGGAACATGCCGCAGTCGGGTTCGATTGCGCCGATGACTTCCGAAATGCCCGCCCGCATGGTCGGCGCCAGATCCCGGACGGCGATCAGGGCGGAAGAGAAAGTCGCGATATCCCGGATCGGGATGTGGTCGATGACTTCGTCCAGCGGCAGCGTGTCCAGTGGCACGGCCATCACCAGCGATTCTCCGAAACTGGACCATCCTTCGGTTTCAAAGTGGTCCAGGAGCGGCTGTCCGGCCAGCGGCGAAATGCGGAAGGTGACCGGCCGGTCATAGGCGGCGAACCGGGCGCCCCCGCGCGCGATGCGCTGGGCGATGTTGCTGGTGTCGGCCGGATCGAGCGGGTTGATCGAGTTCAGCCGCTTGGCCGGATGGCTGGCGGTAAGGCGGATCGCCCAGGTTCCGTCGTAATGCACCGACGTGGCCGGCCAGGCGCGAAACGCGGCTGCCTCGAAACGCCGGACGGTTGCAAGCGGCACGACGGGTCCGGCCTCAGCTTCGGTAATCGCCATTGATGGCCACATATTCCTTTGTCAGGTCACAGGTCCACACGGTTGCCCGCCCGCTGCCCGCGCCGACATCGGCCCGAATCACGATCTCGTCGTTCTTCATGTAGGCAGAAGCCTGCTCTTCCGAATAATCCGGGTCCCGCTCGCCTTCGCTGGCGACCCGTATGTCGCCGAACCAGATCGCGACGGAATCGCGGTCGGCGGGCTCGCCGGCTTTTCCGATGGCCATCACGACGCGGCCCCAGTTCGCGTCCTCGCCGGCAACCGCCGTCTTGACGAGGGGCGAGTTGGCGATCGAAAACGCGATGCGCCGCGCGCTGTCGTCGCTTTCGGCGCCCGTGATCCTGACCTCGATCAACTTGCGTGCGCCTTCGCCATCGCGCACCACCTGGAGCGCCAGATCGCGCATCAGGTCGTAGAGCGCGACGTGGAAGTCCTGGAGCCGTTCATCGGCGGGATCGGTGATCCGCGGCGCCCCCCGGGCGGCGGCCGTTCCGGTGGCGAATAGCAACAGGGTGTCACTGGTCGAGGTGTCGCTGTCGACGGTCACGGAGTTGAAGGTCGAGCCGACGGCGCCGGAGAGCATCGATTGCAGCGCGGCCGCGCCGATCGGCGCGTCGGTTGCGATGAAGGACAGCATGGTCGCCATGTCCGGCTGAATCATGCCCGCGCCCTTGGCGATGCCGTTGATGACGACGTCCGTGCCGCCAAGCTTGACGGTGCGCGTCGCGTATTTGGGGTACGTGTCGGTCGTGGTGATCGCCTTGCCGGCCTCATGCCAGCGGTCCGGCGCCGCAGATTTGACCATACCCTCCAGCAGACCGGTGAATCTCTCGGCGGGAAGCGGCTCGCCGATCACGCCGGTCGAAGCGAGAAAGACATCGCTTTGCGCGCAATCGGCCGCCTTCGCCGCTGCCTCCGCGGTCATGCTCGTCGCCGCGCTGCCCTTGCGGCCGGTGAAGGCGTTCGCGTTTCCGGAATTCACCACCAGGACCCTTGCCCGGCCATGCGGCAGGTTCCGCCGGCACAGGTCGACCGGAGCGGACGCGCATTTCGAGCGGGTGAAGACACCGGCAACTTCCGTACCCTCGTCAAATGTCATCACCAGCACGTCGGTGCGTCCGGTGTATTTGATGCCTGCCTGGGCGGTCGAGATGGAGACGCCGGAAACCACTGGCATGTCAGGAACGGTTTTAGGGGCGAGCGGTGAAACTGTTGTGGACATGGGTCTTAGCCGTAAACTGATTATACCGCCGTCAGTTGGACCCGTCGATTGCCTCGACGCCCTTCTTGAGCTCTTCGTCCTTGATGTCGATCTCGGCGCTTTTTCGCAACTCACCGACGAGTTCGACATATTTGTCGCGCATCATCAGGGAGCGCAACCGGTCCTTGACCTCGTCAAAGGCCTGCGGTTGTGCCTTGCGCTTGTCCTCGACCTTGATGACGTGCCAGCCGAACTGGGTTTGAACGGGTTCCTTGGTATAGGTGCCGACTTCGAGCGCAAATGCAGCCTTTTCGAACTCGGGAACCATCTGGCCGGCCTGGAAGTAATCGAGGTCGCCGCCGGTCGGCGCGCTGGGACCGGTCGATTTTTCCTTTGCGAGTTCGCTGAAATCCTTGCCGGTATCAAGCTCCGCGATGATTTCCTCGGCTTCCTTCTTCGTTTTCACGAGAATGTGACGGGCGTGAACCTCGTTGGCCGGCGGCGTGTCGGCGATTTCCTGATCGTAGCGCGCGCGGACAGCCTCGTCGGTCACGGCGCCGGCCACTTCCTTTTCCACGAACGCGCTGTGCAGCGCGCGGATGCGCAGGAAGTTCATGCGGCGCTTGAAAGCCTCGTCCTGGTCCATGCCCTGCTCGACCGCCTTGTTGGCAAGCAGCTTGATCTCAAGAAGCGCGGACAACGCGGCGGCGCGGCGCTGTTGAGGCGGCAATTGCTGGAACTGGCGGTCGAGATCGGCTTCCGCCAGGGACAGTTCGCTGTCGGTGATCTCGACCCCGTTCACCGTCGCGACCACCTTGTCTTCCTGGGCCGCGGCCGATGCGAGGGAGAAGCCTGCTGCAATCGCTGCGACGGCAAGACACAGGGTGAGTCGGCTCGGCAAGGAACGCATTGAATATCTCCGATGATGGTCCGCCGGCAGGGTGCCGGTAAAGTCTGGCGCAAATTTGCGAGGTCGGCTGCATTTCGACAGCGTTGACATCGATCAAGGCCCCTCTTATCTGTCCTGCATCATTGCGTCCAGACCGCATTTCCTGGCGCAATTTGGGTGTTTATCCGTCCGCCTGTCCGAAGCGCGGAATCCTGTCCGCCGGTCCAAGGCCGGTACACCGGGTCGGGAAAAACGGAATCGAGAGGACTTCATGGCCGGTTTAGGTGGTATCGCCCGCAAGATCTTCGGGTCCGCAAACGATCGTCGCATCAAGTCAATGCGTCCGCGCGTCGAAGCGATCAACGCAATGGAAAACGAGCTCGAGGCGCTGTCCGACGCCGAACTGGCGGCCCGCACCGAACAGTTCAGGGCCGACCTGGCCAATGGCACAAAGCTGGACGATCTGCTTGTCCCAGCATTCGCGACCGTCCGCGAGGCCTCCAAACGCGCGCTCGGCATGCGGCCGTTCGACGTTCAGCTCATCGGCGGCATAGTTTTGCACGAGGGCAGCATCGCCGAGATGCGCACCGGTGAAGGAAAGACGCTGGTCGCCACGCTTCCCGTCTACCTCAACGCGCTGACCGGCAAGGGCGTTCACGTCGTTACCGTCAACGATTACCTCGCGCAGCGCGACTCGGAGTGGATGGGTCGGCTATACGGGTTTCTCGGTCTGACCACCGGCGTCATCGTGCATGGTCTCGACGACGAACAGCGCCGGGCCGCCTATGCCTGCGACGTTACCTACGGTACCAACAACGAACTTGGCTTCGACTACCTGCGCGACAACATGAAGTATGAGCGCGCGCAGATGGTGCAGCGGGGCCACAACTACTCGATCGTCGACGAAGTCGACTCCATCCTGATCGACGAAGCGCGCACGCCGCTGATCATTTCCGGCCCTCTGGACGACAAGTCCGAACTCTATACGCAGATCGACACCTTCATTCCGCCGCTCGCAGAGACCGATTACGAGATCGACGAGAAGCAGAAGACCGCGACGTTCACGGAGGAAGGCACCGAGAGGCTGGAGCGCATGCTGGAAGCGGCCGGCCAGTTGAAAGGCGATTCGCTCTACGACATCGAAAATGTGTCGATCGTCCATCACGTCAACAATGCATTGCGCGCCCACAAGCTGTTTCAGCGCGACAAGGACTATATCGTCGCCAATGACGAGATCGTCATCATCGACGAGTTCACGGGCAGGCAAATGCCGGGCAGGCGCTTTTCGGAGGGGCTGCATCAGGCGCTCGAGGCCAAGGAACACGTCCAGATCCAGCCGGAAAACCAGACGCTCGCGTCCGTCACGTTCCAGAACTATTTCCGCATGTACGACAAGCTTGCCGGCATGACCGGTACGGCGTCGACCGAGGCGGAGGAATTCGGCGAGACCTACGGGCTGGATGTTCTTGAAATCCCGACCAATTTGCCAGTCGTGCGCCTCGACGAGGACGACGAGGTATATCGCACGGTCGAGGAAAAATACCGCGCCATCGTGACCGAGATACGGGCTGCCCACGAAAAGGGGCAGCCGATCCTCGTCGGTACGACATCGATCGAGAAGTCGGAATATCTGGCCGACAGGCTGCGCAAGGAAGGCGTCAAGAATTTCGAAGTGCTGAACGCGCGCCACCACGAGCGCGAGGCCTCCATCGTTGCGCAGGCCGGCGTTCCGGGCGCGATCACGATTGCCACCAACATGGCTGGCCGCGGCACCGACATCCAGCTTGGCGGCAATTTCGAGATGCGCGTGCAAAACGAGCTCGCCGACATGCCCGAGGGTCCGGAACGGACGGCCAAAGAGGCGGAAATCCGGGCCGATATCGAACGCCTCAAGGCAAAGGCGCTGGAAGCGGGCGGTCTCTACGTGCTCGCCACAGAACGGCATGAAAGCCGCCGGATCGACAACCAGTTGCGCGGCCGGTCAGGCCGTCAGGGCGATCCCGGCCGGTCGAAATTCTACCTGTCGCTGCAGGACGATCTGATGCGCATCTTCGGGTCCGAGCGGATGGACGGCATGTTGCAGAAGCTCGGCCTGAAGGAAGACGAGGCCATCATCCATCCCTGGATCAACAAGGCTCTGGAGAAGGCGCAGAAAAAGGTCGAGGCGCGCAATTTCGACATCCGCAAGAACCTGTTGAAGTTCGACGACGTGATGAACGACCAGCGCAAGGTCGTATTCGAGCAGCGGCTGGAGATGATGGACGGCGTCAACCTGTCGGAGACCGTGGCCGACATGCGCGCCGATGTCATCGACGATCTTGTCGAGAAAAACATTCCCGAGAAGGCCTATGCCGATCAGTGGAACATCGATGGTCTCAAGGAGGGCATCAGCGCCTACCTCAATCTCGACCTGCCGGTCGAGGAGTGGGTAAAGGAAGAAGGCATCGCCGAAGACGACATCCGCGAAAGGCTGACGGAAGCCGCCACCAAGGCCGCCGACGAACGGTTGGAGAAATACGGTGCGGAATTGCAGACCTATGTCGAGAAATCGATCATGCTGCAGACCCTCGACCACTTGTGGCGCGAGCACCTTGTCAATCTCGACCATCTGCGGTCGGTAATCGGATTCCGCGGCTACGGCCAGCGCGATCCGCTGCAGGAGTACAAAGGCGAGGCTTTCGAATTGTTCCAGGCCATGCTTGGCAATTTGCGCCAGGCCGTGACCGCGCAGCTGATGCGTGTCGAAGTGGTTCGCGAAGCCGCCGACGCTCCGCCGCCGGAGGTGATCGAGGGCGAGGGCCATCACGTCGACATGAGCACGGGGCAGGACGATTTCGTCAGAACCGATGGAGATGTTGGCGTGATGCTCGCGAGTCGGACGGTGGCGGCCGAGGATCGCGATCCCCAGGATCCGTCGACGTGGGGCAAGGTCGGGCGCAACGAGGCGTGCCCGTGCGGCTCAGGCAAGAAGTTCAAACATTGCCACGGCGCCTTCGTCTGACGACAGCAGGCGACCGCGTCACAATTTCCTGACGAGCGCATTGAGCCGCAGCGCGCTCATTGCCGCGACCGCGGCCACGCACGCGACGAGCAATATGGCGGCGCGTGCGCCCCAGGCTTCGCGCACCGCCGCAGCTGCGACAGGGGCGATCGCCATGGCGATCAGCGAAATTGCGTTGAACTTGCCGACAAGCGCTCCAAAGCCCTTCGACCCGAACAATTCGAGCGGCAACACGCCGCGTGCGATGTAGGTCACGCCCTGGCCGAGGCCGAAAATCATCGCCGCGATCGCGGCCACAGGCAGGATCGCCGGTCCGGTGGCCAGCAGCACCAGGGCGGCCGGCAAGGTCAGGGTCGAAAACAGCAGAATTTTCACCACAGGCATCCGGCTGCCGGAAAAGAAATCGACCATTCGGCCAAAAACCTGCGCCGGTCCGATCAGCGAACCGATCAACGGCGCTGAGGCCGCAAGGCCGATTTCGCCGAGCAGTCCGATCAGGTGCAGATGCACGGCGGCAATCGTGAAGGCGAGGCCTCCGAACGCGACCATCATCAGGAAGAACGCTTGCCGCCGGGGTCCGTCGTTGCCGATGGCCGCTTCGACCGTTTCGGGCGGCGCGGCCGGACGTTTCGGGCGGGCGCGGACCGCCGCGCCGCTCAGCCAGAGGTGGAGCGGGAAGTTTATCGCGATGTGCAGCAGGGCAAATAGCGCATAGATCTCCCGCCAGCTCATCGATTGGCCGAGCCATGCGGTCAGGGGCCAGAAAATGGTCGAGGCAAATCCGGCGATCAGGGTGATGACGGTGACCGCACGGCGCGCCTGGCCCGCCACCTGACTGGCGACGGTGGTAAAGGCCGCCTCGTAAAGCACCATGGTTGCCGCCATCTGCAGCGCGATCAGGAATGCTCCGAACCAGACCGGGCCGGAGAACGCGGAGAGTAAAAACAACAATATGGCGCTGCAAAGCGAACCGAGCGCCATCATGCGCGCCGCGCCAAAGCGGTCGAGCGCCTTGCCGGCGGACGAAGCCACCAGGGCTGCGCCGAAAATCGAGGCCGAGAACAGACCGTAGACGAATGTGAGTGACAGGCCGGTATCAGCTGCCATCTCCGGGGCGACGACGCCGAACGCGTAATAGAGCGTACCGTAACTGATTGTCGTCGTGATCCCGAGGCTGATCGCGACCGGCAGGCCACGGTTCTGCAGCGGAACCGGACTTTCGCCCGCGACACCGGTCATTCGCCGCCCTCTGCGCCGCGCGATCGCGACAGACGGGAAATCCCGATCTCCTCCAGACAGGCGACCATGCGCGGCCCGATCGGGCGGGCCTGCATCGCGGGCCGCCTCTTGTCTTCGCTCATCATCTCCATCGAGAAGCCGCCCGCAAAGCCAAACCGTTTCTTAAAGAGTATTGCTTATATATTGGACCAGAAGATTTTAACCGGAGAGTAGTGCGTGCGGTTTTCCGCTGCAATAACAGCCGAGCGGATATTGCCGGAACGGCTTGCCGTCCTGGCAAAGCCGCTGCTCGACCGTGTCGATTCGGCCCTGTTTTCAGCCGACGAACGCAGCCAGGCGGGCCGGGTCTCCATCGTCGCCTTTACCATTCGCGTCGTGTCGGCGGTTATCGCCTTTACCTCCCAAGTCCTTCTTGCCCGGTGGATGGGCAGCTTCGAGTACGGCATTTTCGTCCTCGTCTGGGTCACGATGGTAATCGTCGGCAACCTGTCGTGTTTCGGATTTCACACGTCGATCATCCGCTACATCCCCGAATATATCGCGGGCAATGACCTGAAAAGCCTGCGCGGCGTGCTGCTGACCAGTCGGCTGGTGGCGCTGGTCGCCGCGACAAGCGTCGCGGGGCTCGGATTTGCCGGGGTCTGGTACGCGTCCGATATCGTTGAGCACTACTATGTCGTGCCGTTCTACCTCGGCCTGGTATGCCTACCCATGATTGCGCTGTCCGACGTGTTGCAAGGCATCTCGCGGGCCAATGCGTGGGCGTTGTCCGCATTGTCGCCGATCTACCTGGTCCGGCCCGTCCTGATCCTGGGATTCATGGGCGGGGCGTTGCTTGCCGGGTACCCGGCCGACGCCAAGACCGCGATCATCGCTGCCATCGCCGCGACCTACCTGACAACGGTCGGGCAGTTGATCACGGTCACGAGCTGGATGGATCACAAGGCGACCCGCGGACCGCGCAGCTATCATTTCGGCGAATGGCTCACAGTCTCGCTCCCGATCTTCCTGGTTGAAAGCTTCTTCTTCCTGCTGACCAACGCGGATGTCCTGATGGTCGGCCGCTACATGGCGCCGCACGACGTCGCGGTCTATTTCGCGGCGGTCAAGACGCTCGCCCTCGTCCATTTCGTTTATTTCGCGGTCAAGGCCGGCGTTGCCCAGCGCTATGCATCGCTCGCACAGGATCCCGACCGTTCGAAACTGGCTGAGTTCGCGCGCGAAACGGTGGCCTGGACCTTCTGGCCGTCATTCCTGCTGGCCCTGGTAGTGCTGGCAATCGGGCGCTTCATGTTGTCGCTATTCGGCGCGGATTTCGTTGATGGTTATCCGTTGCTTTTCGTCCTGCTGGCCGGCGTCGTCGCCCGCGCCGCGGTCGGGCCGGCGGAAAGCCTGCTGACGATGTCCGGCAACCAGAATGTCTGCGCCGCGGTCTACGGTGCTGCACTGGCATTCAATATTGCGCTCAACGTGATCCTGATCCCGCATTACGGTCTTTGGGGCGCCGCGGTGGCGACCGGGCTGGCGATGATGCTGGAGGCCGCGCTGCTGGCCTACACGGTGTGGCGGCGCTGCGACATCGTGATGTTCATACTGGCTCCGGCAAGGAGCAAGTCCTGATGGTTGCCGTCCCGCTGATGGAAGAACTGAGCGGCAGCGCGTCCGCGCCGATGATTGCGGGCCTCGCCGGCCTGCCCGAACCGCAGCACGAGTTCAGCGAGGCGCGCGCGGAGGGCCTTCCGGGAACGCCGCGCAAGCTGTCGATCTATGCCGCATCGGCGGGCTTCGACCTGGTCGAGGAACTGGACCATCTCGCCGCGCGCACGATCGAATCCAATGTCTTCTTCAATCCGCGCTTTCTCGCGCCCGCCATGCCCCGGCTCGAGGATCGCGAGGTCTTCCTGGCCGTCATGCGCGACGAGGACGAGACGCGCAGCAGGCTGCGGTTCCTCCTGCCCTATTCGATCGAACGACCGGGTCTTGGCCTCGGGCCGACGATCATTCGTGCCTGGTCAAGCCCCTACGGCCCGCTCGGGACGCCGCTGATCGATCGCGACGATCCCGTCGGCACGGTCGAGGATTTCCTCAAAATGCTGACGCGGCCCGCGCTTGCCTTGCCCAAGGTCCTGGTCCTGCCAGACATGTTGCTCGACGGGCCGGCAACCGCGGTCATTCGTACCGCCGCCATGGGGCGCAACCTGACGATCCTGACCGAAAATGCCACAGAGCGGTCATTCCTGCAAAGCGATCTGGAAGGCGACGACTATCTGCGCAAATCGCTCAGCTCTCACCATTTCCGCGATTTCGGCCGCCTGAAGCGCCGGCTGGCCGACAAGGGTGAGCTGGACTACAAGGTCGCCCGACATCCGGACGAGGTGCGGGCGGGCTGCGAGGCCTTCCTGACGCTCGAACTGATGGGGTGGAAGGGGCGCGAGCGCACGGCCATGGCCAGCGACCGGTTCCAGGCCGCTTTCGCCCGCGAGGCGGTGCATCGGCTCGCCGAGCATGACATGGTGCGCATCCATACGCTGACGCTCGACGGCAACGTGATCGCGGCGCTGATCGTCCTGATCGAAAACGGCATCGCGCATACTTGGAAGACCGCCTATGACGAGGCGCTCGCCGCGTTTTCGCCCGGGACGCTTCTGATGATGGAGGTCACGCGCAACCATCTCGACGATCCGAATATCATCGCCACCGATTCCTGCGCGGTGGCGGGACATTCCGTCATGGATCGGTTGTGGTCCGAGCGCCGTCGTCTCGGAACTTTGGTCATCGGGCTGACGCCGGACGCCGACAAGGCCGCCCGCCAGACGGCAAAGCAGCTCCATCTCTACCGGGAAACGCGCGAGATGGCCCGCCGGATTCGCGACCGGATGCGCGGCTTCGTTCGCCGGCGCTAGGCTGCAAATCGGCGATACCGTCGTCGAAACCGCTCGCTCAGATACCGTTTCACAAATCGGATTGGTCCGGCTCCTGGGCGATCCCGCCGCCTGCGCCGGTAACTGCGGGGCGTTCCGCAGAGACCCTGGCGCGGTAGCCGGATACCCGAAATGCGGCAACCGGATCGAAGCCCGCCGGCTTGCGGTTTTCCGCGTCGACCAGCTCGTTGAAGACGGGCATTTGGATCAAAATTACACAGCTATCAGAAAGTTTGATGGTGCCCCTGGCCGGACTCGAACCAGCACTCCTTGCGGAACTCGATTTTGAGTCGAGCGCGTCTACCAATTCCGCCACAGGGGCACACCGGCGCACAACATGCGGCGGCATGGCAGCGGACTATACGGACAGGCCCCCCGCCGTCAACATCCTCGGTGCCCGCCCGTGATCTAAATTTCCGAAAACTCCGCCGGAAGCGCTCCGGCCGGTGCACGGGCGCCGCGGCCAGTCCGGAACGCGGCCGCAATGCCGTGCAGCCACGGTGTCATTCCCCGCCGACCGGCTTGTCGGGATCGTCCTCACCGGGTTCGCGCGGGTCGAAAGCGACGAAAAGACCGTGGAAGGCCAAGACGGCGACGCCGCAGAAAAGAACGCCCCAAACCGGTGCTCCGGACACGAACTCGAACAGCCCCCACAGGCCCGAGACGGCCACCACCGCAATGCGCAGCCAAAGCGGCTTGAAGAATGGGTTGTTGAAGTCGAAATATTTCATGCGCGTTCCCTGACGAATTCCGCCGGCCTATTCGGGATAGGCGCCGGTCACATGCTGGTCGACGTCGATCACGGCGCCGGTCATGACGCCAGATTGCGGCGACAGGAGGTATGTCACCAGCGGCGCGACTTCCTCCACCTTGATCAGCCTGCTAAAGGGCTGTTTGGCTTCCACTTGGCGCAGCCAGTCGACCGGCGCGTCATGGAACCGTCTCTGGATGGCATCCTCGCCGGGCGTGTCCATCCAGCCGCAGGCGACCGCGTTGCAGCGGATGCGGTTGGTCCGCTGGGCCTGCGCGGTGTTCTTCGTGATGTTTACCAAAGCCGCCTTCGACGCGGAGTAGGGCGCCAGGAAGGACTGGCCGCAATGATACAGCATGGAGACGATGTTGACGATCGACGCCTCTATACCGGCGTCCAGCGCCTGCTTCACGAATGCCTGCATGGTGAAGAACGGCCCGCGCGCATTCGTGTCCATGATGCGGGACCAGAGTTCGGGCGTCGTGTCGAGCAGGCCGCCGCGATCGGTCGACGCGGCCGAATTGACCAGCGCGTTCAATGGACCGATCCGCTCGGCTGCCGCGGCGACGAGGCTCCGGCAATCCTCGATACGGGAGATGTCGGCAGCGATGAAATGAACCTCGCATCCCTGCGCGGAAAGCCGAACTGCCGCTTCGGCGCCTTTCGCCTCGTCGCGATCGGCGATGGCGATCTGGCGGCAACCTTCGGCAATCAGCCGGCTTGCAATCGCGAAGCCAAGCCCCTGGGCGCCGCCAGTGACGACGGCACGCGTCTGCTCATTGATCATCGATATCGAACTCCTGCCCTGACGTCAGATCGTATCAAACATCGTTTCCAGGTCCGATCCAATCCGGAGGTGCGAAACAGCGGTGAATACGTTGTCGCGCCCGAAGCCTCAACACCGGGGATCGACGACGGAATGGGGTAACCCGATCGAAAGGGCTAGCCCTGCACGGGGGACAACAGGCTGGCCATGCGTTCCAGTGCCAGGGTGTAGCCATGGGTGCCCAGTCCGGCGATCACGCCGTCGGCGCGCAGCGAGACGTAGGAATGATGGCGGAATGCCTCGCGCTTGTGCACGTTGGAGATGTGCACCTCGATCACGGGGCCGTCGAACGCGTTGAGCGCATCCAGGATCGCCACCGAAGTATGGGTGAAGGCGGCCGGGTTGATGACGATGCCGGCGGCGGCTTCGCGCGCCTCGTGAATCCAGTCGATGATCTGGAATTCGGCGTTGGACTGGTGGAACCGGATCGAAAGCCCGTGCGCCTTGGCGGTTGCGCGGCAGGCCGCTTCGACATCGGCCAGCGACTCGCTACCGTAGATTTCCGGCTGGCGCTTGCCGAGCAGGTTGAGGTTGGGGCCGTTGAGGACGAATACGGTCTGCGACATCGGATCGGTTCCAGTTTTATCGGCTCGTCTAATACTCCACCGGGTTTAACAATACCCTATTGCGCCCGATTTCAACGCTTGTTCACTGTCCCGGCCGGATCGGCATGTGCGCGGATCAGTGGGGGAGGATCGTAGCGCGATCGAAGCCGCGGCGAAGGCGAAACCGTTGCTAATCCGACGCCCCGGTTCCCGGCGCTTCATAGGTCATCAGCCGGCCGCGCTCGCGCCAGGTCTCGCGTTTCTGCGGCTTGACGAAGACGGAAACGACGTCCGGAAAATGCGCGCGGATACGCATCTCGATGCGGTCGACGCAAAGTTCGATTTCATGTCCGCTGACGTCGTCGCGGAAATCGACGCTGAGACCGGCAAGGATCTGGGTTGGTCCGAGGTGCACGGTGACCAGCCCGTTGGCGTTGTCGACGAGCGGATCGGCCCGCACGATTTCCATCACGCCCGCCTCCAGCTCGGGCGCGGCCGGTTCTCCCATCAGCAGGCCCTTGCTTTCACGGGCCAGGAAGGCGGCTGCGATCCCGAGGATGAACGCGATACCGATGGAAGCCACGCCGTCGAGCACCGGCATTTCAAGGTAGTGGGCGCCGGCGATGCCGCCAAAGGCGACGACCAGACCGAGCAGGGCCGCCGTATCCTCGAACAGCACGGTGAAGACGCTCGGGTCCTTGCTCTCGCGCACGGCCTCGATATAGCCCCGTTCGCCCTTGACCTCGCGGAACTCCCTGAGCGCGATGGACCACGAATACCCCTCGAACAGCATGGCGAGGCCCAGCACCACGAAATTGACCGTGATATCGGTCGTTGGCACGGGTTGAAGAATGTGGATCACACCTTCGTAGAACGAGACGCCGGCGCCGAGCGCAAAGACGAGGAGCGCGACGATGAAGCTCCAGAAGTAAAGCTCGCGCCCGTGGCCGAAGGGATGGTTCGCGTTGGGCGGGCGCGTCGAGCGCCTCAGGCCGTAGAGCAGAAGTGCGCCGTTTCCGGTATCGACGAGCGAATGCACCCCCTCCGACAGCATCGCCGAACTGCCGGTATATGCGGTCGCCACGAACTTCGTCGCAGCGATCGCCAGATTGCCCGCCATCGCGGCATAGATGACGGTTTTCGATCCGGAGTGAGCGGCCATGACTTTCTCGCAACGATGATTTTCAAGACCGATTGTCGCCGGGATGGCAGGCGCAGACAACCCGGTTTGCCAGGCCGCTCGCCCTTGCCGCGCGTGGATATTGCCTTGCCGTCGGCGCTGTCGCCGGCCAGCACCATCGGCAGGTTATTTGCCCTTCCAGACCGGATCGCGTTTCTCGGCGAAGGCGCGGAAGCCTTCCTTGTTGTCTTCAGATGCGTAGAGCTCGTCGACCGTGCGGAACTTGCGCTTGGTGATCCGGTTCATCGCGTCCTGGAAGGTCATGGCCTCGGCCTCGCGCGCGACCTCCTTGATCGCGGCGAAGACCAGCGGCGGGCCGGATTCCAGTAGCCGCGCAATCTCCCAGACGCGGTCCATCAGTTTTTCGTCGTCGGGCAGGATCTCGTTGACAAGGCCCCAGTGGTGCGCCTCGTCGACGTCCATCCAGCGGCCGGTGAACAGCAGGTCCATGGCGACGTGGTAGGGAATGCGTTTCGGCAGTTTCACGGTCGCGGCGTCGGCCAGCGTGCCGGCGCGGATTTCCGGCAGGGCGAAGGTGGAGTGCGCGGAGGCGTAGATCAGGTCGCAGGACAGCGCCAGTTCGAAGCCGCCGCCGACCGCCATGCCGTTGACCGCGGCGATGACCGGCTTGTTGAGGTCGCGCAGCTCCTGCAGGCCGGCGAAGCCGCCGACGCCGTAGTCGCCGTCGACCGCGTCGCCGGACGCTGCGGCTTTCAGGTCCCAGCCGGCAGAGAAGAACTTGTCGCCCGCGGTCCGCACGATGGCGACGCGAAAGTCCGGGTCGTCGCGGAACGCCTTGAAGGTCTCGCCCATCAGGCGCGAGGTGGCAAGGTCGATCGCGTTGGCCTTGGGCCGGTCGAGGGACACTTCCAGGATGCCGCCCTCGCGGCGGGTGCGGATGACTTCCGTCAATGTCTCTCCTCCTCAACGATCAGGGCGTCGGCGATCCAGGCGCCTCTTCCCTCGGCGCAGACGATCAGCGGGTTGATGTCCATTTCGACGATGCGCCCGGCATTGTCGGCCGCGAAAGCGGCGATGCCAAGCAGGGCTTCGACCGCGGCGTCGAGATCGGCTTTCGGGCGACCACGGTAGCCATCGAGCAGCGGGAACAGCTTCAGCGAGCGGAGCGCACTCTCGACGTCGGCGCGCGAGGCGGGCAGCGGCAGGGTGCGGCTGTCGGCCAGCAGCTCGGCCAGCACGCCGCCGGCGCCGATGGTCAACACCGGGCCGAACACGGGATCGCGGGTAATACCGGCGATCAGTTCGGCGGTGCCATCCTCGACCATGCGCTCGACATAAAGGCCGCTGCCCAGGGCGCCGAGCGCTTCGGCGGTCGCTCGTACCGCTTCATCCGTGCGAAGATTCAGGCGCACCGCGCCCGCCTCCGACTTGTGGGCGATGCCGAGCGCCTTGACGGCGACGGGGAAACCGACCTCGCAGGCTGCGAGAACGGCCTCGGTGGAATCAACGCAGCGC
Organism: Zhengella sp.; assembly: GCA_050304175.1. Taxonomy (GTDB): domain Bacteria; phylum Pseudomonadota; class Alphaproteobacteria; order Rhizobiales; family Rhizobiaceae; genus JAIOIW01. The sequence continues at coordinate 19,580 of JBNLDE010000255.1, read as the reverse complement.
CTGCCGGGCGGCACTGGCAGACCGGCGGCGGCGAGGCGGGCCTTGGCATCCGCCTCGTCCAGCGTGATGGTCATGCCATCGCCGGCTGAGCGGGCGCCGATAACCGGCACGGGCGGCTCTCTCTCCCAGGCCGCGCCAATCGACACGGCCGCCTCGGCCGCCTCGATCGCCTCGGTGATCCCCTGCATGGGCGCCATGCCGCGCGCTATGATGTCGGCTGCCCAGCGCTCCGGCATGTTCTCCGGCAAGGTGGAGAGGATCGCGCCGCGCGCCATGTTTGCCCTCAGCGCCGCATCGAAGGCGCGAACCGTGGCGTGCCAGTCGCCATCGTCGCAACGGTCGGTGCGCGGAAAATCGAGAACCAGGAAATTGAGGTCATAGCTGCTCGACAGGAAGGCCGAGAAGGTGGCCGTCATGGCCGCTTCGTGGTTCCAGATGTAGGTGTGGTAGTCGAGCGGATTGGCCACGGCGACCAGCGGGCCTAGCGTCGCCTTGACTGCCGCGCGGTGACCTGCCGCAAGCGAGGGAAAGACAACGCCGCGCCCTTCCGCGGCATCGGCCATGATCGAGGCTTCGCCGCCCGAACAGCTCAGCGACGACAACGTGTTGCCGGGCAGCGGTCCGGCGACGTGCAGCAGTTTCAGGGTTTCCAAAAAGGCCGGGATGGAATGGACCCGGCCGATCCCCAGGCGCCCGAGAAAGGCGTCGGATGCAGCATCGGCCCCGGCAAGCGATGCAGTGTGGGTGACCGCTGCTTCGCGGGCCTGTTCGGACTTGCCGACCTTCAGCGCGACAATCGGCTTGCCGAGATCGCGGGCGCGCGCGGCGAGGCGCTCGAAGCCGGCGACGCTGTCGAAGCCTTCGATGTGCAGGCCGAGCACCGAAACCCGCTCGTCTTGCAGCAGGCCGAGCGCCAGGTCCGACAGGCCGGTCTGCGCCTGGTTGCCGGCAGTGACGACGAAGGCGAGCGGCAGGCCGCGCGCCTGCATGGTCATGTTGATGGCGATGTTGGAGGATTGCGTGACGATCGCCGCGCCCAGCGCGCCTTCCGCCAGGCGCACGCCGCCATGCTGGTCCGGCCAGAGCGCCACGCCGTCGCAATAGTTGAGCAGGCCGTAGCAATTGGGCCCGAGGACCGGCATGTCGCCGGCGGCGGCGACGAGCTCGTGCTGAAGGCGTTCGCCGTCGGCGTCGTCCAGTCCCGCCTCGCGGAAGCCGGAAGCAAAACAGACCGCGCCGCCCGCGCCAGCTTCGGCGAGCGCGCGGACGATGGCGGGCGTTATGGCGCGGTTGACGCCGACAAAGGCGGCATCGGGCGCGCGCGGCAGGTCCTCGACGAAGCGGAAGACCGGCAATTCCTCGATCGTTTCCCTTGTCGGATGAACCGGCCAGATATCGCCGGCGAAGCCCATCTTGCGCGTCTGGCGAATGACGGCGGCGGCCCACGATCCGCCGAAGACCGCGATCGAGGTGGGATTGAGCAGGCGGGCAAGCGAACGGGTCATGCCAGCGCCTCGATCTCGGCTTTGAACTCGGTCAAGGCCTCAATGCCTTTCGGGGTGATCGCGTAGATTCCGCGCTCGACGCGCTCGAACCATCCGTAATGGTCGTCGGCCATGATCTGGCGCGCCCGCTCCACCGATGTCGCCTTCGCCACGTCGGATGCTTTCGTGGCGCCGTTCGTGCCGAGATGGCGCAGGCAGCGCAACGCGTCCTGCCGGTAGTGGGTGATGACCGTCCTGCGCGTCGTGCCGCCGGTGTTGGGATCGCCCACGCGGTGCTGGAACTCGCGCAGCAGGCGGTTTCGCCGCGCCGCCGACTGGCGCGGACTGTAGGGACCAGGGTCGAGATGCACGTCGACATGGCCGTCGTCCATTCGCACCGTGATCAATCCGAGACCGAGCCTGCGGCACAGTGTCTTGTTTGCGGCAAAGGCTTTCCAGCCCGCCCGTCCCTTCCACTGCGGCACGGCGACATAGACCGTATCCGTCAGCTTCAGCCGGGCGATAGCCTGGTGAAAGAGGGCGAGCGAGAACCCGGTCTTGAGTTCGACGACGAGCGGCGGCTCATCGCCGCGAATGGCGACGATGTCGGCGGCGCCGACCTCGCCCTTGACCTCGTAGCCTTGCGCTTCGAGCATCGCCTTCACCGGGGCATAGAGTTCGGTCTCGCGCATGGTCCGGCGGTCACGCGCCTAGCGGCCTGAGTAGGGCGCGGGAGATGATGTGGCGCTGGATCTCGCTGGTGCCTTCCCAGATGCGCTCGATGCGCGCGTCGCGCCAGATGCGCTCCAGCGGCAGCTCGTCCATCAGCCCCATGCCGCCATGGATCTGGACCGCCTCGTCGGCGACGAAGGCCAGCATCTCGGTTGCCTTGAGCTTGGCCATGGCCATGTCGGCGTCGGTCACCGTGCCCTGGTCGAACTTCCAGCCGGCTTCCAGCACCATCAGTTCGGCCGCCTTCATCTCCACCGCCATGTCGGCGAGCTTGAAGGAGACGCCCTGGAACTTGCCGATCGGCTGGCCGAACTGCTCGCGGGTGGCGGCCCAGTCGACGGCATGGGCGAAGGCGCGCTCGGCGCGACCGAGGCAGGTGGCGGCGACCTGCAGGCGGGTGGCGCCGAGCCATTCGTTGGCGACCTCGAACCCCTTGTGCACCTCGCCGAGCACGGCGTCGGCGGGCAGGCGGCAATTGTCGAATTCGAGGATCGAGTTGGTATAGCCGCGATGCGAGACGTTGCGGTAGCCGTCGCGCACGGCAAAGCCCCGATGGTCCTTGTCGACGAAGAAGGCAGTGATCTGCGCCTTCCTCCCGCGCGGAGTGTCTTCCTCGCCGGATTTCATGAAGACGATGGCGAAATCGGCGATGTCGGCATGGCTGATGAAATGCTTGGTACCGTTCAGCACCCAGTCGCCGCCGTCGCGCATGGCGATCGCTTTCATGCCGCGCAGGTCGGAACCCGCGCCCGGCTCGGTCATCGCCAGGCAGTCGGATTTCTCGCCGCGCACGCAGGGCAGGAGGTATTTCTCGCGCTGTCCGGGCGTGCCGGCGCACAGGATGTTGGACGGCCGGGCGACGCAGGTCCAGTGCAGCGCGTAGTTGGCGCGGCCAAGCTCCTTCTCGTAAAGCAGCCAGGTCAGCGTATCGAGGCCGGCGCCGCCGAATTCTTCCGGAATGTTGGCGGCGTAAAGCCCGGCTTCGATCGCCTTGGCCTTGAGCTCCTGCATCAGTTCCGGGCGCAGAACGCCGGTGCGCTCGATCTCGGCCTCGTGCGGATAGAGTTCGTTTTCCACGAAGGCGCGCGTGGTCTCGGCGATCAGGCGCTGTTCTTCGGTCAGCGAAAAATCCATCGGCTCAGGCCTTTTCCGTTTTCTTCCTCGGCTTGGCCGCTTTCGCCCTGGCTGCGCGCGCGGCGAGATCCTTGCGGTAGGTTGCCAGTTGCGCGCCCGCGCCCCAACCCTCGCCGTGGTTTCCCCGGCTCAGCGCATCCATGATAGCGATGAGGTTGTCGTCGCGAATACGCTCCATCTCGCGGATCGGGATATGGCCCGACTGGGCGTCGGACTGGCCTGCGATAAGATCGACCAGTGCGTCGTTGAATTCCGGTACGTCGGTCAGCTTGGTCCACGGCCAGGTCAGGCAAGGGCCGAACTGGGCGAGAAAATGGCGCATGCCGGCCTCGCCGCCCGCGACGCGATAGACGTCGAAAATGCCCATCTGGGCGTAGCGCAGGCCGAAGGAATAGCGCACGATGTCGTCGAGTTCCTCCGTCGTGCAGATGCCGTCCTTGATCAGCCACAGCGCCTCTCGCCAGATCGCCTCGAGCAGCCGGTCGCCGACAAAGGCCTCGATCTCCTTGCGGATCACGACCGGCTTCATGCCGATCGAAGCATAGACCTTTCGCGCGCGCTCAATCGTCTCGGGCGCTGTGTCGACACCGCCGACAATCTCGACCAGCGGCAACAGGTAAACCGGGTTGTAGGGATGGGCGACGACGAAGCGTTCCGGCTCCTTGAGCGCCGTTTGCATGTGGCTGGGAAGGATGCCCGACGTCGACGACGCGACCAGCGCGTCCCTAGGCGCGTGCGCGCAGATCTCGGTCAGCACCTTGTGCTTGAGGTCGAGGCGCTCAGGCACGCTCTTCTGGATGAAGTCGGCGCCGGAAACCGCTTCGGCCAGCGAGCCGGCATGGGTGATCCGGCCTTCCGCCGGCAGGCCTTCCGGCGCCATCATCCCGTAGGCGCGGCGCGCATTGGCCAGCACCGTGGCAACCTTGCGTTCGGACTGTGGATCCGGGTCGTAGACATTGACGTCGATGCCGTTGAGCGCCAGGCGGGCGACCCATCCGGCGCCGATAACCCCGCCGCCGATGCAGGCGGCCTTGCAGATGGCGGTCATGCGTGGTTCTCCGGGCAAATGTTCAAGCGGCCGCCCGCTCGGCGGCCACGGCGTTGTCGGTGAGGGGCTCGCGTTCGCCGGCACGGATCACGGCCGGATCGTAGGCCCTGCGCGCGAAGACGCGTTCGACCATCGGCCGGAAGAACTCGACCGGCAGGTCGTCGTAATCCGGATCGAAGCTTGACTGGTCCCAGCGTTCGCAGAACTCGGCGCAATCGTCGAAAAACGGGTGGCCGCGATATTTCTCGCGCGCATCGCGGTCGCCGCCAAGATGGTGGGCGTAATAGAGCCGCTGGAAATCGCCATGCTTCTCGACTGCCCAGGTGCACTGTTCGCGCACGAAGGGACGCAACACCGCGGCGGCGTATTCGTCGTGATTGTAGGGCGCATAGATGTCGCCGATATCGTGGAGCAGGGCGGAGACCACCCAGTCCTCGTCGGCGCCATCGCGCCAGGCGCGGGTCGCCGCCTGCAGCGAATGGCCGAGCCGGGTGACCTGGTAGCCGGACATGCTTTCGTCAAGATCGCGCAAGGCGGTCAGCAGGCGGCCAGCGGTTTTCGCGGCATATTCGATCTCGTGGCCGGTCAGGAATTCATAGTCCTCCCGGTCGCCGTCCTTCATTGCGGTGAACTTGACCTTTTCCATCGTGTCCTCCCGTTTGGCAGATTGGTTCAGGCGGGCTTGGGCGCGCGCTTGGTCAGGCCGAGCCTGGTGCGCACTTCGTCGGGACCGATCACGCGCGAGCCGAGGTTCTCGACGATGGTGACGGCGCGCTCGACCAGTTGCGCGTTGGTCGCGAGCACGCCCTTGTCGAGCCACAGATTGTCTTCCAGCCCGACGCGGACATTGCCGCCGGCGAGCACGGCGGCGGCCGCATAGGGCATCTGGTGGCGGCCAAGCGAGAAGGCCGACCACGTCCAGTTGTCCGGCACCGCATTGACCATTGCCATGAAGGTGTTGAGGTCGTTCGGCGCCCCCCAGGGCACGCCCATGCAAAGCTGCACCAGCGCATTTTCGGCGAGCACGCCTTCCCTGACCAGTTCCTTGGCGAACCACAGATGGCCGGTGTCGAACGCCTCGATCTCCGGCTTGACGCCAAGCGCGGTCATCATCGAACCCATCGCGCGCAGCATGCCGGGCGTATTGGTCATCACGTAGTCGGCCTCGGCGAAATTCATCGTGCCGCAGTCGAGCGTGCAGATCTCGGGCCGGCACTGGGCGACATGCTCGACGCGCTCGGCGGCGCCGGCCATGTCGGTGCCGGCCTCCTTGAGCGGCAGCGGGCGTTCGGTGGAGCCGAACACCATGTCGCCACCCATGCCGGCGGTCAGGTTGAGCACGACGTCGACCTCCGCCTCGCGGATGCGCTCGGTCACCTCGCGGTAGAGCGCGACGTCGCGCGCGGGCTTGCCCGTCTCGGGATCGCGGACGTGGCAGTGGACGACCGCGGCGCCGGCCTTCGCCGCCTCGATCGCGCTCTCGGCGATCTGCCTGGGTGAGCGCGGCACATGCGGGCTGCGGTCCTGGGTGCCGCCCGAACCGGTGACGGCGCAGGTGATGAAAACCTCGGGATTGGGGTTCAAAGGCATGGCGCATCCCTTTGTCTGGCATTTCGGCAATGATGGCGCAGTTGCATTTGCCTGTTTTGCGTTTTACGCATCAAGAATGACATTTTGCGAAGCCCCCGCATCTTCTCCCGACAGCGTCGACACCACCGATGCGACGTTCCTGGTGTTGCCGGGGTCGTCGCTGATGACGATCGCCTGCACCATCGATCCGCTACGGGCGGCCAACCGCGTTGTCGGCAAGCCGGTTTTCTCGTGGCGGCTGGTCTCGGCCGACGGACAAGCGCCCGCGACCTCGTCGGGAATCGCGATGCCGGTCGCCGGCGCGCTGGAGCCAGATCGCCGGTCGGGCCTGTTCGGCGTGGTCGCCGGATTCGGGGCGAGCGGCCTGCGCGACCGGGCGCTGATTTCGGCGGTCTACCGCGCGGCGCGGCGCGCGCGGATGGTCATGGGTATCGAATCGGGCACCTGGCCGCTGGCGCGCGCGGGTTTGCTCGACGGCAAGCGGGCGACGACCCATTGGGAGGATTTGGAGGACTTCGCGGCGGCCTTTCCGCAAATCGACGTGCGGCCCGACCGCTATGTCGTCGACGAACCGTTCTTCACCAGCAGCGGCGCCTCGCCGACCTTCGACATGATGATCGAACTGATCCGCCGCGCGGTCAGCCCGGTGGCCGCGCTCGATGTCGCCAGCGCATTTCTCTACGAGGAGGCGCGCGGCGCCGGCGACGCGCAACCGCTCGTCGCGCTCGGCCGCCGCGACCGTCACGATCCGCGGCTGATCGAGGCGATCCGGATCATGGAAAACTGCATCGACCGCCCGGTCACCGTCGCGGCGATCGCGAAGCGCGTCGGCATCTCGGTGCGGTCGCTGGAAGCGGTGTTCGCAAAGGACATGAAGCAGACGCCGGGCACCTATTTCCTGGCGTTACGGCTGACCATCGCCCGCCGGCTGGTGGCCGACACGCGGGCGCCGCTGGCCGATGTCGCGGCGCGGACCGGCTTCACCTCGGCGGCTGCCTTCTCGCGGGCCTACCGGCGCGCCTTCTCGACCAGTCCGTCGGCGCACCGCCGCGCCGCGCTGGCCTGACCGCGCTCAGGCGGCGACGGCCTCGCTCTCGATCCGGTTCCACAGTTGCGACGCCGCCGCCGAACGCGGCGTGCGGTGGGCAAAGGCAACAATGTCGAGGTCCATGCACCAACGCTCGTCGGAGAGCGGCGTCAGCAGATCGCCATGGGCGCCCTGGACCGCGCATTCCGGCAGCCAGCCCACGCCGAGGCCGCGCGCGGCGCAGTCGCGCAGCACCTCCGACATCGGGGCCTCGACGCGCAGGTCCGCGTGCAGCTTGGCCGGCGCCTGTTCGACGATCATATCGACGAGTCGGGCGAAATAGGCGCCCTTGGAATACATCAACAACGGCACCGGCGCCGCCTCCGAACCGGGAAAGTCGAGCGCAGAAGGATCGGCTGCCAGGCGATTGCAGTAGGGACGAAGCCGGTCCTTCTCGATCGTGCAGCGAACGAAAAGTTCGGGGTCGAGTACCAGCGGCAATTCCTTGCCGTGGTGGCAGATCATGATGTCGGCGCCGCCGGCGACGAAATTGGCGACGACGTCGGTGACGTTGCTGATCATGGTGACGGCCATCATAGCGGTGCCGCGCGCCCAGTGCTGCCACCAGCCGGGAAAGCGGGAACCGGCCAGCACGTGCGGAAAGGCGAGGCGCACCTGGCCCTTGCCGTAATAGGCCGGCCGTGACAGGTCGGTCCGGACATCGATCAGGCGATGCAACGTGTCGGCCATCTCGGTGCGGAACTGCTCGCCCGCTGCGGTCAGCCGGGTCGGGTGCTTGCTGCGGTCGATCAGCGTGACCCCGGCCCATGCTTCGAGCGCCTGCATGCGCCTGGAGAAGGCGGCCTGCGAGATATTGCGCAGGGCGGCGGCGCGCGTGAAGCTTCCGGTTTCGGCCAGCACCATGAAATCCTGCAACCAGCCCGTGTCCATTTCCGGTCGCTCCTCCTTTTGGCAAAGAATAGGCAAGAAAACAGATATCATGCAAGAATCGCATGAATCTTTCGCAATTGGCGGGAATCGATGGTTCGAGTTCCGTTTTCGGGCACATATCATGTGTAATTTGCATTGGCCTTTCACCTGAGCGGCGCACATTATCCGGAGACTGTTGCGGGAAGCCCGTAACCGTGTGGCTGCTGTTGCGCCTGACAAATTTAAAAACGGAGTGAGGACATGAAGAAACTTGTTGCCGGATTCACCTTTGCCGCGGCGGTCGGCCTTGGCGGTTCGATCGGCCTGGCTGCGGAGCAGCAGTTCATCTCGATCGGCACCGGCGGTGTTACAGGCGTGTATTACCCGACCGGCGGCGCGATCTGCCGCCTCGTCAATAAAAACCGCAAGGAGCATGGTATCCGTTGCTCGGTGGAGTCGACCGGTGGGTCCGTCTACAATATCAACACAGTGCGCGCCGGCGAGCTCGAATTCGGGGTCGCCCAGTCCGACTGGCAATATCACGCCTATCACGGCACTTCGAAATTCGAGGAACAGGGCGCTTTCGAGAAGGAGCGCGCGGTCTTCTCCGTCCATCCCGAGCCGTTCACGCTGATCGTGCGAAAGGGATCCGGGATAACCGGTTTCGAAGGCCTGAAGGGCAAGAAGGTCAATGTCGGCAATCCCGGTTCCGGCCAGCGCGCCACGATGGAAGTCGTCATGGAAGCTTTCGGCATCAAGATGGATGACTTCGCGCTTGCCGCCGAACTCAAGGGCTCGGAAATGGCGCAGGCGGTGTGCGACGGCAAGATCGACGCGATGATCTACACGATCGGTCACCCGGCGGCGGCGATCACCGAGGCGGCGACCACCTGCGACGTCGAGTTGATTCCGGTCGAGGGCGCGCCGATCGACAAGCTCGTGGCTGACAACGCCTATTACCGCAAGGCGACGGTCCCCGGCGGCATGTATCGCGGCACCGACAACGACGTCACCACATTTGGCGTCGGCGCCACTTTCGTCACGTCGGCCGATGTGCCGGAAGAGGTCGTCTACACCGTGGTCAAGGCCGTCTTCGACAATTTCGACGACTTCAAGAAACTGCACCCGGCCTTTGCCAACCTGAAGGAAGCCGAGATGATCAAGGACGGCCTGTCCGCCCCGCTGCATGACGGCGCCGTCAAGTACTACAAGGAGCGCGGCTGGATGTAAGCCGCATCCGGACCGGGCGGCGTGGCCGCCCGGTCCGGCGTTTCGAGATGATGGATAACAAAGATCTTCGGGAACGGGGACGCGGCAAGGTGCACATGGCCGCGCTGGAGGGGAAAACATGACGGAAGGGAACGCGGCCAAGACCGATGCACCCGATGTCGACCTGATGGTCGCCGAGGTGGAAACGGGCGCGCGGCAGGCCGGCGGCATGGCCGGCCGCTTCATACTGGGTCTCGCATTCGTTTGGTCGGCATTCCAGCTCTACATCGCGTCTGCCATTCCCTACGTCCTGACCGAATTCACCGGGATCAACGTCGTCTTCAACAACCAGGAAGCCCGCCAGATCCATCTGGCGTTCGCCTTGGCGCTGGCGATGCTGGCCTATCCGCTGTTCAGGCACAGCGCGCGCGACCGGGTTCCCACCTATGACTGGATCCTTGCGGCCGTCGCCGCGGCCTCGAGCCTGTATCTCCTATGGTTCAAGGTCGACATCGCCGGGCGTGCCGGGCTGCCGACGACCGCCGATCTCGTCATGTCGACGATCGGCATGGTGTCGCTCGGCATCGCGGTCTACCGCGCGCTCGGCCTGCCGCTGGTGATCGTCGCCAGCGTCTTTGTCTTCTACGTATTCTTCGGCCACCTGTCGTTCATGCCCGACGCGATCCAGTGGAAGGGCGCGTCCTTCGGCAAGGCGATGTGGCACTACTGGATGCAGACGGAAGGCGTGTTCGGCGTCGCGCTCGGCGTCTCTGCGTCGATGATCTTCCTGTTCGTGCTGTTCGGTTCGCTGCTGGAGAAGGCTGGGGCGGGTAACTACTTCATCAAGCTCGCCTTCGCCCTGCTCGGGCACCTGCGCGGGGGACCCGCCAAGGCGGCGGTCGTCGCCTCGGCGCTTTCCGGCCTCTATTCGGGGTCGTCCATCGCCAATGTCGTAACCACCGGCACGTTCACGATCCCGCTGATGAAACGCACCGGATTCAAGCCTGAAAAGGCCGGCGCCGTCGAAGTCGCGTCATCGACCAACGGCCAGTTGACCCCGCCGGTGATGGGCGCGGCCGCATTCCTGATCTCGGAATTCACGGGAGTCGCCTATCCGGAACTGATCAAGCACGCCTTCCTGCCGGCGATCATCTCCTATATCGCGCTCGTCTACATCGTTCACCTGGAAGCCCTGAAGATGGGGCTGAAGGGGCTGGAACGGCCATCGGTAACGGCAACGCTGGCGCAGCGCCTGGCCGGCGTGCTGTTCGGGTTCATTGCAATGGCGGTCCTCGCCGGCGCCGTCTATTACGGGCTCGGATGGATCAAGGTCGCCTTTCCCGCGATGACTTTCTGGACCGCCACGGGCCTGTTCACGCTTGCCTATGTGCTGCTGCTCAGGCTCGCGGCCCGGCATCCGGATCTCGAGATGGACGATCCCAACGCGCCGATGGACGTACTGCCCCGCCCCTGGGACGTCGCGATCACCGGTTTCCACTACATCCTGCCGATCGTTATCCTGATCTGGTGCATCCTCGTCGAACGGCTGTCGCCGACGCTGTCGGCCTACTGGGCGACCGTGGCGATGATCGCCATCGTCTTTACCCAGAAACCGCTCAAGCGGCTGTTTCGCAACGAGGGGGCGATCGGCCAGGGGTTCCGCGACGGCTGGAACGACTTCTTCGACGGCATGATCGCCGGCGCGCGCAACATGATCGGCATCGGCGTGGCGACCGGCGCTGCGGGCGTGATCGTCGGCACAGTGTCGCTGACCGGCGCCCACCAGGTCGTCGGCGAGTTCGTCGAGTTCCTCTCGGGCGGCAGCCTGATCGCGATGCTGCTGCTGGTCGCCGTCATGAGCCTCATACTCGGCATGGGGCTGCCCACGACCGCCAACTACATCGTCGTCTCCTCGCTGATGGCGCCGGTAATCGTCTCGGTCGGGGCGTCGCAGGGCCTGATCGTGCCGCTGGTCGCGGTCCATCTGTTCGTGTTCTATTTCGGCATCCTGGCCGACGACACGCCACCGGTCGGGCTTGCGGCCTTCGCGGCGGCGGCGATCTCCGGCGGCGACCCGATCAAGACCGGCGTGCAGGGATTCGCCTATGATATCCGCACCGCGTTGCTGCCGTTCCTGTTCATCTTCAACACCGAATTGCTGCTGATCGACGTCACAGCGGTGAAGGCGGTGTTCATCTTCGTCGTCGCGGTGATCGCAATGATGCTGTTTGCAGCTGCGACGCAGGGCTATTTCCTTGCCCGCAGCCGGATTTGGGAAACGGTCTGCCTGCTGCTCATCGCCTTCACCCTGTTCAGGCCGGGCTTCTGGCTGGACTACGTGCAGGCGCCGTATGACGACCGTCCCGGCGCGGAAGTGGTGCAGATCGCAGCGGACCATGCCGAGAACAAATCCTTGCGACTGATCGTGAGGGGTCCCGATTTCGACAAGCCCGACGAGATCAAGGAACTCACCGTCCTGGCCGATCTCGGCGCCGCGGGCGAAGGGACGGAACGGCTCGACCGCGCCGGCCTGATCGTGCGGCTGGAGGACGGCAAGGCGGTTCTTGACGAGCCGATGGCAGGCACCCGGTTCTTCACCCGGTTCCAGTCGTTCGATTTCTACGGCGACCAGCCGGTGGAGATCGCCGTCGTGCAGCTCGAAGCGTCGCGGTGGCCGAAGGAGATCTTCTACATTCCCGCCCTTCTGCTGCTGGGCGTGGTCGTGCTGTCCCAGCGCCGCCGCCAGACGGTTCCGGCATTCTAGGGAGGAGACCATGTTCAAGCGTATTCTGGTACCGGTGGATCTGTCTGAGACCGAGAGCAACCAGCGGACCTTGTCGATTGCCGCCGAACTGGCCGAAAAGCACGGTGCGGCGCTGGACGTGATGACCGTGGTGCCGAGCTACGGCATGGCGATTGTCGGCGCCGGGTTCCCGAAGGACTTCGAGGCGAACGCGATCGCGTCGGCGCAGAATACGCTGAAGGAGTTCATCGCCGCGCAGCCCGTGCCCGAGGGGGTGGAGGTCAACGGCCATGTCGCCCACGGCACCATCTATGACGAGATCATCAAGGTGGCGAACAAGCTCGGCGCCGACCTGATCGTCATGGCCTCGCACCGGCCCGCCCTCCAGGATTATCTCCTGGGCCCAAATGCAGCGCGCGTGGTGCGTCACGCCCGCCAGTCCGTGTTCGTCGTCCGCGAGAACGGGTAGACAGATGCCCGCAAGCCACATTTTCGGCCGTTCGACCGCGGGCCAGCCTCCCGTCGCGGTGCGCGGCGACGGCTGCTACATCGTCGATGCCGCCGGCAAGCGCTACCTCGACGGGTCGGGCGGCGCGGCGGTGTCCTGCCTCGGCCATTCCGATGCCGAGGTCGCCGCGGCGATCAAGCACCAGGTCGACCGGCTGGCCTTCGCCCATACGGGCTTCTTCACCTCGGCGTCCGCCGAGGAGCTGGCCGACCTGCTGGCGGCCAACGCGCCGAAAGGGATCGACCGGGTCTATCTCGTCTCCGGCGGATCGGAGGCGGTGGAGGCGGCGCTGAAGCTGGCGCGGCAATATTATCTGGAGATCGGCCAACCGCAGCGTCATCGCGTGATCGCGCGGCGGCAAAGCTATCACGGCAACACGCTGGGCGCGCTGGCGGCGGGCGGCAACGAATGGCGGCGGCGGCAGTTCGCGCCGCTGCTGATCGAGACGTCGCACATCGATGCCTGCTTCGAATACCGTGGCCGGCGCGAGGACGAGACGCCGTTCGACTACGGCCAGCGGGTCGCCAACCAGCTTGAAACCGAGATCGAGCGGCTCGGCCCGGATAAGGTGATGGCGTTCATCGCCGAACCGGTGGTCGGCGCGACGGCGGGCGCGGTGCCGCCGGTGGAAGGCTATTTCAGACGCGTCCGCGAGATCTGCGACCGCCACGGCGTGCTGCTGATCCTCGACGAGGTAATGTGCGGCATGGGCCGCACCGGCACGCTGTTCGCCTGTGAGCAGGAGGGCGTCGTCCCCGACATCGTCACCATCGCCAAGGGGCTCGGCGCCGGCTACCAGCCGGTCGGCGCGATGCTGTGCTCGACCGAAATCTACGACGCGATCGCCGCCGGCAGCGGCTTCTTCCAGCACGGCCACACCTATATGGGCCATCCGGTGGCTTCGGCCGCGGGCCTGGCCGTGGTTCAGGCGATCCTCGGGCGCGGCCTGCTTCCCCGGGTGCGCGCGCAGGGCCAGAAGCTGAGGACTGCGCTCACCGAGGCGTTCGGCCAGCACGCCCATGTCGGCGACATTCGCGGACGCGGCCTGTTCCTCGGCATCGAGCTGGTCGAGGACCGGGCGACGAAGACGCCGTTCGATCCCGGCCGCGGCATCGCCAAGTCGCTGAAGAAGGCGGCGTTCGAAGCCGGGCTGATCTGCTATCCGATGGGCGGGACGATCGACGGGCTGAACGGCGACCACATCCTGATCGCGCCGCCCTTCATCATCGAAGACGACCAGATCGGCGAGCTGACCGGCAAGCTTGCCGCCGCGTTCGACCGCGTCCTCTAGCCATGGAGCCGCTTCCCCGCATCATGGTGGCGCCCAACGGCGCGCGCCGGACGCAGGCCGATCACCCGGCGCTGCCGGTGACGATCCCGGAGATCGTTGAGACGGCGCGAGCCTGTTTCGCCGCGGGCGCCGGCGGCATCCACGCCCATGTGCGCGACGCCGTGCAGCGCCACGTGCTCGACGCCGGGCTCTACCGCGAAATGATCGCCGAGCTCGCCCTGGCGGTGCCCGCCATGCTGGTGCAGATCACGACCGAGGCGGTCGGGCTCTACACGCCGGCGCAACAGCGCGCGGTGGTCGACGCGGTCGCGCCGCGCGCCGTTTCGGTGGCGCTGCGCGAGATGACCGCCGACGAGGACGAGGCAGCGGTGCGGGCGTTCTATCACCGGGCCGACGAGGCCGGGATATCGCTCCAGCACATCCTTTATTCCGCCGAGGAGGTTGCGGAACTGGCTGCAAGGACGGAGCGGGGGATCATCCCCGCCCGCGACCCGCAGGTGCTGTTTGTGCTGGGCCGCTACGCCGCCGACCAGGAAAGCCGGCCCGAGGAGCTCGCCCCCTTCCTCGCCGCCTTGCGCCAAAGCGGAATTGTGGCCGACTGGGCTGTCTGCGCCTTCGGCCGCAGCGAGACGGCATGCCTGGAACGGGCGCTCGGTTTTGGCGGCAAGGTGCGCGTCGGGTTCGAGAACAGTTTCCACAACCGCGACGGCACGATCGCGCGCGACAATGCCGAGCGCATCGGCGAAATCGCCCGGCTGCTCCGCGCCGCGGATTGAACATGGCGGCAACGCGCCGCGCCGGCAGCCCTTGAAAGGAGCGCCCGGTGCGGGCAGTGTCGGCGCACCCGAATCCAGACCCGCTTTTTCAGGATTGCCCATGCCCAAGGTTACGGAGCGCATTTCCGCGATCATGCCCGCCGGAAAATCCGGCTGGGAGATTCATTTCAACGCCTTGGCGCGCGTGCGGGCCGGCGAAGACCTGCTGATGGTGACGGCGGGCGACCACGATTTCGATACGCCGCGCGAGACCGTCGAGGCCTGCGTGGCGGCCCTGCGCGGCGGGCATCACCATTACGGCGAACTGGGCGGGCTGTCTGTGTTGCGCGCGGCCATGGCCAGGGTGTCGGCGCAATGTACCGGCGTGGAAACCGCGCCGGCCGAGGTGCTGGCGACGACCGGCGGGCAGGGCGCGCTCTACGCGGCGGTGCAGGCGACGTGCGGGGAAGGCGACCATGCCATCGTCGTCGGACCCTATTACGCGACCTATCCCGGCACGTTCCGGGCCGCAGGCGCCTCGTTCACGGTGATCGATGCGCCGCCCGAAACCGGATTCGAACCGGTGGCCGGCGAGATCGAGGCGGCCGTGACAGGGCGCACCCGGGCGATCCTGATCAATTCGCCGAACAATCCGACCGGCGCGATCTATTCGGCGGAAACCCTGGAAGCGCTCGCCGATATCTGCCGGCGCCACGATTTGTGGCTGATCTCCGACGAGGTCTACTGGACCCACGCGGGCGAGGCGCGCCATGTTTCGCCGCGCGCGCTGCCCGGCATGGCGGAGCGGACGCTGGTCGTCAATTCCGTCTCGAAAAGCCACGGCATGACCGGCTGGCGGGTCGGGTGGCTGACCGGCCCGGAGGCGGTGATCACGCCGCTGGTCGGGCTCAATCTTGTCACCACCTACGGGCTCAACGACTTCGTCAGCAGAGCAGCCGCTGCGGCACTCGAAAACGGGTGGGGCGTCGAGGAAATCAGCGCGCTCTACTGGTCGCGGCGGCGCGCCTTTCTGCACGCGCTGGGCGAGGGTGAGGGGTACGAGGTTCACGGGTCGAAGGGCGGCATCTACGTCATGATCGACGTGCGTCCGATCTCGGAGAGCGGCGAAGCGTTCGCGTGGGAGTTGCTGGAGGCTGAAAAACTGGCCGTGATGCCGGGCGAGAGTTTCGGGCAGGCGACGGCGGGCCATGTGCGGATCTCGCTGTGCCAGCCGGAAGAGGTGCTGGCTGAGGCAGCGCGGCGGTTCAGGCGCTATGTCGGCAACCGGCTCGCCGGGTAGGGCATGGGAAACGTGAATATGCCGGATACCAATTTCGAAACGATCTCACTCGACGAGGCAATCGCGGTTCCCGCCCCCGACGGGTCGCAGGTGCGTATCCTGCCGGCGCTCGCCGGCGGGTCGATGGCGCATTTCACGCTCGATCCCGGGCAGGTGTCGATCGCGGTCCGGCACCGGAGCATAGAGGAGATCTGGTACATCACCGGCGGGGCGGGCGAGATGTGGCGCACCGCGGACGGCCGCGAGGAAGTCACGCCGCTGAGCGAAGGCGTCGCGCTGACGATTCCCGTCGGCACATCCTTCCAGTTCCGGGCGTCCGGTCCGGCGCCGCTGACGGCCGTCGCGATCACCATGCCGCCCTGGCCCGGCGAAGGCGAGGCCGAGACGGTCGACGGCCCCTGGAAGCCCGAATTGTAGCGCGGCAGGGCATGTCCGGTGGTCCCTGCCGGATTCGCGCATTGCGCCGATTTGACGGTTTATAGATTCTGTTTCCGGAATGGCGATACTGTGTAGTAAATAGATCTATGTTTCGTATATCATATTGAAAATAATAGATATATTTTCTTCGATGTATTGCGGGCCTGCCATGCGGTCGGGTAAATTCCGTGTACCCGATACGGGTGAAACGGAGGCCGGCATGGCGACGATCATCGAACTCGAAACCGGATTTGCGGTCGCTCCGCAGCTCGTTGCGGAAGATTTCGCCGAAATCGCCGCGGCCGGATTCAAGGCCGTGGTCAACAACCGCCCCGACGGCGAGGAAGACGGCCAGCTTGCCGCCGCCGACGCGGGTGAGCACGCCGCCAGGCATGGCCTTGCCTATCATCATTTGCCCTTCCACGGCTTCGACATCAGCGACGAGGACATGGTCGACGCGTTCATCGCGCTTGCGGAGAAGCTGGAGGGCCCGGTGCTCTACTACTGCCGCACCGGCACGCGCTGCACCCTGTTGTGGGCGCAATATGCCGTTTCGCGCCTCGGTCTCGACGGGGTGAGCGAAATCGCCAGCCGCGCCGGCTATGACGTCTCCGTCGTCATGGACGAACTCGAAGAGCGGGCCGTCGCGGTGGCCGCCGCCGCCTGAGCGGCGAAATACTTTCGCGCCCAGCGCAGGAATGCCCCGACCCGCGGATTGGCCGCTTCCGCGCGGCGCGCCAGCATCCAGACATCGCTGACCGGACATCCGGGAAAATCCAGGCCGACCAGGCGCGGGTCGTCGCCGGCGAGCGCCCTTGGCAGCATGGCGACGCCAAGGCCGCGGGCGGCCGCTTCCTGTTGTGCCAGGGGACTGCTGGCCAGGAAGGACACCTCGCCGCCCAGGCCGGCAAACCAGCGGCAGGCCTCGATCCCGGCAAGCGAACCCGAGGCGTGAATGACACGGTGACCGCCGAGCGCCGGCGCCGAACCGTGCCAGGGGTGCGGCTCCAGATAGGCCGGCGCCGCAAACAGCGCCCAGTCGATTGCGCCGATCCTGCGGCCCACCATGTCCTGCGGAGCGGATTCCAGCGGCGTCACCATGATGTCGAAATCATTGTCTGGCAGGGCGAACAGGTCGTCGTGGACGGCAAGGTCGGCCGCCGGGTTATTAGCCGATGCCCAGGCGCCGAGCGCGTCGTCCATGAATGTGCGCGCGGTCACCTCGCAACTGGCGATGCGGACCGGTGCCGGCGCGCCTGTGGTCGCGGAGGACACTTCGCGGAATGCGTCGCGCATTTTCCGCGCCGCCTCGATCAGGGCGCGTGTCGTGTCTGCGGCAACCAGGCCCCGGGCGCGGGTTTGCACGAACAGCCGCCGCTGGAGCACGTTTTCGATGGACTGCAAACGGCGTGAAACCGTAGACTGGCTGACGCCGAGGGCGCGGGCGGCAGCTGAAAGGCTGCCGTTCTCCTCGATGGCAAGAAGTGTTTGGAGGTCATTCCAGTCGGTGATCATGGGGCGATCCGGAAACGGATGGAGCCATGCAAAATCGCCGATTGCGATAACGCCGTCAATCGGGAGAAAAGCCGGCCATTCAACCGGAGAACACGCAATGATTTTCCACCTTCCAGACTATCTGAAACGGATCGGCCTCGACCGCGCCGAGGCGACACCCGAGGGCCTTGCCGCGTTGCAGGCGGCGCAGATGCGCTCGATCACGTTCGAAAACATCGAGCCGCTGCTCGGCGCGGTTCCCGACCTCGAACCGGCGGCGATCTGGCGCAAGCTGGTTGCCGAGGAACGCGGCGGCTACTGCTTCGAGCTCAACACGCTGTTCGGCGCCGCGCTGAAGGCCACGGGCTTTACGGCGCGGCGCGTGCTTGCCCGTGTGCGCAACGGCGCGCCGGAAGGCGGACCGCGCTCGCACCTTGCCTGGCTGGTCGAGACCGGTGGCCGGACGCTGCTGGCGGACACGGGCTTTGGCGGGCCGGGCACGGTGACGCCGCTCGATACCGCCGCGCGCGCGCCGCAGCAGACTCCGAGTGGTCTTTACAGGCTGCGCGAGGATGAAGCAGCCGGCGAACTGGTGCTCGAAAAACAGGTCGGGGATGACTGGTTTTCGCTGTTCGGCTTCGACCGGGTTCCGGTGCGCGACGCCGATGTCGAAGCGGCCAATGTCGTCTGCGCCCGCTGGGACAAGGCGCCGTTTCCGTCGCACCTTATGATGGCGCGGCATGGCAACGGTTCGCGCGTCAGCCTGTTCGACCTGAACTTTTCGCAGGACATTGGCGGTGACGTGACCCGGCGGGTGCTGTCCAGCCGCGATGAGCTGCGCGCCTGCCTGGAAGAGCATTTTGCGATCGCCTGTGACCGCGAGCAGATCTTCCTGATCTGGCAGAAGCTAGCCGAGAACGACGGGGTGGAGCGGCTGGCGGGGTAGGTGTAGTCCGGCTTCTCCTGGCGACCTTGCGGAAGACGGCGTCAACTGTCGACGCTGTTCACTGGAAGCAGATAGTTGATTGTGTCAAGGTGACCTGATGAATAAACCGCCGGCTATTGTCCTCCACACTCCCCTTACCGTGCCAGAGAGACTGGAGCAGTTTGTCAAAGATTGCCTAGTTGAAGGGATTACGCTGATCGCCATTCATGGAAAGGACTGCGATTCGGTTGAGGACCTCATCGACTGGATCGTTATCGATTACGGTTCGCAAGAAAAGATGTTCATCACGACGTCCACCCACCGCGACGAACCGATAGGCGACGTTTTGGAGTTTGCTGCCGCTTGGGATGGAGGTTCGGCGGTGCGGGAGGTTAATCTCTAACTACTCGCGAATGATCACGACGTTATATTGAATCCACGTCACGACAATACTGTGTGGTTGCCCCTAAGCACTTCCCTCGGTTTTACACCGAAAGTTCGTCGTCACTTTTCTTATCCGCAATTGGGACGATCAGCGCGCTCAGGCCAGCGGGATCTCGTTCTCGGCCTTGCTTTCCTGGTAAGTCGCCGACATGGCGTCGTATTTCGCGGCAATGGCCCTGATGCGCGCTTGCAGCCTTTCGCGTTCGCCATCGTCCCCGATCGCTGCGATGAGTTTCGGGATCGAGTAGCTCGTCCAGTAGGCGTTCTCGGCGTTGTAGCCGCCGGGTTCCAGCGTGAAGACCTCCTTGAGGATTTTCAGGTCGTGCGGAATGGCAAAACTGTCGCGCGAATCCTCGTGGCTGAACAGGTAGTAGAAATTGTCGAAGCCGGTCCAGGTGATGGCCGACAGGCACAGCGAGCAGGGCTCGTGCGTCGACAGGAAAATGCAGTCCCTGGTGTCGGGGCGCCGCTCGCGCGGCATTTCGTAAAGCCGCTTCAGCGTGTGCATCTCGCCGTGCCAGAGCGGGTTCTCGGTCTCGTTGTTGGTTT
>JBNLDE010000254.1:0-9722 GCA_050304175.1 Zhengella sp. | reverse complement strand
GAGTTCCATTTCCAGCCGATGTCGCTCGACAGCTGGGATTCGGGCCTGCACCCGTTCGCCGCCTTCACCGCCAGCATCTGCAACCTGCGCCCGACCAGCCGCGGTTCGGTGCATCTGAAATCGCCCGACGCGGCCGCGCCGCCGTCGATCGCGCCGAACTACCTGTCGACGGACGCCGACCGCCAGGTTGCGGTCGAATCGCTCCGGCTGGCGCGCCGGATCGCCGCCCAGCCGGCGCTCGCGCCCTATCGTCCCGAGGAATACAAGCCCGGCGCCCATGTCGAATCGGACGCGGAACTGATGGTCGCCGCCGGCGATCTGGGCACGACCATCTTCCATCCGGTCGCGACGGCGAAGATGGGCACGGCCGACGACGCGATGGCTGTACTCGACGAGCGGCTCAGGGTGCGCGGTATCGACCGGCTGCGCGTGATCGACGCCTCCGCCATGCCGGCGATCACGTCGGGCAACACCAATTCTCCGACCGTCATGATCGCGACCAAGGGCGCGAAGATGGTGCTGGAGGACGCGCGGGCCTGAGCGCCGCTGCGGCGGGTGGCGCCATGGCGCACGGGGCCGCCCTCGGCCGGGTGTCCCGACGGCGCAAATCCTGCACATCGGCCCATGAAAAAACCCGCCACTTCTATGGCGGGTTCGTGATGGTGCGGTCGAGAAGACTCGAACTTCCACGGGTTGCCCCACAGCGACCTCAACGCTGCGCGTCTACCAATTCCGCCACGACCGCACGCAACGAATAGGCCGGCGCATCGCCGGCAGGCGGGCATGTAGCAAATAGGCAGCGGCTGCACAAGCCTACCGCGCGCGCATTTTCGCAATCGCCCGCGCATTCCGCAGAACTGGACGCGGCGGCATAAAAGCGCGATATCTGTCTGCAAATCGAACGCCAACCGGCTGCCCAGCAAATGAACGAACGCCCCGCGCTCAACCTTCCATTCTCGCCCCTCCCCGGCTCGCCGCCGGTCGAATGGCGAATCGAGCCCGGGCTGACCGGCTACGAGGCGGCCGTGGCGATGATGGAAGCGCGCGCCGAAGCAATCCGCGCCGGCACCGCGAACGAGCTGGTCTGGCTGGTAGAGCATCCGCCGCTCTACACCGCAGGCACCAGCGCCCGCCAGGCCGACCTGCTGACGCCGGACCGGTTCCCGGTGTTCGCGACCGGGCGCGGCGGCGAATTCACCTATCACGGCCCCGGCCAGCGCGTCGCCTATGTCATGCTCGACCTGAAACGCCGGCGCGAGGACGTGCGCGCCTTCGTCGGTGCGCTCGAGGACTGGATCATCGGCGCGCTGGCGCGCTTCAACGTCAAGGGCGAGCGGCGCAGCGACCGCGTCGGCGTCTGGGTCGTGCGCCCCGACCGTCCGCCCCTGCCAAACGGCGCCCCCGCCGAGGACAAGGTCGCCGCGATCGGCATCCGCCTGCGCAAATGGGTCAGCTTTCACGGCATCGCCATCAACGTCGAACCGGAGCTGGAGCATTTCTCGGGCATCGTGCCATGCGGCATCGCCGAACACGGCGTGACCAGCCTGGTCGATCTGGGCTTGCCGGTGACGATGGCCGATCTCGATATCGCACTCAAGGCCGCGTTCGAGGCCGTCTTCGGGCCCGCGCAGCCGATGTCTGCGGAACAGACAGGAGGAGACCGGCACTTCCGGATAGGAGACAGACCATGACGACTATCCGCACATTCACATCCGCGGCATTGCTGGCGCTCGCGCTGGCGGTGCCCGCCCACGCCCAGCAGGCGACCGACGCCGTACAGCCGGAAGCGGCCACCGCCGCGCCCCAACTCGTCCCGGATGCGCGTCCTTTCGTTGCCAGGAAACAGATGATCGTTGCGGCCAATCCGCTCGCGGTCGCGGCCGGATACGACATGCTGGAGCGGGGCGGCAGCGCGGCCGACGCTGTGCTCGCCGTGCAAAGCGTGCTCGGACTTGTCGAGCCGCAATCCTCAGGCCTCGGCGGCGGCGCCTTCCTCGTCTATTACGACGCCGCAAGCGGGACGGTTACCACAATCGACGGCCGCGAAACAGCCCCGGCCGATGCCGGCCCGGACCTGTTCCTCGGCCCGGACGGCAAGCCGCTGAAGTTCTTCGACGCAGTCGTCGGCGGCCGTTCGGTCGGCGTCCCGGGTGTCGTGCGGCTACTCGAACTCGCGCACAAGCGGTTCGGCAAGCTGCCCTGGGGACCCCAGTTCGAGACCGCGATCGGTCTTGCGACCGCCGGTTTCGACGTGTCGCCGCGGCTGGCCGGGCTTATCGAGGACGATCGCGAACGGCTTTCGGCGCAACCGACGACCCGGCGTTATTTTTTCGACGATGACGGTATGCCCCTCAAGGCCGGCGACCTGCTGGTCAACCTCGACTATGCCGAAACGCTGGAGGCGATCGTCCATGGCGGCGCCAACGCCTTCTACGAGGAAGCCATCGCGGACCGCATTGTCGATGCGGTGCGCCTGCATGTTGGCAATCCGGGAAAGCTGACGATCGAGGACCTGAAGAACTACCAGGCGCGCGAGCGAGGCGCGGTCTGCTCCGACTACCGCGGCTACCGGGTCTGCGGCATGGGGCCACCCTCGTCCGGCGCGCTGACGATCGCCCAGATCCTCGGCATGCTGTCGGAATACGATCTGGCCACGCTAGGGCCGAACGATCCGCAGGCCCTGCGCCTGATCGGCGACGCGACCCGGCTCTCTTTCGCGGACCGCGGCCGCTACATGGCCGACAGCGATTTCATCGACCTGCCCGAGGGCCTGATCGATCCCGGTTACCTGAAACAGCGCGCCAAGCTGCTGAACCGGCCCGATGCGCTGGCGAAAGACATGGTCGGGCCCGGCGAGCCGCCTTGGAAAAAAGCCGAGCTGCGTGGCGACGGGATCGAGATCTCGCTGCCGTCGACGTCGCATTTCGTGATCGTCGACAGCGACGGCAATGTCGCCTCGATGACGAGCTCGGTCGAAAACGCGTTCGGCGCGCGGCTGATGGCCGCCGGTTTCCTGCTCAACAACCAGCTCACCGATTTCGACTTCGTTCCGCAAGACAGCGACGGCAAGCCGGTGGCGAACCGGGTGGAACCGGGAAAACGGCCGCGGTCTTCAATGTCGCCGACCATCGTGCTGAAGGAGGGCAAGCCGGTCTTCGCCATCGGGTCGCCGGGCGGCAGCCGCATCATTCCCTATGTCGCCAACGCCCTGGTCGCGCTGATCGACTGGAACATGAACATCGCCCAGGCGGTTTCGATGCCGCATCTGGTCAACAGGTTCGGCACCTATGACCTGGAAGCCGGCACGCCGGCCGAAGCGATGGCGCCCGACCTGGAGGCGCTGGGCTACGAGACCTCTGTCCGCGACCTCAATTCGGGGCTGCACGGCATCGCGATCACCGAAAACGGCATCGAGGGCGCCGCCGATCCCCGCCGCGAGGGCGTGGCGCGCGGGCGCTAGGCCGCGTCACAGGAAATGGCGCGTCGCCCAGACGACACCCGATCCGTGAATGATGTAGACCGACACCAGCCCCGCGGCGATCAGCCATCTCTCCGCGGGGGTCATCGGCTTCATGTCATGGCGCGGCTTGACCCCGGAATTGGCGGTCATGACCCCGAGAATCGAAAGCACGGCGCCGGCGGCAATAAGGGCGCCGGTGCGGTACCCCGCGAGCCAGGCAAATCCCATGACCATGGATGACAGCAGGAAACTCGCCAGGGGGCGCCCGACCCCGCGCTCGGTGAATATCTGCCGGATGATCTGCCCGCCGTCGAAACGCCAGACCGGCGCCAGGTTGGCAAGGTTGAAGAACGCGATACATGCCGCCAGGCCGCCAAAGACCAGCGCCATGCGGGCGGCGCCGGCATCGCTTGCATAGATGTGGGCGAAATAGGCAGCCGGAAACAGCAGGGCTGAAAATCCGCTGCCCATGAGCGCCACAAAGGCGATCTCGTAGCGCCGGTCATAGGGACGGCCGCCTATTGCGACCCCGCCGAGGATCGGTATGAAAATCATGCGCGCCGTGCCGTGCCCCATCATGCGAAATGCCAGCATGTGGCCGAATTCGTGCGCCGCGATCACGAGGGTCAGGGTCGCCGCCATGATGAATCCTGCCGTGGTCAGCCCGAACAGCGGCCACAGGATGACCGCCGACAGCGAAGCCATGGCGAACTGGGTCAGCGGATGTTCGAAAATGCCGCCGGGCCTGTATCGTCCGGTTTCGGCCCATATACGTAATTTGCGCATTTCGCGACGGGCGGCGAAATAGCGGAAAACGAAAAAGGCAAGGCCGTGATAGCGATCGGTCGTCCGGCGCGTCAGGATCGTTCGTCCCGCAGGCTCGTCGGTCAAGTCGTGATCCTGGCTGTAGTGTTGCCAGAACGAGGAATCGAGCGAGGAATCTTCGGTCACGCGCATCGAAAAGCGTATTCCCGGCTGCAGGTCCGCGAACTCGATGGTCCGCCGGATCGGGCTTCCGTCGCGCGACGGCCAGGACAGGGCGATTTCGGCACGGTCCGGTTGACCGGCCACCGCCTGCGCCTCGACGATTTCGCCGGACCAGCCGGCATCGATCCCGAGCGGCCAGATCGCTTCCCAAACGGCCTGGCGCGGCGCATCGATGGGTTTGCGAAGCGTGAAGCTGCGCACGCCGAGCGGCGCGGCCATCACCATGTAGATGATTGCAAGGTTGATGGCGACGAGCGCAATAATCAGCACGACGGAATGGACGCAGCTCCCTGTTTCCACTCAGCCTATTCGGAAAGGCTTTTACAAAACTTGAATTTATCGGCTCCGGTTTCGCGCCGGTTTTCTGACTTTCAAGCCGGGATTTCACACTTCTCGGCGCTTTGCGCCCCTTGATCCGGCCATCGCGTTGAACCTGTTCGGGAATCCGCCACGCATCAAATTGCGTATCCTGCTTTCTCCAAACGGAACTTGCCGGCGGTCGCCATTTGCATTGAAACTGCATCTGCGGGGCACGTCTTTTTTCGAAAAGGAGTGCATCATGAGCAATCGCTTCGTCGTCGACATGTCGGGCGTTAAACTGTCCAAGGAACAGGTCCGGGAAATCGAAGCCGATATCCAGAAATCGGTCCTGAAATCGGTCGCCGACATCCGGTTCGATTTCGACATACGTCTCCGCTTCCCGAAGGAATGGATCGGCATCATCCTCAATCCCGAGGTCGGCGCCCTGTCGGATCTCGAGAAGATGGTGGGTGAACGGCTGCGCTTCTGATGTTGAACCAACGCGATGTCAGCCCCCGACCGGAGCCGTCGTTTTCTGTCGGCCATCCCAAACGGGTTTTCGGCAAGAAACCGGTACTCAGCTGTCCGAGCGCCCGTGCCGAAGCCGGTGCCGAACTGATTGGCATTGTCGGCCCCGACGGAAAGGTCCAGGCCGTCCAGACTCCCATGATGGTCGATGAAGACTTCATAGCGCGCGCTTCCCGGCACGGTTCGCCGGAAGCCCGGTTCCGTTTCTCCAATACCTGCGTCGAAGGCCGCTGTTCGCAATGGACCGGCCAATCCTGCGGCGTTGTCGAAAAGGTCCTGTCGGCCATGACGCAACAGGGCATCGATGCCGCGGAGGCCCCGCCCCGTTGCGGGATCAGGGGCACCTGCCGCTGGTATCACCAGCGCGGCGCCGATGCCTGCAGGGCATGCATACATGTCGTGACCGATCAAACAGCGTGTTGACGGGAAAACGGGAGGGCGTGCTCGCCCTCCCACCTCCCGATCCGGGAGGGATCGAAGATGGCGAATCGATGTGGTGGCGGAGCGGCCCACCCTTGCAGCAGGAGCGACCTTGACTGGCCCTAGAAATGTTCGCCGGAGCGGAACGGACCGACCCTTGTTCCCGCGGCGACCAGGTAGGCGGTCGACCAGCCGATCAGAAGAAACCCGTTGATGCCTTCGAGGCCGGCGAACAAAAGCCATTCATGGTGCGGCACGACATCGCCGTATCCAAGCGTCGAGAAGGTGACGGTCGAGAAATAGAGCGCAGTATGGAAATCGTCGAAGCTGCCGGTGACCATGTAGGCGATGGCCCAGAACCATACCTCCACTGTCATGACAACGAGAACGCCAAGAACGACGGTAATCATGGCGAGGACGCGGCTGCGCCTCCCGTGCAGGCGGAAGCGGTCGATCACGCGGCTCATCACATAGGTGATCACAATCAGGCCGAACGTGTGAATCAACACGGTTACCCCGATAACCAACGATCCAGCCAACAGGTTTACCAGCATGCAGTGCTACCGCGCGACGCGGCTCCCGTTACCACACATATCCGCCGGCGTTCATACGCCCGATCAGCGTGTCGAAAAGCGGATCAGCGGCGTGCGAATCGGAGACGGTTCACCGGCGACCATAGACCAGGTCGGCACGCTTTTCGAAAGCGTCGGCGAACATGCGAAACGCGCGGTCGAACATGGCCCCCATCAATGCGCCGAGGATCCGGCTCTTGAACTCGTAATCGATGTAGAAGTGAACAATACACGCTTCGTCGCCGGCCGGCTCGAACCGCCAGCGATTGTCGAGATAGCGAAACGGGCCATCGAGGTACTTGACGTCGATCACGTGCTCGTCGGGCTTCAGCAGCACCTGGCTGGTGAATGTTTCGCGGATCGCCTTGTAGCCGACGGTCATGTCCGAGACGCAAACCGTTCGGCCGTCACGCTCGCGCCGCGAACGCACCGTGAGCGCCTCGCACATCGGCACGAATTCGGGATAGCTCTCCATATCCGCGACCAGAGCGAACATGTCGGCCGCGCCATGCGCAACCTTGCGGGTGGTTTCGTAGGTCGGCATGTCGTTACGGCTGACGCGCCTCTTCCGACCGCTTGGCGGCGCGGGCCGCCCGCAGGCGTGCAAAATCCTCCCCCGCATGGTGCGACGAGCGGGTCAGCGGCGTCGCCGAAACCATCAGGAAGCCCTTGGACCAGGCGGCCGTCTCGTACGACTTGAAGCTGTCGGGCGTAACGAAGTCGACCACCTTGTGGTGCTTGCGGGTCGGAGCCAGGTACTGGCCGATGGTTATGAAATCCACATTGGCCGTCCGCAGGTCGTCCATCAGTTGAAGAACCTCGTTGCGGGTCTCACCCAGCCCGACCATGATGCCCGATTTGGTGAACATATCGCCGTCCAGTTCCTTGACCCGCTGCAGCAGGCGCATGGAATGGAAATAGCGGGCGCCCGGCCGGACCGTCAGATAGTTCGACGCGACGGTCTCGAGATTGTGGTTGAACACGTCCGGCTTCGCCGCGACTACGATCTCAAGGGCGCCCTCCTTGCGCAGGAAATCGGGCGTCAGAACCTCGATCGTAGTCTCGGGCGATGCCTGCCTGACCGCCGTGATGACATTGGCAAAGTGTCGCGCGCCGCCATCGGCAAGGTCATCGCGGTCGACCGACGTGATCACGACATGGGTCAGCCCCATCTGGCGGACCGCCCTGGCGACGTTTTCGGGTTCGTTCGAATCGAGCGCGTTCGGCTTGCCCGTGATCACGTTGCAAAACGCGCAGGCGCGGGTGCAGATCTCGCCCATGATCATGAAGGTGGCGTGCTTCTTGTCCCAGCATTCGCCGATATTGGGGCACCCGGCTTCCTCGCATACCGTGACGAGGTTGTTGTCCTTGACGATGGACCGGGTCTCGAAATAACCGCGCGACGTCGGCGCGCGCACGCGGATCCAGTCCGGCTTGCGCTGGATCTCGTTGTCCGGCTTGTGCGCCTTTTCCGGATGGCGCGGACGCGCCTTGTCCTTCAGCGTATCGACGACTGTGACCATTTTCCTGTCCGTTCGTTCGTATTATCGGGCCTGCTGCGAGCGACCGAAGATCCACAAGATGAGGATTGCGCCCGCCGTGGCGACTACCAGGTTGCCGAGGAATCCATAGAACGCGATCCCTAGCACACCAGCTAATGTGCCGCCGACGAAGGAACCGGCGATACCGACCAGAACGTTGGTCAGAAGCCCGTGATCGCGGTTCATCGCCCGTTCGGCGATATAGCCGGCGAGAAAGCCGATCAGCAGCATGCCGAGGAACCCGACGCCCGCCATGCCCATCACTCCGTATTCCGCATGCATCCGGTTACCCCTTCGTCCTGAATGCCGGTCCACATCTCATATGGCGGACTTGCGCCCGCCGATCAACAATAGTGCGGCGCGACCGCCTCACCAGCGATCAGCACTGGCGCACATATGTGAAGACGAGCGTATCGGTGGTGAAACGCCCGGTCGGCTGACAGCGGTTGTACACCTCGCGAGTACCCGTGACCGTTACCTTCAACTGGTCGGCGCGCACCGGACCCTCGACGAAATACTCCAGCGGCGAGCCGGGGCAGTATTTCGAAAACACACGTGCGGTGCCCGAGTACCAGTTGCCATCCTTGCGGCCGTTGAACAGCAGCGTGCCGCGCATGACGCCCGCATTGCGCTGCTGGGCTTTGGGACGCTCATAGTAGAACCACCGCTGGTTGCCGCTGGCCTGCAGCCGCATCAGCGAGCCGTTGTGGTTCCAGCAACTGTCGGCGCTGGCCGATCCGGGCGTCAGCCCGGCAATTGATGCCGTGGCAAGAGCGATGAGCAGGACAAGACGGGTTTTCATGGCAGATCCCTTTTCATTCATGACCACATCTATGCTATTTTGCGCACATGACTCGCCAAAGCACTATGAGCGCGATCACATTGCCCCTGACTTTTTACGCGTTCAGCACCCTGCCATAGGCGTCGAGGACGCTTTCCTTCATCATTTCCGACAGGGTCGGATGCGGGAACACTGTGTGCATCAGCTCCTCTTCGGTCGTCTCCAGGTTCATGGCTACGACGAAACCCTGGATCAACTCCGTGACTTCCGCGCCGACCATGTGGGCACCGAGCAGCTGCCCGGTTTTCTTGTCGAAGACGGTCTTGATCATACCCTGGTCCTCGCCAAGGGCGATCGCCTTGCCGTTGGCACCGAACTGGAAACGCCCGACGCGGATATCCCGACCCTGCTCCTTGGCCTTGGCCTCCGTCAGGCCGACGCTTGCCACCTGCGGGTGGCAATAGGTGCAGCCGGGTATCATCGACTTGTCCATCGGGTGGACGCCCGGAACACCGGCGATCTTCTCGACGCAGATGACGCCCTCGTGCTCCGCCTTGTGGGCGAGCATCGGCGGGCCGGCGACGTCGCCGATGGCGTAGATGCCCTCGATATTGGTGCATCCGTAGCCGTCGATCACGACGCAGCCGCGATCGGTCTTCACGCCGAGCGCTTCGAGGCCGAGATTTTCGATATTGCCCTGGACGCCGACGGCGGAAATCATGCGGTCGGCCTCGATGATTTCGGTCTTTCCGCCCTTCAGTTCCACGGTCGCCTTGACCGAATTGGCGCCCTTCTCGACCTTGGTGACCTTCGCATCGGTGTGGATTTTCAGGCCGGATTTCTCGAGCTGCTTGCGGGCGATGGCGGAAATCTCCGCATCCTCCACCGGCATGATGGTGGGCATGACCTCGACCACGGTCACGTCGCAGCCCATGGCGTTGTAGAAGGAGGCGAACTCGATGCCGATGGCGCCAGATCCCATGACCAGCAGCTTCTTGGGAAGCTCCTGCGGCACCATCGCCTCGAAATAGGTCCAGATCAGCTTGCCGTCCGGCTCGATGCCGGGCAGCGCGCGCGGGCGCGCACCGGTAGCGACGATGATGTGCTTTGCCGCATATTCACCCTCGCCCTTG
>JBNLDE010000253.1:0-19575 GCA_050304175.1 Zhengella sp. | reverse complement strand
TTCGTGCGCAACATGGAAAAACTGACCACCCTGCCCTTCATATTTTGGGATGAACGGTTGTCGACCGTGGCCGCCGAGCGCGCGCTCCTCGAGATGGACGTCTCGCGCCGCAAGCGCGGCGAACGGATCGATTCCGCCGCCGCCGCATTCATTCTGCAGGGCGCGCTCGACCGTCTTCGGGCGCTGTTACGAGATCATTCGGCCGGTCGCGACTGAGGCAGGGCGTCGTCGGCACGGCGTGCTCTGACCGCCTCGATCCAGGTCAGGATCGCGCGGCGCCGGCGGAACGCGACAATGGCGCCGATCATTAGCGAGTCGAGAAGGAAGGCGTGTCCGATCATCCCCGGAATCGACGCCGGATCGACGCCCAGCATATTGCCGTACAGTTCGAACACGAGGTCGTGCAGCCGGCGCGACAGATAGATGCTGCCAAAATTGATGTCGTAATAAGAAAGATAGTACCAGCCCCAGAAGAGCCCGACCGGCGCGACCCAGAAGAATAGCAGGTACCGCATCAGTTCTCGCCTCGCCCGCCGCGCTGCGAGATCGCCGACAACATCGTGTTGTGCGCAGCCCCCAGCGCCATTCGGCCGGCGACCACGCCGACCTTGTCCGCGACGGACCGACGCATGGCGATCCGGCATTCCGCGTCCACGGCGCTCACTGACGCGCCGAGCGCGGCAATTGCCAGCAGCGCACCCGCCAGCGCATCTTCCGGCGCGAAGGGCGCCAGGAACAGCAGCGCGAAGGTGGAGACCACGACCGCGCTCGCGACCGCCACGCGGACGATCCAGTCGACGTCGCCCGGCGCCTGTCCGTCATCGAAGATGGTCGCGATGAAGGCCCAAAGGAAAGCCGCGGCGACCAGCAGGAAACCGACCACGAACACCGGTGTCGCCATGCCGGCGAAATTGACCAGGATGCCCCCGCCCTTTCCGGTCTCGATCACGCCGGCAGCCGCCATTGCCAGAACGGCAAAGACCGACATCCAGAAAAAGGAAATCGCGAAGGCGATGAAACGAGGCATGGAGTCTCCAATTCGACCTGGCCAAACTGGACCCGCTGTCCCGCCACGGCAATTGAAACCAATTGTTAAGGTTAACACGGCCGCCGGAAAATCAGGCTTTATGTGGAAAACTCCTGACGCCGCGGGCACCGGCAACCTATCGGCGCTAGATTGCGCGCAATCCGCCCCCCCGGCGAAGCACCCGATCGGCATGCGGCGCAGCCGGTTCGCCCGGTCGCAAAAGGTCCCGATGCTCCAGATTTTCGAATCCATCCTGCCGATATTTCTGCTCATTGTCGCAGGCAACCTGCTTCGCCGCCTGCCTCTGGTCGACGACGGTGCGTGGCCCGGCCTGGAGCAGCTGGGCTTCTGGTTTCTCTACCCGGTGCTGCTGTTCACCTCGATTGCAAATGCCGATTTTTCGGGTCTGCGAATCGACACGCTGTTCCTTGCCCTGACCGGCGCGGTCGCATTGATGGTTGCCGGGATTCTTGCGTTGTGGCCGCTGGCGCGCGGTGTCTTCGGGGTAAAGCACTCCGAATACTCGACCGTGTTCCAGACCAGCATCCGCTGGAACGGCTTCATGGCCCTGGCCATCGCGGAAAAGCTGTTTCCGCCGGAAGGCGCCGCTGTCGTGGCGCTGGCAATGGCGGTGATCGTCATTCCCGTCAATCTGGTGTCGATCTCGATCGTGACGCGCTTTGCCGACGCGGCGGCCGACTGGCCGACCGTGTTCCGCCGGATCGCCACGAATCCGCTGGTGCTGGCGGCCACCGCCGGCCTGCTCGCCAGACTGCTGCCCGACGGAATCTACGGGCCGTTTGATGTGGCCCTGCACCTTGTCGCCCGAGCCGCGCTGGGCATGGGCCTGATCTCTATCGGCGCCGGGCTGATGCCGCGTGACATCCTGTCGGTGCGACCCGCGCTCTGGCTGCCTGTCGCGTACAAACTGGCGGTCGCGCCCGCCTTGATCGTCGGGCTGGGCCTTGCTTTCGGTCTCTCGGGCAATGCGTTGCTGTTCATCGCGCTGTGCGGCGCCGTTCCCACGGCGATGAACGGCTATGTACTGGCGCGTCAGCTTGGTGGTGACGCGCCCCTGTACGCCGCAATCGCGACGCTGCAGACGGCTGTGTCGTTTTTTTCGATACCCGTCGTTCTGGCGATCGCCGGTCAGCTCGCCTCGGGATAAAGCGTGTCGATTATGACCTCGGAATCATGGCGCGCGTCGAGCATACCGTAGGTACAGCGCCATTGCCCGCCAAGTCGGGTCTCGATGAACGCATCTGCGATCCGACCGGCGCCGATGCGGCGCAATTCGGCCGCCGCTGACGCCAGCGCCAGTTGCTCGGTCAGGATGCGCGCAGACCCTTCGTCGGTCTGAGCCACCTGCATCGCGGCGCGCAACACTTCCACCGTACCCCCTCCAGTCGGGCCGAGGTCGGCTGCGATCCCCTCGAGCACGGCGTCGAACAGGTCCGGTCCGCGCTTCAGCACGCGCAACACGTCGAGCACCATGACATTGCCAGAGCCTTCCCAGATCGCATTGACCGGCGCTTCGCGATAATAGCGGGCAAGGTTTCCTTCCTCGATATAGCCGTTGCCGCCGAGGCATTCCATCGCCTCGTAGAGCAACGCCGGCGCGATCTTGCAGATCCAGTATTTGACCGCCGGCGTCATGGTGCGCGCGAATGCCGCCTCGCCCGCCTTTTCTGTCGCTTCGTCAAACGAGCGCGCCAAACGGAACGCCAGCGCCTGCGCAGCGGCCACGTCAAGCGCCATGTCGGCGAGAACGCGTTTCATAAGCGGCTGTTCCGATAAAACGCGGGAGAAAACCTTGCGGTGACGGGTATGGTGCACGGCCTCGAACAGGCCCGCTCGCATCAACCCGGCCGATCCGATTGCGCAGTCCAGCCGCGTCAGCGTGACCATATCCATGATTGTCTTCACGCCCTCGCCCGGATCGCCGACCGCCTGCCCGATGACGCCGTCAAACTCGACTTCCGAGGACGCGTTGGAGCGGTTGCCGAGCTTGTCCTTGAGCCGCTGGAACCGGAAGCCGTTGGCCCGCCCGTCGCCCAGGATTCGAGGCGCCAGGAAGCAGGTCAGGCCTTCGGGAGCTTGGGCAAGCAGCAGGAACGCATCCGACATCGGGGCCGACATGAACCATTTGTGCCCCGTCAGCCGATAAAAATCATTGCCGATCGGCTCGGCGCGCGAGGTGTTGGCGCGTACGTCTGTGCCTCCCTGTTTCTCTGTCATGCCCATGCCGAGGGTCAGGCCGGTCTTCGACACCGGCGGCTTCGGCGACGGGTCGTATTTGCGCGACGTCACCCGCGGCGCCCATTCGCGAAACAACTTGGGGCTCGCCATCAACGTGGCGAGCGACGCGTTGGTCATGGTGATGGGGCACAGATGGCCGGTTTCGAGTTCGCTGGCCAGAAAATAGCGCGCGGCCCGCACCTGGTGGCGCTTACCCTTTTCGGCCTCGCCGTTTTCCCAGACCGAAGAATGCAGGCCCGACGCGACCGAACGGCGCATCAACGCATGATAGGCGGGATGATATTCGACGAGATCGGTGCGGTGCCCCTGCCGATCGTGCGTCTTGAGCACCGGAATGTTCGCATTGGCGATCCGCGCGAGGTCCTGCGCCTCCGCACTCAGCACGAAGCGACCGGCCTGGTCCAGTTCGGCCCTGATTTCCTTCGAATAGCCTTCGGTGATCTGGACCAGGAGCGGATCACGCCGCCATGCATTTCCTCCGGTGAACGCCGGCGGTTGATTGGTCACCTCATGTGTCGACACACCTGCGCCTCCGCTTCTTTCGCGCGTCACGGCGAATCCGCCCAGCCGCCCTTATAGCCCGATGGTTGTTGCCAACGCGATGAAAAAGCGGGTGAAAGTTCACCGTCAAATCAACGAGCGGCTTGTGCGCGCGCTATATCCGCTCTATTGCAGCGGCTCAAGATGAGCGCTTCAACGACCTTCCCGATATACACACACAAGCACCTGCTTGGCATCAAGGGGCTCTCACCCGTCGATATCGAAATTTTGCTGGATCGCGCGGATGATGCCGTGGCGATTTCCCGCCAGTCCGACAAGAAGATCGGCACCTTGCGCGGGCGGACCCAGATCAACCTGTTCTTCGAAGCCTCGACCCGCACCCAATCCTCGTTCGAACTCGCCGGGAAACGGCTTGGCGCCGACGTCATGAACATGTCGGTCGGCAGTTCTTCGGTGAAGAAGGGCGAGACCCTGATCGACACGGCAATCACGCTCAACGCCATGCGCCCGGACGTGCTCGTGATCCGGCATTCGGCCGCCGGCGCCGCCGAACTGCTGGCCCAGAAGGTCGGCTGTTCGGTAATCAATGCCGGTGATGGCGCGCACGAACACCCGACACAGGCGCTGCTTGACGCGTTGACGATCAAGCGCGCCAAGGGCAATCTCGGTGGCCTCACGGTCGCCATCTGTGGCGATGTGCTGCATTCGCGCGTTGCACGCTCGAACATCATCCTTCTCAGCGCCATGGGCGCCAGGATAAGGGTCGTCGCGCCCTCGACCCTGCTCCCCAGCGGGATCGAGCAAATGGGCGTCGAAGTCTTCACCTCGATGGCCGAAGGGCTGAAGGACGCCGACGTCGTCATGATGCTGCGCCTCCAGCGCGAACGCATGGAGGGCGCTTATGTCCCGTCGGTGCGAGAATATTTTCGCCATTTCGGCCTCGACGCCGAAAAATTGAAGGCAGCCAAAGCCGATGCCCTTGTCATGCATCCCGGCCCGATGAACCGCGGCGTGGAAATATCTTCCGACGTCGCCGACGGTCCGCAGAGCGTGATCCAGGAGCAGGTCGAAATGGGCGTCGCCGTGCGCATGGCGGTTCTCGAAGCGCTGCTTGACCCGCGCAAGAACGAGGCGGGCCAGCCATGAGCGCTGCACGCGTCCTGGCCAATGCGCGCATCGTCGACCCGTCGCGCGGGATCGACGAAAACGGTTCGGTGATCATTGAGCGGGGACGGATAGCTGAAGCTGGCGCGAGTGCACTCAACCAGGGCGCGCCCGACGGCGCCGAAGTGATCGACTGCGCCGGCAAGACCATTTTACCCGGCCTCGTCGACGGCAGGGTATTTGTCGGCGAACCGGGTGCCGAGCACCGCGAAACCATCGAGTCGGCCAGCCAGGCGGCCGCCGCAGGCGGTATAACCTCGGTCGTTATGATGCCCGATACCAACCCGGTGATTGACGATATTGCGCTGGTCGAATTCGTGTTGCGGACCGCGCGCGACACGGCAAAGGTCCGCGTATTTCCCGCTGCTGCCATGACCAAGGGTCTGGCCGGCCGCGACATGACCGAGATTGGCCTCTTGAAGAGCGCCGGCGCCGTCGCCTTCACCGACGGCCGCAACACCGTGGCCTCAGCAGCCGTGATGCGCCGGGTGCTCACCTATGCGCGGGACTTCGACGCTGTCATCCTGCATGAAACGCAGGATCGCGATCTCGCCGGTTCGGGTGTAATGAACGAAGGCCTGTTTGCCAGCTGGCTCGGCTTGCCGGGGATCCCGCGCGAAGCGGAACTGATCCCGCTGCAGCGCGATCTCATGCTCGCCAGGTTGACCGGCGGCCGCTATCACGCCGCCAAGATTTCGACTGCGATGTCGGCACAGGCGATTGCGCAAACCAAGAACGAGGGCGGCAATATCACAGCCGGGGTCTCGATCAACCATCTGTCTCTCAACGAAAACGATGTCGGCCAGTACAGGACCTTCTACCGCCTGTCGCCGCCATTGCGTCACGAAGACGACCGGCTCGCCATGATCGAAGCGGTCAGCAACGGGACCGTCGACATCGTCGTCTCGTCGCACGATCCGCAGGACGTCGACACCAAGCGGCTTCCCTTCGCCGATGCCGCCGTCGGGGCGATCGGACTGGAAACCTTGCTCGGCGCCATGTTGCGGCTTTATCACAACGGCGATCTGCCGCTGATGCGGGTCGTTGAGGTTTTGTCCACCGCCCCCGCCCGCCTGTTCGGGCTCGAGGGTGGAACCCTGAAGCCCGGAGCGCCCGCAGATCTCGTCATCGTCGATCTCGACGAGCCGTGGATCGTCCGCGAAGCCGACATCCGGTCGCGGTCCAAGAATACTTGCTTCGAAGGAGCCCGGTTGCAGGGGCGTGTCTTGCAAACTATGGTAGCAGGCCGCACGGTATTTTCGGCCTGAAATTTTAATGCGATTACAAGGACGGAGGCTGTCTGTATGGGGGGTACTGAACTAGCTTCGGACTGGGTTTTGACGATCGTCGCGCTCGTTTTTGGATATCTGTGCGGATCCATTCCCTTCGGTTTGCTGATAACCCGGGCGGCCGGACTGGGAGACGTTCGCACTATAGGCTCAGGTAATATCGGCGCGACCAATGTCCTGCGGACCGGCAACCGGTGGCTCGCCGCCCTCACGCTGCTCGCCGATGCGCTCAAGGGGACAATTCCCGTGCTCGTCATCTTGTGGCTTGGCGACCGTTTCGGCCTGAGCGGATTGCCGGCGATGGTGGGCGGATTCGCCGCCTTCCTGGGTCATCTCTATCCGGTGTGGCTCGGCTTCAAGGGCGGCAAGGGTGTTGCGACTTATCTGGGCGTTCTCGCGGCGTTGAGCTGGCAGGGCCTGATTGCCTTCGCCGTCGTTTGGATCGGCATGGCGCTGGTCTTCCGTTTTTCCTCGCTTGCCGCACTTACTGCCGCCGTATTCGTCCCGATCGCCTTGCTGCGGCTTGAAATGGCGCCGTTGGCCGTGCTGTTCGCCCTGATGAGTATTGTCGTCTTCATCAAGCACAGGGCCAACATTTCGCGGCTACTTGCGGGCACCGAATCCAGGATCGGCGCGAAGAAATGAGCTCAGGCGCCGGTCGACCGCGCCTAAGCGACCGGCAGCGCATCAATTGGCTACGCCTGATCCGCACCGAAAATGTCGGCCCCGCGACCTTTCGCGACCTGATCAGCCGATATGGGTCGGCAGAAACCGCGATTGATCTGCTTCCCGAGTTGGCCAGTCGCGGCGGCGCGAAGCGGCTGCCGCGCGTGCCGAGCATATCGGCGGCCGAAGACGAATTGGCGCGGACCGAAAAGGCCGGAGCGCGGATCACGGCAATCGGCGAGGATGATTATCCGGCCGTGTTGCGCAACATGGACAATCCGCCGCCATTGATCGCGGTTCGCGGCAATGCTGATGTCTTCGCCATGCCGGCTGTCGCAATCGTCGGCGCGCGCAACGCCTCGCTGTCGGGCATCAAGATCGCGCGCATGATTGCCGGTGAACTAGGAAAGGCGGAGCACGCAGTTATCTCCGGCCTCGCCCGCGGCATCGATGCCGCGGCGCATGAAGGCGCCATGCGGACTGGCACGGTTGCGGTTCTGGCCGGGGGCATCGACAGGCCCTACCCGCCGGAAAATGTCACGCTGCTGGAAGACCTGATCGAGGCCGGCGGAGCGGCCGTGTCGGAAATGCCGGCAGGCTGGGAGCCGCGCGCGCATGATTTCCCGCGCCGCAACCGCCTTGTGGCCGGCCTGTCGCTCGGCCTTTTGGTCGTCGAGGCGGCCAAGCGGTCCGGTTCCCTCATT
Organism: Zhengella sp.; assembly: GCA_050304175.1. Taxonomy (GTDB): domain Bacteria; phylum Pseudomonadota; class Alphaproteobacteria; order Rhizobiales; family Rhizobiaceae; genus JAIOIW01. The sequence continues at coordinate 11,965 of JBNLDE010000253.1, read as the reverse complement.
TCGGCCCGCCTTGCCGGCGACATGGGCCGCCTGGTTTTTGCCGTTCCCGGTTCGCCGCTCGATCCGCGCGCGGCGGGTTCCAACGGGCTACTGAAGGACGGCGCGATCCTGGTCACCGAAGCCCGCGACGTGATCGACAATTTGCAATCGCTTCACGACCGGCAATTCTTCGGTGACGACGAACTCGAGGAACCGGACGATTTCACAGCAACACCGCCGCCGGGAGACGAAGATCGCGCCGGCGTCATTCAGGCGCTTGGACCGACGCCTGTCGGCATAGACGAAGTCATCCGCCACACGGGGCTGCATCCCGCTCAGGTTTACGCGATCCTGCTGGAACTCGACCTCGCCGGACGGCTCGAGCGCCATCCCGGCAACCAGGTGTCAATCGTTCTTTGAGGCCGGCTATTTCTCGGAAATCAGCCGTCGCTCCTGCTTCACCGTTTGCTCCAGGCGATGCGGCCGGGTACCGTGTATGATGTCGCTGGCCTCGACATAGGCCATCTCGATCATGTCGGCAGACCATCGCATCGCTCGGCCTCCGCCATGGTCCGAAGCTGCCCCAGCATGCTCTGGATGTAATCTTGGGCATCGGTGCGCCGGTACCTGGAATCGGTCATTGCCCGGAATCTGCTACCTGTGGCGTACGCGTAAATCCGGACGGCCTGCCATGTTCCTCCATCCGAATGAAGTTCACAAAATACATGCAACAGGATTATATTCTCTTCACCTTTAATTGCAATACGTCTTTTCGCGCTTATAGATTGTATTTCCTTGCTGTAGTGAACCAAAACTGCCAAAGAGGCTTGACCGCGCAGATTTCGACCGCCATTTGACAGGCAATTCGAACAACGAAGGGTGCCATCGTGGGATTGCGCCTTTCCCAATCCCGGGCAATCCATGGACGTCGTCATCGTCGAGTCGCCGGCAAAGGCGAAAACGATCAACAAGTATCTTGGGCGCGACTACAAGGTCTTCGCCTCGTTCGGCCATGTGCGAGATCTGCCGCCCAAGGACGGCTCCGTCCGTCCCGACGATGATTTCGAAATGTCGTGGCAGATGGATGGCCCTTCCACGAAACGCCTGTCGGAAATCTCCAAGGCGGTCAAGGATGCCGACGGCGTCATCCTGGCCACCGACCCCGATCGCGAGGGAGAGGCCATCTCCTGGCACGTGCTCGAGGTTCTTAAGCAAAAGAAGGTGCTGAAGGACAAGCCGGTCAGCCGCGTTGTGTTCAACGCGATCACCAAGTCAGCGGTACTCAAGGCCATGGCAGAGCCGCGCCACATCGATGCCAACCTGGTCGATGCCTACCTGGCGCGCCGTGCACTCGACTATCTGGTCGGGTTTACGCTGTCGCCGGTGCTCTGGCGCAAGCTGCCGGGTGCGCGCTCGGCAGGCCGCGTCCAGTCGGTCGCCCTGCGTCTCGTCTGCGACCGCGAAGCGGAGATCGAGCGCTTCGTGCGCGAGGACTACTGGCTGCTGGCCGGAACCTTCCTCACGCCGCGCAACGAGGCTTTCGAGGCCCGGCTGACGCGCTTCGACGGTAAGAAGGCGCAAAAACTTGACATCCGGTCCCAAGAAGAAGCCGACCATATCAGGACAGTCCTGGAGAATTCCTCCTTTTCGGTGACCTCTGTCGAGGCCAAGCCGACCCGCCGCAACCCCGGTCCGCCTTTCACCACCTCCACTCTGCAGCAGGCCGCGTCGTCGCGGCTCGGATTCGGTGCCACACGGACCATGCAGATCGCCCAGCGCCTCTATGAAGGCGTCGATATCGGCGGCGAAACCACCGGCCTGATCACCTATATGCGAACCGACGGCGTCCAGATGGCGCCGGAGGCGATCGAAGCGGCACGCGAGGCGATCGGCAAGGAATTCGGCCAGCAATACCTGCCGGAAAAGCCGCGCTATTACTCGACCAAGGCGAAAAACGCCCAGGAAGCGCACGAAGCGATACGGCCGACCGGATTCATGCGCACGCCGGCCTCGGTGCGGCAATATCTCGATGCCGACCAGATCCGTCTCTATGAAATGATCTGGAAGCGGGCGATCGCGAGCCAGATGCAGCATGCCGAGATCGAACGCACGACAGTTGAGATCGCTGCAACCGACGGAGGTGAACCGGCTGAGTTGCGGGCGACCGGCCAGGTGATCCGCTTCGACGGATTTCTCGCTGCCTATACCGAGCAGAAGGACGAGGACGCCGAAGGCGAGGACGACGGACGTCTGCCCGAGATCAAGGCGCATGAATCCCTCACGCGCGAAAAGATCACCGTCACGGCCCACACCACCGAGCCGCCGCCGCGCTACTCCGAAGCCACCCTCATCAAGAAAATGGAAGAGCTCGGCATCGGCCGCCCCTCGACCTACGCCGCGACGCTGCAAACGCTCGAAACCCGCGACTATGTGCGCGTCGACAAGAGAAAGCTCATTCCCGAGGCCAAGGGCCGGCTGGTGACATCTTTCCTGGAGAGCTTCTTCGAACGCTACGTGGAATACGATTTCACGGCCGATCTCGAGGAGAAGCTCGACCGCATTTCCGACGGCCGGTTGCTCTGGAAGGATGTGCTGCGCGACTTCTGGACGGAGTTCACCCGTCACGTGGACGAAACCAAGGAGCTGCGCGTTACCGATGTGCTCGATGCGCTGAACGAAGAGCTTGCGCCCCTGGCGTTTCCGGCGCGCGAAGACGGCAGCGATCCGCGTGTCTGCCCCAAATGCGGAACCGGCCAGCTTTCGCTGAAGCTTGGCAAATACGGCGCCTTTGTCGGCTGTTCGAACTATCCGGAATGCGGCTTTACGCGGCAACTTGGCGAGAACGGCAATGGCGATGCAGGCGCCGGCGGCCTTGAAAACGGCACCAAGGTGCTGGGCACGGACCCCTACACGGATGAAGAGATCACCTTGCGGTCCGGGCGGTTCGGTCCCTATGTCCAGCGCGGCGAGGGCAAGGAAGCCAAGCGCTCCAGCCTGCCGAAGGGCTGGACGCCCGACAGCATCGACCACGAAAAGGCGCTTGCACTGCTGTCGCTGCCGCGCGACGTCGGCGCCCACCCGGAAACCGGCAAGATGATATCGGCCGGCCTCGGGCGCTACGGCCCGTTCGTCCTGCACGACGGCACCTATGCCAACGTCGAATCGATCGAGGACGTCTTTTCCATCGGGATCAACCGCGCGGTCACGGTGCTGGCCGAAAAGCTCGCCAAGGGTCCCGGCCGGCGTTCGGCGCCGGCGGCCATCAAGGATCTGGGAGATCACCCCGACGGCGGCGGCAAGATCACCGTCCGCGATGGCCGCTACGGGCCGTATGTCAACTACGGAAAGATCAACGCGACCCTGCCCAAGGGCAAGGACCCCACGGCGGTTACAGTCGAGGAAGCACTTGCATTAATTGCGGAAAAGGCGACCAAGGGTGGCAAGACTGCCAAGGGTGGCCGTAAAACCGCCGCGAAAAAGAAACCGGCGGCAAAGAAGAAGGCTTGATGGCGCACAAGAAGGATCGTCACGGCCGGGGCGCAAGGCATGGCAGCGCCGGACAGATGCCGACGCGCGACGATATTCTTGCCTTCATCGCCGAACACCCTGACCGGGCCTCCAGGCGCGATATCGCCAAGGCCTTTTCGCTGAAAGGCGCGGCCCGCGTCGAACTCAAGCAGATGCTGCGCGGGATGGAAGACGATGGACTGCTGGAAAAGCGGCGCAAGCGATTGCAGCGTCCCGGCGCCCTGCCCCCGGTGCTGGTGATCGATATCTTCTCGCGCGATGCGGGTGGCGGCCTGTTGGCGCGTCCGGTCGAATGGGACGACGTGGAAGGCCCGGCCCCGCTGATCGCGGTGCGCGCGCAAAAGAAGGCAGGCGGTCCCGCGCCGGGTATCGGTGATCGCGCGCTCGCGCGGATTTTTCCGTCGGAGGACGAAGCCGGCCCGCCCTACACTGCCCGTATCATGAAAGCGCTTGACCGCCGGCGCGAGGCCGTGCTGGGCGTTTTCCGCGAGGCCGATGACGGCAGCCTGCGCATCGAGCCGGTGGAACGGCGGCAGTCCGAAATGCTGATCGAACCGGAATTTGCGGGCAGCGCCAAGCCCGGAGATCTTGTCGAAGTCGAGCAGATCGGTCGGCACAAATACGGCCTGCCGCGCGGCAAGGTCAGAACCGTCATCGGTTCGCTGGTCAGCGAGAAGGCGGTGTCGATGATCGCCATCCACGCGCATGACATCCCGCACGTTTTCCCGTCCGAAGTCCTGGAAGATGCCAAGGCTGCCAAGCCGGCGACGATGAAAAGCCGCGAGGATTGGCGCGACCTTCCGCTGGTCACGATCGACCCCGCCGACGCAAAGGATCATGACGACGCGGTGCACGCGGTACCCGACGCCGACGACAAGAACCCCGGCGGACATGTGGTGACCGTCGCGATTGCCGATGTGGCCGCTTACGTGACGCCGGGATCTCCGCTCGACCGGGAAGCCTTGAAACGCGGCAACTCGGTATATTTCCCGGACCGCGTGGTGCCGATGCTGCCCGAGCGCATTTCCAACGATCTGTGCTCGCTGCGCGAGAAAGAGGACCGCCCGGCACTTGCGGTCCGCATGGTTTTCGATGCGCAGGGCCGCAAGCTTCGCCACGCCTTTCATCGGGTCATGATCCGTTCTGCGGCAAAGCTGTCCTATGTGCAGGCACAGACCGCGATCGACGGCGCGCCGGACGAGACTGCTGCTCCCCTGCTCGAACCGGTCCTGAAACCGCTATGGGCCGCCTATGCTGCCCTGTCACGGGGACGGCGGGCCCGCGAGCCGCTAGAACTCGATATCCCGGAGCGCAAGATCCTGCTCAAAAGAGACGGAACGGTCGACCGCGTCGTCGTCCCAGGCCGCCTCGACGCGCACAAGCTGATCGAGGAGTTCATGATCCAGGCCAATGTGGCCGCCGCGGAAACGCTGGAGAAAAAACGCCAGGCGCTGATCTACCGCGTGCACGACACGCCTTCTCTGGCCAAGCAAGAGTCCCTGCGCGAGTTCCTGCGAACCATCGGGCTCTCACTGGCGCGCGGCGCCCAGCTTCGTCCCGGACAGTTCAACACGATTCTCGCCCAGGTCAACGAGACCGAACACGAGGCGATGGTCAACGAGGTTGTCTTGCGCAGCCAAAGCCAGGCGATTTACTCGCCGGCCAATATCGGCCATTTCGGCCTGAACCTGCATCGCTACGCCCATTTTACCTCGCCGATCCGCCGTTACGCCGATCTGATCGTGCACCGTGCGTTGATTGGCGCGCTCGGTCTCGGCGCCGGCGCCATTACGGGCGACGAGGAAGCACGCCTTGAGGATACTGCCGCGATCATTTCCGCGGCAGAGCGCCGCGCGATGGCGGCTGAGCGGGACACGGTGGACCGCCTGGTCGCCGCACACCTCGCCGAACGCGTTGGCGAAAGCTTTGACGGGCGTATCACGGGCGTTACCAAGGCCGGTCTCTTTGTACAGCTGCCACAATACGGCGCCGACGGATTCGTGCCAATATCGACGCTTGGCAACGAGTACTATCATTATGACGAAGCTGCCCATGCGTTGTTCGGGGACCGAACCGGTCACGGCTACCGGCTTGGGGACGTTGTCGAGATCCGGCTTGCGAATGTGGCTGCGATGGCCGGGTCCATGCAATTTGAGATGATGACCGATCCGCGTCCGTTACCGGGGATGGCACGTTCCTTTCATAAGGCGAAGGCAGGATCGCGACGCGGAACACGGTCGATCCAAAAATCCAGTCGCAGCAGCGTAAGGAGACGCAAATGAGCCATGAATTGCACCGTTATGGTGGCGAATTGCAGAGCGGACGCCCGGCCCGGCCAGTCCGTGAAGCGATGGCGAAAGGCGCGCGCGGCTGCTGTCCGAATTGCGGCGAAGGCAAACTGTTTGACGGGTTCGTAAAGACTGTCGACGCCTGTGCGGTATGCGACGAGGAAATCCATCACCACCGCGCCGACGATCTGCCGGCTTATCTGGTGATTCTGATCGTCGGCCACCTGATGGTCGGCGGGTTCATGAGCCTGGATCGCGTTATCCCGCTTTCGAATTGGCAACACCTGGCGATATGGGTACCCCTGACCATTATCGCCGCAATCGCCCTGTTGCGCCCGGTCAAGGGCGCGGTCGTCGGTTTGCAATGGGCGCTTTACATGCATGGATTCGGCGGCAACGATGACGCCATGGAAACACACCCGGAAGTGGACTGAAAACAACATGGACGGTTTGACGCGCGCCCAGATAGACAAGGCGGAATCCAAGGATTTCGCCCTCGGCAAAGGCCCGTTGCGCCCGCGCGACGCAGCGACGCTTCTGCTGCTCGATCGTACTGGTTCCCGTCCGCGCGTATTGCTCGGCAAGCGCCATCACAGGCACGCTTTCATGCCCGGCAAGTTCGTGTTTCCCGGTGGGCGTACCGACCCGGCGGACGGACGCGTACCGGCAGCGGACGACCTGCATGCCGCCGAAATGGCCAAGCTCACCGCGGCAACAACGGCTCGCTTCACGCCGGTCCGCGCCCGCGCTGTCGCCATGTCGGCGATCCGCGAAACCTATGAGGAAGCCGGCATCCTGATCGGGCGGCGCCAGGACTATTCGGCCCGCCCGGCGGACTGGCAGGGATTCGTCGAACATCGTGTTGCCCCATCGTTGGAAGGCTTGCGGTTCGTCGCCCGCGCGATCACGCCGCCGGGACGGGTGCGCCGTTTCGACACCCGCTTTCTGGCGGCCTGGCGCGACAGCGTGGCGCTTGAATTGCCGGATGGCGGTCCGACACACGAACTGGAGGAACTGATGTGGCTCGAGTTCGATGAGGCCAAGGAAGCGGACATCCCGCTGATCACCCGCACGGTTCTCGAAGAACTCCAAAAGCGGTTGGCAACTGATCCGGACTTGAAACCTGGTGCGGACGTTTCGTTTTACCGAATGCGACACGGCCGTTTCCTGCGCGATACCTTGTAGGCCTCGCGATGGCTGTCGGGGATTTGAAAGCAGCCGACAGGGCGGACACCGGAACGGAACAGGAAGTCCTGGCCCCCGACGGCCACGTCCACATCATTCCGCTCGCGGCTGCGATTTCTGCGATATCGGTGGTCGGGATAGCGATCGGCCTCGGCATTCCCCTGTTGTCCTTCCTTCTGGAGAGCCGCGGTTTTTCGGCCGGCGAAATCGGACTGAACACGGCTGCCGCGGGTTTCGCCTCGATCGCGGCGGCCCCGTTTGCCACCCCGATCGCGGCGCGCTTCGGCGTTGTTCCCTCCATGCTGGCCATGATCGCACTTGGCGCCGTCTCATTCGCAGGCTTCTATCTCGCCGACGGCTTCTGGACCTGGTTCCTGCTGCGCATCGGGCTCCATTTTGCATTGACGGTCCTGTTCATCCTCTCGGAGTTCTGGATCAATCATTCCGCCCCGCCGACACGGCGTGGAATGGTTTTGGGGATCTATGCGACGGTGCTTTCGCTCGGCTTTGCCGCCGGCCCGTGGATATTCGCCAAGGTTGGCAGCCAGGGTTTCGCCCCTTTCGGCATCGGTATCGCCCTGATCGTGACAGCCGCGGTCCCGGTCATGGCCGCGTGGCGCGTTTCACCCGGCTTCGAAGGTGAAAGCGCGGGCGGCTATCTCGGCTTCGCACGTCACCTTCTTTCGGTTCCCACGGCCACGGCAGCAGTCTTCGTGTTCGGCGCGGTTGAAACCGGCGGCTTCGCTTTGTTGCCCGTCTATGGTCTGCAAATTGGCCAGAACGAGGCCAACTCCGCCATGCTCCTGACCATGGTCGGGCTCGGCAATGTCTTGCTGCAGATCCCGCTCGGTTTTCTCAGCGACCGCCTCGGCGACCGGCGCCTGCTGCTGATCGCATGCGCGGCGGCGGGACTCGTGGGTATGCTCGCCCTGCCTTTCCTGTCCGCAAGTTGGCTGGCCATGGCCGCGATGCTGTTCGTCTGGGGCGGCGTTGTCGCGGGCCTCTACACCGTCGGCCTCGCGCATCTCGGGTCGCAATTACGGGGCCTCGATCTCGCCTCGGCCAACGCCGCATTCGTGTTCTGTTATGCGCTGGGCATGCTGGTCGGCCCGTGGACTATCGGTCTTGGAATGGACGTCGCCGGCCCGCAGGGATTTGCCCACGTCCTGGCCGTTTTCTTCGCTGTCTACCTTGTTCTGGCGTATTTCAGGGTCGCTTTCGTCAGGCAACGCTAGGACAGACTTGACTTTCACGGTACGATCCGTATGTGTCGCGCACACGATTTCCGCGCCGGGCTCGGACAACCCACTGGCATGCGGTGCAATTCAAGACAAACGGAACAAACCCATGGCCAAGGCAACGACCATCAAGATCAAGCTTCTCTCCACAGCCGACACCGGATTCTTCTATGTGACCAAGAAGAACAGCCGCACGATGACCGAGAAGATGTCGATGCGCAAATACGATCCGGTTGCCAAGAAGCACGTTGACTTCAAGGAAGCCAAGATCAAATAATCCGGTCATCAGCTGGACGACGAGCGCCGCCTTTGGCGGCGCTTTTGTTTTGCGCGAAAAAAACTCGCAATTCTTTGATTTGATGAAGAATAGTGGGGGCCGACTGGCTGCTGGCAGCGGTACGAGGAGGCCACTATACGCCAGGGCCAGCCGGCCCACCCCACGGACCCAGGAGATGCGGCGGACCTGAGCATCATGGGGTGTAAGTGGGGTCATATTGCGCAGCGGAAATCCATCCGTCCGCCCATGCCCCGTTCACCGGCTAGACTTGTTCAAAACGGCTGGGAAATCAACACTTTCTTAACCTTGGCGCTCGAATCCTTGTCAGTTTGGTAAACGCGCTGACGGCCGCGCCCAGGCGCGCCGTCACGAATTCCAACTGAAATAGGTCTCTCGAGAAACAGTCAGGCCGCTTGCGCGACGACCTTGTTGCGGCCGGTGTTTTTGGCTTCGTAGAGCGCGGTGTCAGCGCGCTTCATCAAATCGGCGACGCTGTCACTTCCCGGCCTCAACGACGCGACACCGACCGAGATCGTGACGTCGATCGCCTTTCGGTCGCCACCGATCGCAAAGGCTTCGCCTTCAATATCGCGCCGCAGGCGCTCCGCCACCTTATGCCCGATCGCACCTTCGGTGTCGGGCATGGCGATGACGAATTCCTCTCCGCCATAGCGGCAAGCCAGGTCAATGCCGCGCACGCTGCGCCGGACCCGTCCGGCGAACTCGCGCAACACCATGTCACCGGCCTCGTGCCCCCAGCTGTCATTGATCGACTTGAACCGGTCAAGATCGATGATCATCACCGAAAGCGGCCGCCCGCGCGTCCGTGCCCGGTCGAAGAGCGTGTGCAAATGGCTGTCGAGATAGCGCCTGTTGTGCAACCCGGTTAGCGGGTCGGTCACCGCCATTTCGATTGTTTCGGCGACCGACGCGCGCAGTCCCTCATTGTAGCGCTTGCGCCTCACCTGGGTCATCAGTCGCGCCTTCAGCTCCTGCACGTCCACCGGGCGCGTGACATAGTCATTGATGCCAAGATCAAGTGCCCGCATCACGACCTCATCCTCGTCGGCATCGGCGATCAGGATGATCGGCGTAAAACGCGTGCGATCGGTCGAGCGCAATTGCGAGCAGGTGCGCAGCGGATCGAACCCTTCGCGGCCGGTCGAGATCAGCACCGTATCGAACGTGCCGTTCACCGCGTCGAAAAAGCCCTGCTGCGGATCGTCGACATGGGTCAGGTGAACCACACCCTCCAGTGCGGCGGCGAGCTTTTCGGCCGAGGCACGCCGGTGTTCGACCAGCAGCACAGACGCCAGCTTATCGCCATCGACCTGCGTACGGCTGTTGAGGAGCTCCTCAAGGCCGATATTACGCGTGGTCGCGGCGCGCAGACGCAATTCGTCGGTCAGTGTCTTAAGCCGCACGAGACTCTTCACACGGGTCATGAGCTGCAGATCGTTGACCGGCTTGGTCAGGAAATCGTCGGCGCCAACCTCAAGCCCGCGGACGCGGTCGGCGGGCTGGTCCAGGGCCGTGACCATGACAACCGGAACATGTTCTGTTTGCGGATCGGCTTTCAGCTGCCGGCATACCTCGAAGCCGTCCATTCCAGGCATCATGATATCGAGCAGAACCACGTCGACCCGCTCCTGCTCGCAGATCGCCAAGGCTTCAGCGCCGCTGGAAGCGGTCAAGACGTCGAAATACTCCGCAAGCAACCGGGATTCCAGCAGGCGGACATTGGCGGGAACATCGTCGACGACAAGAATTCGCGCTGTCATGGGGCTATTGTGTCTCCATCGCGGTCACGTCAGGCATCGCCCAAGTAGGACTTGATCGTTTCGATGAACTTGGGCACCGAGATCGGCTTCGAGATATAGGCTTCGCAACCGCCGGAGCGGATGCGCTCTTCATCGCCCTTCATCGCAAACGCAGTCACCGCTATGACCGGAATGGCGTGGAGGTCGTCGTCCTCTTTCAGCCATTTCGTGACTTCGAGGCCTGACACCTCGGGAAGCTGGATATCCATCAGGATGAGATCGGGGCGGTGCTGGCGTGCAAGATCGAGGGCTTCGAGGCCGTCGCGGGTCCGCACCGTCTCGTAGCCACTGGCCTCGATCAGGTCGCGAAAGAGCTTCATGTTGAGCTCGTTGTCCTCCACGATCATCACTTTCTTTGTCATCGCCTTTGTCCCCGTGTTCAGGCGAAATCGGCGCTTTCCTTCAACGGGAGAGCACCCAAAACAGCCATCGCAACATTAACGCTAACATTATTTGATTTACGAAACGCAAACCCGGTCTATCAATCCTTGCCCAATCCCGGCCTTGCAGCGCTGCCGCCATGGCATTATGCCGGGCCTCGGCAATAAGGACCAACGCCTTGGCAACATCCCCATCGAGAGAACACGCGGAACTGCTGGCGGTTACGGCGCTGGGATTCATTGCCGGCGACCCGGATCTACTGCCGAGGTTCCTGGCGATCACCGGTATCGAAGCGCCCGAAATTCGCGCAGCGGCGGCCGAGCCCGGTTTCATGGCCGGTGTGCTCGATTTCCTTCTTGCCCACGAGCCGAGCCTGGTGGCGTTCACCACCGCCGCTGGAATAGACCCGGCATCGGTGCAACAGGCGCGGCGCGCCCTGCCCGGCGGCGACAACAGTTTCGACATCTCCACATGAGCGACGATCCGGAAACCGCGCGCCAGATCAGCGAGCTCGCCCGTGACACTCGCCCGCTGCTGGTTCTTGATGTCGACGAGGTGGTGCTGGAATTCGTCAGGCCGTTTGCGGCCTTCGCAGACGGCGAAGGGTTCGCGTTCAGGACCGAATCGTTCCGCCTGACCGGAAACGTGGTCGCGAAGGAAACCGGCGAGATCGCCTCCCAGGATACCGTTTCCGCCCTTCTCGACGGCTTTTTCGCCGCCCAGGAGGATTGGCAATACGCCGCTGACGGCGCGGCGGAAACGATCTCGGCCCTGGCCGAGCACGCCGAAATCGTCATGCTGACGGCGATGCCGCATGCCTATCGCGATCGTCGCCGTCGCCTGCTGGACAGGCTGGCGATCCCCCACCCCCTGGTGACAACTGAGAGGGCCAAGGGTCCGGCGGTTGCTCTTCTCGCCGGCGAGCGCACATCCGGGGTGGCTTTCGTCGATGACATCCCCCACAACCACATCTCTGTCGCCGGCGCTTATCCGCGCGCTGCCCTGTTCCACCTGATGGCGCATGAGGGCATGCGCGGCCTGCTCGGCCCCCTGCCGGAGGGGGTCTCGCCGGTCGACAACTGGGCCGCCGCCGAAACGATAATCGCCGAGGCGCTCGGGATCGGCCTCTAGAGGCCCAGCCGCACCAGCGGCCGCCCCGGCTTCCGCAGCGCAACTTCTGCAAATCCCGCCTTTTCGAACACCCGCGTCGAACCGACATACAAGCCGACCGACTTCGCCTGTTTCGCCTGGTCCATCGGACAGGCCTCG
>JBNLDE010000252.1:0-6359 GCA_050304175.1 Zhengella sp. | reverse complement strand
ATCGCCCAGGTAAACTTTAGGTGCGGATAGAGACCGCCCATCTCACGCATGTCCTGCTCGTCCGACATGGCGTGGATGACCGAGCCGGAGCCGAGGAACAGCAGCGCCTTGAAGAAGGCGTGGGTGAACAGGTGGAAGATGCCCGCGCCATAGGCGCCGATGCCGAGCGCGACGAACATGTAGCCGAGCTGCGAACAGGTCGAATAGGCGATGACGCGCTTGATGTCGTTCTGGACCAGGCCGACCGTCGCCGCGAAGAAGGCGGTGATCGCGCCGATCACGGTGACCACGATCAGGGCGGTCGATGACAGTTCGAACAGCGGCGAAAGCCGCGCGACCATGAACACGCCAGCGGTGACCATGGTGGCGGCGTGGATCAGCGCGGAGACCGGTGTCGGGCCTTCCATCGCGTCCGGCAGCCAGGTGTGTAGCAGGAACTGGGCCGACTTGCCCATCGCGCCCATGAACAGCAGCAGGCACACGACAGTGATCGCGTGTTCGCGGTCGAGCGCGTAGCCGAGGAAGGTCAGGACGGTTTCGCCGCCGCTGCCGTCCTCCGGCAGGAACGATGCGGCATTGGCGAACACCACGTCGAGATTGATCGAGCCGAACAGGACGAAGGTGCCGAAGATGCCGAGCGCAAAACCGAAGTCGCCGACGCGGTTGACGATGAACGCCTTGATCGCCGCGGCATTGGCGGAAGGTTTTTTGTACCAGAACCCGATCAGCAGGTAGGACGCCAGGCCCACGCCTTCCCATCCGAAGAACATCTGCACCAGGTTGTTGGCCGTCACCAGCATCAGCATGGCGAAGGTGAACAGCGAAAGGTAGGCGAAGAAACGCGGCCGGTGCGGGTCGTGGTGCATGTAGCCGATCGAGTAGATATGGACGAGCGATGACACGGTGTTGACGACGACCAGCATCACGACCGTCAGCGTGTCGATCCTGAACGCCCAGCCGGCCGACAGGCTGCCGGAATCGATGAAGCGCATCACCGGGATGATCAGGGTTTCCGCCTCGTGCGCCATCGCGACCGAGAAGAACGCGCCCCACGACAGCAGCGCGGAAATGACCAGCAGACCCGAGGTCACGTATTCGGACGCCCTGGCCCCGATCGAACGGCCGAACAGACCGGCGATCAGGAAGCCGATGAGCGGAAGGAAGACAATCGCTTGGTACATGGCGCGGTCAGCCCTTCATCATGTTGACGTCTTCAACCGCGATCGAGCCGCGGTTGCGGAAGAAGACGACCAGAATTGCGAGGCCTATCGCGGCTTCGGCTGCGGCGACCGTCAACACGAACAGGGCGAACACCTGGCCGACCAGATCGCCGAGCGCTGCGGAAAAGGCGACGAAATTGATATTGACCGAGAGCAGGATCAGCTCGACCGACATTAGGATGGTGATGACGTTCTTGCGGTTGAGGAAGATGCCGAACACCCCGATCGTGAACAGGATCGCCGAGAGTGTCAGGTAGTGGGAGATGCCTACATTCATTTTTCAGATGCCCTTGCCCGTCTCGACTTTCTTGATCTCGATCGCGGTCGCGGGATCGCGCCCGACCTGCGTGGCGATGCTCTGCCGCTTCACGTTTTCCTTGTGATGCAGGGTCAGTACGATCGCGCCGATCATCGCCACCAGCAGCACGACGCCCGCGATCTGGAAGTAGTAGATGTAGTCGGTGTACAGGATGTCGCCGAGCGCCGCCGTGTTATGGCGTACCGCGATATCGGGTGTCGGCAATGCCACACTGCCGGCAAGGTCCGGCGCGAAGGAATAGCCGCCCAGCACCACGACAAGTTCGCCCAGGAAGATGATCCCGACCAGCGCGCCAATCGGCGCGTAATGGAGCGCGCCCTTCTTCATTTCGGCGAAATCGACGTCCAGCATCATGACGACGAACAGGAACAGCACCGCGACCGCGCCGACATAGACGATGAGCAGGATCATCGCCAGGAACTCCGCTCCCGTCAGCAGGAACAGCGCCGCGGCGTTGATGAAGGTCAGGATGAGAAACAGCACCGAATGCACCGGGTTGCGTGACCCGATCACCATCAGGGCCGACGCCACCGCTATGAAGGCGAAGAGATAGAAAAACGCCGCTGCCAGTCCTGTGAGCATGACTGCCCCCGATCTTCAATTGTCGGCAGGTTGCCCTGCCCGGCCGGTCCCCGGAAAAATCCCCTCGCCGGCCTGCGTGTCGTTTAGAGCGTTTTCGCGGCTGTAAGACCGTCAAACGCCCGATTGTTCGTTTCGCCGGCGGCTTGCGCCCCCGGTTGTTCCGCACGCCCTACCTGTAGGGCGCATCCATCGAAATGTTGGCCGCGATCTCGCGTTCCCAGCGATCGCCATTGGCCAGCAGTTTTTCCTTGTCGTAGTAGAGCTCTTCACGCGTTTCCGTCGCGAACTCGAAATTCGGCCCCTCGACGATGGCATCGACCGGGCAGGCTTCCTGGCAAAAGCCGCAATAGATGCACTTCACCATGTCGATGTCGTAGCGCACGGTGCGCCGCGTGCCGTCATTGCGCCGCGGGCCAGCCTCGATGGTGATCGCCTGCGCCGGACAGATCGCCTCGCACAGCTTGCAGGCGATGCAGCGCTCTTCCCCGTTGGGGTAGCGGCGCAACGCGTGCTCGCCGCGGAAACGCGCGCTCACCATGCCTTTTTCGTGCGGATAGTTGAGCGTGTATTTGGGCGCGAAGAACTGCCGCATGGTCAGCACGAAGGCGCCGATAAACTCTTTCAGCAGCAGCGATTTCGCGGCCTGTGCCAGAACTGCCATCGTTACTCTCCAATCACGTAGGGTGCGGCAAACCAGCCGACGACGGGCAGCAGCACGAACTGGACCAGACCGGTTATCCGCAGTGCTTTTTTTGTATCGTCGAGATCGACCCGGCGCGCCAGCACCGACAACGCGGCGAAATCGATCACCGCGACGGCCACTCCCACCAAAGATCCGATCAGCGCCGAGCTCATGTTATGCCACCAATCCCGTGAATTTCAGGAACGCCGCGGTCGCCACGACCATGAACAGCGAGATCGGCAGGAACACCTTCCAGCCCAGACGCATCAGCTGATCGTAGCGGTAGCGCGGAACGAACGTCTTCACCATCGCGAACATGAAGAACACCATGCACACCTTGAGCACGAACCACATTACGCCCGGGACCCAGGTGAACGGCGCCATGTCGAGCGGCGGCAGCCAGCCGCCGAGGAACAGGATGGTCGTCAGGGCACACATCAGCAGGATCGCGATGTATTCGCCGAGCATGTACAACAGGTAGGGTGTCGAGGAATACTCGATCATGTGGCCGGCGACGAGTTCCGACTCCGCCTCAACAAGATCGAACGGCGGACGGTTGGTCTCGGCAAGCGCCGAGATGAAGAAGATGACGAACATCGGCAACAGCGACAGCCAGTGCCAGTCGAGCAGCGAGTTCGGCAGGCCCAGATGCGTGCCCAGCCCGTCCTTCTGCGCCAGTACGATGTCCGACAGGTTGAGCGATCCGACGCACAGCAGCACGGTCACGATCACGAATCCGATGGACACCTCGTAGGAAACCATCTGCGCGGCCGAACGCAGCGCGCCCAGGAACGGGTATTTCGAGTTGGATGCCCAACCGCCCATGATCACGCCGTACACCTCGAGCGAGGAAATCGCGAAGACGTAAAGGATGCCGACATTGATCGAGGCGACGGCCCAGCCCGCGTTGAGCGGAATCACCGCCCAGGCGGCGAAGGCGAGCACGGCCGAAACCAGCGGTGCGAGCAGGAAAATGCCCTTGTTGGCGCCCGCCGGCACGACCGGTTCCTTGACCGCGAACTTGATGAAATCGGCAAACGACTGCAGCAGGCCCCACGGACCGACCACGTTGGGACCGCGCCGCAGCATCACGGCGGCCCAGATCTTGCGGTCGGCATAAAGGATGAACGCCGTGAAAATCAGCAGCGCGACCAGCAGCAGCAGCGACTGGCCCAGGATGATCAGGGCCGGCCAGATGTATGTGTAGAAGAACATTTCCATCGGGCCTTACTCCGCTGCCTGCTTGAAGCCGCTTTTCGCCAGCGCCGAACAGTCGGCCATGACCGCCGAAGCCCGCGCGACAGGATTGGTCAGGTAGAAATCGGCGATGGCGGGTTTGAACGCCGCCTTGTTCAACCGCCCCCCCCTGGCGGCAAGGGCGGTAACGGCCGCGCCGTCGCTTTGCTCGATTTCGTCGATTCGGGCAAGGTGCGGATGCGCCTCGTATAACGCCTCGCGCAATTGCGGCAGCGAGTCGAACGGCAGCTTGTGACCGAGCACGTCGGACAGCGCCCGCAGGATCGCCCAGTCCTCCTTGGCTTCGCCCGGTGCGAACCCGGCGCGGGTCGTCATCTGAACCCGGCCTTCGGTGTTGACGTAGGTCGCCGATTTTTCGGTGTACGTGGCAGCCGGCAGGATGACGTCGGCGCGGTGGGCGCCGGCATCGCCGTGGGTGCCGACATAGACGGCGAAGGCGTCGCCGATCTTGTCCATCGCCAACTCGTCGGCGCCGAGCAGGAACAGCACGTCAAGCGCGCCCATCATCGCCGAGGCGTCCTTGCCGCCCTCGCCCGGCACGAAGCCGATATCGAGGCCGCCGACACGCGCCGCGGCGGTATGGAGCACGGCGAACCCGTTCCAGTCGCCCGTCACGGCCTTGACCGCCCCGGCGATCTTCGCGGCATGGGACAACACGGCCGCGCCATCGGTACGCGACAGGGCGCCCTGGCCGACAAGGATCATCGGCTTCTTGGCTTTCTTCAGGACCGACAGGAATTTGCCCTTGCCGTCGGCCAGTTCCTTCAGCGTGTCGGTGCCGGCGCCAAGCAGTTCATATCCGTAGCGGAGCTCTCCGGCCTCGCCGACCAGGCCGACCGGGAAATTGCCGGCGCGCCAGCGCTTGCGGATGCGCGCGTTGAGCACCGAGGCCTCGAAGCGCGGATTGGAGCCGATGATCAGCAGCGCGTCGGCGTCCTCGATGCCCTCGATCGTCGGGTTGAACACATAGGTCGCGCGGCCCGCCGCCGGATCGAGCGCGGCGCCGTCCTGGCGGCAATCGATATTGGCCGAGCCGAGCGAGGTCATCAGCGCCTTGAGCGCGTACATCTCCTCGACGCCCGCCAGGTCGCCGGCGATTGCGCCGATCTTGTCGCCGGACGTCTTGGCGACCGCGCCCCTGATCGCGTCGAACGCCTCCTGCCAGGTCGCGGCCTGCAACTTGCCGTGCTTCTTCACATACGGCCGGTCAAGGCGCTGGGTGCGCAATCCGTCCCACACGAAGCGGGTCTTGTCGGAGATCCACTCCTCGTTCACCTGCTCGTTGACGCGCGGCATGATGCGCATCACTTCGCGGCCGCGCGTGTCGACACGGATCGCCGAGCCGACGGCGTCCATCACGTCGATGGTCTCGGTCTTGTTCAGTTCCCACGGCCGCGCCTGGAAGGCATACGGGCGCGAGGTCAGCGCCCCGACCGGGCAAAGGTCGATGACGTTACCCTGCAGTTCGGACGTCATCGCCTGTTCCAGATAGGTGGTGATTTCGGCGTCCTCGCCACGTCCGATCAGGCCGAGTTCGGAAATGCCGGCCACCTCCGTGGTGAAGCGGACACAACGCGTGCAGTGGATGCAGCGCGTCATGATCGTCTTGACCAGCGGGCCAATATACTTGTCCTCAACCGCGCGCTTGTTTTCATGGTAGCGCGAGGCATCGACGCCGAACGCCATCGCCTGGTCCTGCAGGTCGCATTCGCCACCCTGGTCGCAGATCGGGCAGTCGAGCGGATGGTTGATCAGCAGGAACTCCATCACGCCTTCGCGGGCCTTCTTGACCATCGGCGTGTTGGTGAAAACCTCCGGCGCCTCGCCGTTCGGGCCCGGGCGCAGGTCGCGCACGCCCATGGCGCAGGACGCCGCCGGCTTGGGCGGGCCGCCCTTCACCTCGACGAGGCACATGCGGCAGTTGCCGGCGATCGACAACCGCTCGTGGAAACAGAAACGCGGCACTTCGGCACCGGCCTCCTCACACGCCTGCAGCAGCGTGTAGTGGTCCGGTACCTCAATCTCGTTGCCGTCGACTTTTAACTTGGCCATCTTGTTCCACGTCCCCGCGGTTTGCCCGCCAGAATTCTACAGCCGGGCGGATGTCGGCATCCGCCCGGTCACCTGTTACCTCGGCTCCTTGCCGAATACCTTCACATACTCTTCGCGCCCGCCGCGCTCGAGCGCCGCCGCCTGTTCGATCCAGCCGTCGCGCCCGATCCGGCCCTTGAACGACAGGGTGTCGTCGACCCAGGCGATCTCGGCCGGCGTCCAGGCCGCAATCTGCGCGAAAGTCCAC
>JBNLDE010000251.1:0-8316 GCA_050304175.1 Zhengella sp. | reverse complement strand
CCGTCTCCTCCAGCATCGCCGACACCTTGATGCCGTTGGGCGTCGGGAAGGAATAGAGCTGGATACGGTCCGGATGGGTGGCGGGCCAGCGCGTATTGATGGCGTAATCGGCAATGCCGGTCATGAAATATCCCCTTCTTGAATTGTCGCCGAAACCTAAGCACACCTGCGGCGCATGCAAGAACCAAGCAACTTCAATTTAGCCGCCAGACTGTCACCGGAATGGTTTCGCCGCATTGCCGCCCTTGCCGCACACGCGCTATCGTCGCAACGCACAGGCATTTTCGAGGAGGCAGTTCATGGCAACGGTGCGCCTGATCTCTGACGGCGAGGCAAGCGCGGACGTCGCGGCGGTGTTCGCCGATATCCGCGAGACCCGCAAGTCCGATTTCATCAACAATTTCTGGCGCGCGCTCGCCGCCGATCCGGCGCTGCTCAAACGCACCTGGGAAGAGGTCAAGACGGTGATGACCGCGCCCGGTCCGCTCGATCCGCTGACGCGCGAAATGATCTACATCGCGGTCTCGGCGGCCAACAGCTGCGCCTACTGCGCGCACTCGCACACGGCATCCGCGCGCGCCAAAGGCATGACCGATGCGCAATATGGCGACCTGCTGGCGGTGATCGCGCTGGCCGGCAAGACCAACCACATCGCCAATGCGATGCAGATCCCGGTCGACCCGGAGTTCGATGCGGCGGCCGACCGGACGCCGTAAGCGCGGCCACGCGCGGTTTCCGCACAGGCGTGCTTTTTTACGTGGTGAGAAGCCCGCAATTCGCCTAACCTGCCGCCAGCGGGAGCAAGTGGAGGACAATTGATGTACAAGGCCGTCGGATCGCCGGGATCGCGTATTACGCGGGTGGTGTGGATGCTGGAGGAGCTCGGCGAGCCCTACGAGATCGTCAAGGCCAAGCCGCACTCCGACGAGATGCGCAAATACAATCCGTCCGGTAAGGCACCGGCGCTGGTCGACGGCGACCTGGTGCTGACGGATTCGGCCGCGATCTGCGTCTATCTCGGCGAGAAGCATGCCGACAAGGGCATGGCGGCGCGGGACCTCGCCGAGCGCGCGCGGATCGACAGCTGGGTGCATTTCGCCCAGTCGGAACTCGAGGCGCCGCTGTGGAACAAGCTGAAGCACCGCCTGCTGATCCCCGAGGAACTGCGCGTCGAGGTCGGCCCGTGGACCGCCTGGGAATTCGGCCGCGACATCAAGGCGTTCGAACGGCGGTTGGGAGACAGCGACTTCGCACTCGGCGACCGTTTTACCGCCGTCGACGTGATCCTCGGCCATATCGGCCAATGGGCCCGCGGCGCCAAATTCCGGATCGCGTCGGACAGCGTAAACGCCTATTTCGACCGGGTGCTCGACCGGCCGGCATATGCACGCGCGAAAGCGCGGGAAGCGGAGGCCGCCTCGGCGCCGGCCTGACCGGTCCGGAACGGCAGGCAAAAAAAACCCGGACGGTCGCCCGTCCGGGTTTTTCGCCTGACATGAAGCGTCCGGCCTACATGCCGGAATGCTTCTTCATCATCTCGCTGGCGTAGGCCACCATGCCGTCGCCGTCGAGGCCCTTGCCGTCCATTTCCTTGGCCCAGGCATCGACCAGCGGCGTCGCGACATCCTTCCAGCGCTGCGTCTCGGTCTCGTCGAGGGTGATGATGTTGTCGCCGAGCTTCTCGGCGATACCGCGTCCGCGCTTGTCGCCCGCATCCATGGCCGCGCCGAACTGACCGGCGGTCTCGATGCCGGAATTGTCGTCGATCACCTTCTTCAGGTCGTCGGGCAGCTTTTCATAGGCATCCTTGTTCATCGCGAAGACGAAGGTGGCCGTGTAGAGCCCGTTGGCGCCGGCGAAGCCGGTGATGTTCTTGACGATCTCGTCGACCTTGAAGGCCGGAGCGACTTCGAACGGGATGGTGGTGCCGTTGATCACGCCCTTGGACAGCGCTTCCGCGACCGCGGGAACCGGCATGCCAACCGGCGTCGCCCCGAGCTTCTCGAGCATCTGGTTGACGACACGGGTGCCGCCGCGCAGCTTGAGCCCGTTCATGTCCTCAAGCTTGTTGACCGGATCCTTGGAGTGGATCAGGCCGGGACCGTGGGTGTGCCAGGCGATGACGTGGTAGTCGGCGAATTCCTTGGCGCAATACTTCATGCAGTATTCGTGGAACGCCTTGGAGGTCTGTTCGCCATTGGTCATCATGAAGGGCAGTTCGAAGGCTTCCGTCGACGGGAACCGGCCCGGCGTGTAGCCGATCACGGTCCAGGTCAGGTCGACGACGCCGTCCTTGACCTGGTCAATCAGTTCCGGCGGCTTGCCGCCGAGCTGCATCGACGGATAGAGCTCGACCTTGATCCGGCCGCCTGACTCGTCTTCAACCTTCTTGGCCCATGGCTCGATCGCCAGATGCGGAATGGTGGCCATCGCCGGCAGCATCTGGTGCAACTTCAGCGTAACGTCCTGCGCGAAGGCAGACGCCGACATTACAAGACCTGTCGCCGCGACAGCGAGCAGTAAAGTCAATTTTCTCATCCTTGGTCCTCCCTTGGAACGGATGGCGTTCCGGCGCACGGCAGATGGCGCCGGAACTGTTATCTATCATAATTAATATCTGCCGGGATTGCACCCCCCGGGAGATGTGAAAACCGGCGGATTCGATGCTTCGTCGGAACCGCCGCACGCGCGGCGGGTTCCCAAGACAGGCGCACCGGAACGCCTGTCAGCCTTGGTGCCTGTGGATGGACCGCGAAATGCGGACCGCCTGTTCCGGCCGCGGCCTGCCGCCGGAGTGGCGCAAGCGCAAACCGCGTCGACCGGTTTCCCGATATCGCGAGGCGGGCGCGGGCGCCCTCGATCAGCGACCAGGCATGGCGCGAGCCGCCGCTCATTCCGGCCCGCGTGCTGACGATCACGCGCACCGTTCCCGGCTCGGCCGGCAGGCAGGCGCAGGATTGAAGCGTACTGACGCCATCGATCACCAGCTTGAGGATGACATGCAGGCCGGGCGTGAAGCGAACCGCAGGTCCGGCAACCGCGAATTCGATCAGGCGAACGTCCTGCGCGGCGGTCCGGGCGCGGACCACCGCGGCGTCGCGCCAGCCACCTTCGCCCTGGACGGTCCTGTTCACCACGGCCACCTCAGCCAGAAACCAGCACGAGCCCGGGAAAACGGGCCAAGAGTTTGCGGTTCGCCATCACGAAATCGAGGTTCTGGCGCGCCAGCCGGGCATGTTCGCGCGTTATCGCCTCGGCGCGCGCGCCTTCGCGCATCTCGATGGCATTGACGATGGCGCGATGATGCGACTGGCCCAGGACCAGCGAGGCGCGGAACTCAGGGATATCGGCCTGGGTGTTGAGAAACGCGCTCGGCCCCGAAAACGGCAGTCGGGAGGCGCGGTCGATCTCGCGGCTGATGATGTCCGAGCCGGCCAGTTTCTTGAGCAGATCATGGAACTCGGCATTGCCCTCCATGTAGGCCTGGAAATCGAGTCCGGCCGGTCCGGCGCTGACGATGTCGTCCATCCGGTCCATCAGCGAATTCAGCAGGGCGGCCTTGGCGGGCGGTATACCGCGTTCGGCCGCGAGGCGGGCGGCCGTGCCCTCGAGCACGCCGCGCAGCTCGATCGCGTCGACCACATCCGACTGGGTGAAACTGCGCACCGCATAGCCACCGGACGGAATCGCCTCCAGGATGCCTTCCTGTTCAAGCCGCGCGAGCGCGGCGCGCACCGGTGTACGCGACAGGGACAGATGGGCCGAGACGGAGACCTCGGACAAGCGCTCGCCGGGTGCGAAAGTACCTGAAAAAACAAGGTCGCGAACGCCGAGAACGGCCTTCACGGTCTGCGATGACGAGTTGTCGGCGGCGGGTTTGCGGGCCATCGTCTAGCCCGCCGTCCCGACGCGGCGCGTCGCACCGCCGGGCATCCTGCAGTCAGCGGCATCAGGGCCGCGACGCGGTACGTAGACCTCCACGACCATCCTCCCTGGCTGGATCGCATGAATGCATTTTGTATACAATGTGTCCGCGAGGTAGGCAAGCCGGGAGCCGCATGCTAGATACCGCCGACCATTCAAGGACCCGACGGGAGGACTTTCAAGATGAGCAAACCGCCTTATCGCGCCGATCATGTGGGCAGCCTGCTGAGGCCGCAATCGGTCAAGGACGCGCGCAAGAAATTCTTCGAGGACAAGTCGATTTCGGCCGACGAACTGAAGGCGGTCGAGGACGCGGCGATCGTCGACCTGATCAAAATGCAGGAGGATGTCGGCCTGAAGGCGGTGACCGACGGCGAACAGCGCCGCTCGTTCTGGCATTACGATTTCATGGGCGAGCTGACCGGCTTCGACCTGGAAGAGCGCGACGAGGGCGTACAGTTCGCCGGCGTCAAGCTGCGCCCGATCTTTCCGACCATCAAGGGCAAGCTCGATTTCCCGGCCGACCATCCGCATATCGAGCATTTCAAGTTTGTCGCCGCCAACACCAAGGTGATGCCGAAGATCTCGATCCCCGGCCCGAGCTGCTGCCATTTCCGCACCGCGCAGGCCGACATCAAGCCGGCCGAATACAAGGATCCGGACGTGCTGTTCGCCGACATCGCGGCGACCTACAAAAAGGCCGTGCAGGCGTTCTACGACGCCGGCTGCCGCTACCTGCAGATGGACGACATCTTCTTTGCCTATCTGTGCGATCCGAAGCACCGCGCCGCAAAGAAGGAGGACGGTCAGGACCCCGACTGGCTGATCGACCGCTATGCCTGGATGATGCGCGAGGCGATCAAGGACCGTCCCGCCGACATGACGATCGGCATGCACATGTGCCGCGGTAACTTCCGCTCGACCCATGCCGCCGAAGGCGCCTATGACCTCGCCGCCGAAGCGATCTTCTCCACCGGCGTCGACATCTTCTTCATGGAATACGACACCGACCGGGCCGGCGGGCTGGAACCGCTGAAGCTGCTGCCCAAGGGCAAGCAGCGCGTGCTGCCGGGCTTTATCACCACCAAGACGCCGGAGCTGGAAGACATCGACTGGCTGAAGTCGAAATTCGATGAGGCCTCGAAATACGCCGACATCGACCAGCTCGGCATCGCGCCGCAATGCGGCTTCGCCTCCACCGAGGAAGGCAATGCGCTGACCGAGGCCGAGCAGCGCGCAAAGCTGGAACTCGTCGTCAAGACCGCCGAGGCGATCTGGGGCGGCGTGGAGGCGTAGGGCGCGAGGCGCCAATCCTCCTCCCCACCACCGGCGGGGAGGAGGATTAATCAAACTGCGCCGGGCCTTATTGCTCCAGGAATTGCTCTGAGGCGCATGGTATGCGCCGGGATCTAAATCGGATAGACTGCACCTTGAATACATACGAGGACTGGCAATGAGCGTTGCTATCTTCGATGTCTCTCCGCACTATCGCTGATAGTCGCTCGTATATTTGCAAAATAGAAAAAATTTGGATTTTCTCGACGGAGAGCTACAATTATGTATAGACTCGTATATTTCATATTATCAATTGCTCTTTTTTCATACGTATTACTATTTTTTTGGAGAAATGAATTCAATGAAACCGAAATTGACCTAATCGCAACTAATTTTGTTGCACACAAATTAGACTGCGAACAAATTCGAGGTATTTTGGAAACAAATAATATCAAATATGTTGAATATGAAAATGAAAACCGCGCAAAATTCGCATTTACGTATCATTATGTCCGGAGTTATAATCCCATGGTATTGATTTTTGGCAAACACGTATCCTATCAAATTTATACTGATGATTGCATCGCTTATAGGAATGAAAAGAATATCTCATACAAATAATTTTAATATATATAAAAAACTATTTGATATTTATCTCTATGTATAATTAATTTTCTCCACTAATTATTCTGAGCAATATTCTGTGGATATTTTTGTGAAACAGTATTTACCTGACAATATTTCGTATTGATCAGGCGTCAGGCAGCGCGCCAAGCTGGAACTGGTGGTCAAGACCGCCGAGGCGATCTGGGGCGGCGTGGAGGCCTGACGGGCGGGCCCAAACAATCCGGCATCCCCGGCTGGCCTGCCGGGGATGACCCCTTTCTTGCCGGTCCGGATTCGACCCGCCCGGCTACTCGCCCCAGCCGGCAATCACGGCATCGGCCTCGAACTCGACGAGCCATTCCGGGTTCACGAACCGGTCGATGGCCATGATCGTGTCCACCGGACGGACATCCCTGAAATATTCCTTGCGCACGTCGATCGCCGCCTTCCAGTTGTCGATGTCGGTCAGGATGACGCGCGTCCGCACCACGTCGTGGAGCCCGGATCCGGCCTGCTCCAGCGCGGCCTTGATGATCTCGATACACTGACGGGTCTGGGCCGCGACGTCGCCCACGCCCACGGTCTTGCCATCCGCACCGACCGGCGCCGTCCCGCCGACGGAAATGAACGGACCGACCCTGACCGCGCGGCTGAACCCGACGACGGCCTCCATCGGGTTGCCGTTCGAAATCAATTCCCGGTCGAATTTCATGCTGCGTCCTCCTGAGCGATTGCCGGAGCCGTTGGGTACGCCTAAGACTGATCAGAAACAAGACGGCAGATTACGATCTGTAATTGGTATAGAAAGTACACCTAAAGCCCTCGATTCAACCGACAGCACGGTCTCAACGGAGACTGAGACGAAAAATCTAAGCTTAGAAGATACCAATAAAGCGAGCTAACCAAAGTTGCGGATATTAACCAAACTGCATGCGCTGTAAGTGTGGCCATTGACTTGCTTAACTCAAATCCACTGACAAGACGAACTACTATGCTTGAAGATATGCCTTTACGCCATGTCGACGTTCAAATACCAGGCCGACGAGGAGGCAAAAGGAAATAGAGGATCTGACTAAATGGAAACGTCACTTAAAGCCGCAAAATTGCTTGCCGAAGCGAAACGATACACAGACTCAGTGGATATGCTTAAAGAAATTATTTCTGGGGCTGGGATCGAAGCTCCGGCGGCTGCCTACAGTCTAGGAGTACTGTTTAATATTGAAGGTACAGGAATTCAAAACGAACAGTTGTCAGAGCGTTACTACCTAGTCGCAGAAAGCGAAGGCGTTGAAATGGCATCATATCAATTGGCTGGCTACTACCATGAAAAAGGACGTCTTGATGAATCAATCGCGCGCTATAGGCTTCTTGCAAGCAAGTTACCGTCTTCTTCTTATTGGGCTTACAGGATTTTGTCAGATAATCCCAATCTTAAAATTTCGGAAAACGAGTTGAAGTTTTATCTCGATCTGTCCATCCGCCAAGGACACATCCTTGCTAGAAAAATCGATGTGTTCCAGAGGATAAAGGGAGAGCATGGACTCTTAAAAATCCCAGGTGGCTTTATAGACTTATTATATCTTTTTTTCGATTCGTATAAGTTTGCGAGAAACGGAGACAAAACTATGTACCAATAGTTTAAATATTGTATTACTGTAACAGTTTGTACAGAAAAGGTATTCACCTGATAGTGCCGTGTATTGAGCGGACGTCAGGCGGTGTGGCCTTTCGATCTGCGCCAAGCCAATCGATACGCCGCCCTTCTTCTCGCAAACCAGCGCCGTCCCGCCGCAGCACATATCCGGAAAGCCCAGCGGGCACATGCGCGGTGAAGCGGATATACCGCGATGTAATTTCGATCGCCCGGGCGCGATCCCAATTGTCGCGCAGCAGGAGTAAGCGAAGCGCTCGCGTACGCAACTCGGCGACATAGTCCCATGCCGCGTCGAATTCATCCTGAGCTGCAGCGTCGCGCTCGGTAGCACCGATCCGACCCAGCTGCCCGAAATAGCCCGTCATGACGCCGGTAATCAGAGCGGTGAGCGCCCGGGCGACCAGAACCTCGATCAGCGCCACGCCGGCTTCACCTGATTCAATACTGGGGACGGGGCGCATTTTCGAGGGTAGTGTGCGTCATCTGTTCTGCTGGCATCGCCTCCACATCCCGGGCTCATGCCCTCCGTCGTTTTGTTCCTGTCCTGTTCTTGCTTTATTCCGCCATTCATGCTTAGCTTCAATCAAATTCACAGCTAGACAGGCGTTGAAGGTTGCGTGGGGCCACCGTCGACCCGGAGGGGGCGGTATGGTTTCGCACGTCCACACGGTGGCGTTCCAGGGCATCGAGGCGGTACCCGTCAATGTCCAGGTGATGGTCGCGCCGGGCAAGATGAACATCCACATCGTCGGCCTGCCGGACAAGGCGGTGGCCGAAAGCCGCGAGCGGGTGCAGGCGGCGCTGCACGCGTCGGGCCTGTCGATGCCGGTCAAGAAGGTGACGGTCAACCTGGCGCC
>JBNLDE010000250.1:0-5524 GCA_050304175.1 Zhengella sp. | reverse complement strand
CCAATGCGTTTATCTATGATCCGTCCTGGCATGCGGTCCCGCTGATGACGTCGGACCTCCTCAGTCATCGCCAGGTTCTCGGCTTCCTTGAGCAAAACCGCGCCCGCAACCAGGAGGTGATCGAAATCATCAGTTCGGTCGAGCGCGTCCTTCGCCAGAATCTCAAGGAACTTCCGAGCTTCAAGGACGTCGCGCTCCACCTGTGTATGAGCGAACGGACGCTTCGCCGCCGGCTGGCGGAATGCGGGGTCTCTTTCCAGTCGCTGCTCGACCAGCTTCGCAAGAACCGTGCGCTCGAACTCCTTGGCAACCAGCAGCTCTCCGTTGAACAGATCGCATTTGCGACCGGATTCACCAATCCGCAGAATTTCCGCCGTGCATTTCGCCGCTGGACGGGAAGCACGCCCGGGGCCCTGCGGGCCGACGTATCAAGAATGTGGCCGCAATAGACCCCTTTTTTGCGCCGGCCATCACTTAGCGGCCGCTCGTCCCTGCGCCTATCCTTCGACAACGGATAGCCGCCAGGAGACGGACAAATTCAGCTGCCCTTAGCCGCCAGCCACAACCGGGACCACTACATCCTGTCCATCGACCTGGGCACGAGCGGCTGCAAGGTCGGCCTGGTGACGGCCGACGGTCGGGTCGACGCCTGGGCGTTTCGTCCGGTCCCGCTGACTGTGGTCGATTATGTCGGAGTCGAACAGGATCCGGCGGACTGGTGGAGCGCCTTTCTCGACGCGGCCCGGGAACTGCTTCGAAGTGCCGGCGTGCCGCCCGCCCGGGTTCTGGCGGTCTGCACATCCACGCAGGGAGAGGGTACGGTTGCCGTCGACCGGGACGGTGAGCCGCTCATGAACGCCATTATCTGGATGGACATGCGTGGCGCGCGGCATCTCGAGCGCCAGATGCGCGGCGCGTTCAAGGTCGCTGGCTATGATCCGATGAGGTTGCAGCGGTGGCTGCGGCTGTGCGGCGGCGCGCCGGCCCTTTCCGGCAAGGACCCGGCCGCCCACATGCTGCTCGTGCGCGATCGCTTTCCCGAGATCTACGCCCGAACGTACAAGTTCCTGAACGTCCTGGATTTCATCAATCTCCGCCTGACGGGCCGTTTCGTGGCGACGCAGGACTCGATCCTGACCTCTTGGGTTACCGACAACCGCGATGTCGACAACATCCGCTATGACTCCGGCCTGGTTACCGGTAGCGGCATCGATGCTGACAAGTTCCCGGAGTTGGTCAGGTGCACCGATATCGTGGGCAACCTGTTGCCGGAGGTTGCCGGCGAACTTGGCCTCTCGCCGTCGACGGCGGTGGTGGCTGGCGCCATCGACAATACCGCCGCTGCCATCGGGGCGGGCACGTTCGATGACTTCGATTCCCATCTCTATGTCGGTTCATCGTCCTGGATCGGCGCGCATGTTCCCTTCAAGAAAACCAATGTCTTCGACCAGATCGGTTCGGTGCCCTGCGCCGTGCCATCCAGGTATCTGATGGTCGCGCTGCAAACCAGCGGCGCCAACAACATTGCCTTTCTCAAGGATCGCATCGTCCTGCACGATGACGGTCTGATCGACGGCGAACCCGCGCCGGATGTCTACGAAACCCTGGATGCGATCGTCGCGCGCACAGCCGCCGGCAGCGATGGCGTCGTCTATTTGCCCTGGCTGTTCGGCGAACGCTGCCCGGTCGATGACAGGACGTTGCGCGCGGGCCTGTTCAATCTGAGCATGGATCACAATCGCGAGACGGTGGTTCGCGCCGTGTTCGAGGGCACGGCGCTGAACACGCGCTGGATGATGAAACCGGTGACGCGCTTCCTTGGCCGCCGTCCGCCGCACCTCACCATGCTCGGCGGCGGTGCGCTGTCGAATTCCTGGTGCCAGATCTTCGCCGACGTGCTGGACGTTCCCGTTCGCCAGTTGAGGGAACCGCTCAAGGCCAATGCCGTGGGCGCAGGCATCATCGGCGCTGTGGGGCTCGGCCTCACCGGTTTCGAGGAAGCCGCCCGGTGCATCGAAATCGATGCCGAATACGAGCCGAACCCGGCGTTGCGCCAGCTCTATGACGATCGGTTCGGCGTGTTCAACGAACTCCACAAGCGCCTGGCGCCGCTGTACCGCCGGCTCAACGCCTCGAGGGACAAGCTGCACCATGGCTGATTTCGCCGCCCAACGGCAACAGGTCGTGGAGACCTGCCATGTTCTCTCCGAAAAGGGATTCCTGGCCGGCACTGGCGGCAATGTGGCCATGCGGCTCGATGCCGATCATTTCGCGGTCACGCCGTCGGCGACCGATTACGCGGCGATGGGCGTCGAGGACATCGCGGTGCTGCGCTTCGATACGCTCGAACAGGTCATGGGAACCAGGCCGGCATCTGTGGAACGGGGGCTGCACGCCGCCATGCTGCGCGCCCGGCCAGAGCGTCCGGCCAGCGTTCACACCCATCAGCCGGTCGCCAGCGCGGTGGCGATCCTGCACGAGACATTGGCATGGCCCGACGGTTTCGACCGGGAATTGCTGGGCGATCATGTGGCCCTTGTTCCCTACCGGCCATCGGGAACCGGGATGTTGGTGAAGAGCCTGGCAAGATCCCTTCGCCCGAAGGTTCATGTTTACCTGCTTGCGAGCCACGGCGTGATCTGCGCCGCGCCCGACCTTGAAGCGGCGGTCGCAATGGTCGCTGCGATCGAAGCCGCCGCCGCCTTTCATCTCCGGCAAATGACAGAACGCCATCCGATCCGCGACGGGCAGCTCCGGGACCTTGTCCAGAACGCCTTGGGGGCGGCGCAAAAGAAGGACTTCGCGCTATGAACGTGACCACGAAACCTGTCGAAACCGCCTACGGAATCAGCGCCTGGCCCGACGACAAAGCGATCATGGACAAGCTCGATGCCCTGCTCAAACAGCCGGTGCGAAGCATCAGGCGCGACGCGATGCCGAAGGTGCTCGACCATTTCGAGACCAAGTGCCGGACGTCCAAGGAACTGGCCGAGCGGACGGCCGAGGTGATTCCCGGCGGCGTCCAGCACAATCTTGCCTTCAATTACCCGTTTCCGCTCGCCGCCACCCGTTGCGACGGCCCCTATATCTGGGACGCGGACGGCAATCGCTATACCGATTTCCTGCAGGCGGGCGGGCCGACGCTTCTGGGATCCAACTATTTGCCGGTCCGCGAAAAGGTCTTCGCCCTGCTTCATGGGTGCGGCCCGGTGACCGGTCTTTTCCATGAATACGAGACCAAGCTTGCCGAGTTGGTCCGCCACCACATGCCGAGCGTCGAAATGTTCCGCATGCTCGGATCCGGCACCGAGGCGGTGATGGGCGCAATCCGTCTGGCGCGGGCCCATACCCGCAAGAAATGGATCATCAAGGTCGGCGGCGGCTATCACGGCTGGAGTGACCAGGTGGTTTACGGCATGCGCGTTCCGGGCACCGGCCGCCGCGAGGCCATCGGCATTCCCAGGGGATCGACGGCCTACACACAGGAAGTGTTTCCCAACGACCTTGGCGCGCTGCGTCGCAAGCTCAGGCTCAACAGGGTGCGCGGCGGAACGGCGGCGATTATCGTCGAACCGCTTGGGCCCGAAAGCGGCACGCGTCCCGTGACGCGGGAATACAATGCCCAGTTGCGCAAGCTGTGCGACGAATTCGACGCCCTTCTGATCTTCGACGAGGTCGTGACCGGATTCCGCGTCGGGATGGGCGGCGCCCAGGGTTATTTCGGTGTCCGGCCGGATCTCACGGTGTTCGGCAAGTGCCTGACCGGCGGATATCCCATGGCCGGCGGAATCGGCGGGTCGAAGGAGATCATGATGACGCTCGCCGGCGGAATCGGCACGAACAGCCGGCGGGCGTTTGTCGGCGGCACGCTGTCGGCCAATCCGCTCTCCTGTGTTGCCGGCTATCACGCGATCAGCGAGATGGCGCGCACCAACGCTGCGGTGGTGGCGGGCCGCGCCGGCGACCGCTTGTGCCGCGGTCTCAACGAGATCATAGACCGTCTCGGGCTCCCCTATGTCGCCTACAATTTCGGGTCGATCGTACACTTGCAGACATCGGCTGTGCTGCTGATGAGCATGCGCAATCCGATCAAGTTGATGCGCGAGGCGTCGGCGCGCAAGCACGTGATGGAAGAGATGGGCGCGGCCTATCTCGCCCACGGGGTTCTGACGCTCGCCGGTAGCCGCATCTACACCAGCATGGCCGACACCGACGAGGTGATCGACGACGCGCTGGGGCGTTTCGAATCCGTGTTCCGGCTGGTCTGACATGACTTCTGCCGGAGCCGATGACAATGTGGAAGAAGCTCTTTGCCTGGCTGCCGAGCGCCTCGCCGGCAAGGGATTGATATTGCCGGGCGATACCGTTTCGCAACGCCTGCCGGAGCAAGATGCATTTGCCCTGGTGCAGTTGGGCGCGGCCGGGCAGGCCCCCCGGACGGCCACGCTGTTCGGCCTTGGGGATGGGCAAGGCGGTCTGCACCAGACGCTTTATGCCGCCCGGCCCGATGTCGGCGCCATTCTCGCCGGCAGCCAGCACTGGGCCCGCGCGCTCGCCCGGCTCGACCGCGCGATGCCCGCGATTTTCGACGAGCAGGTTCGCCATCTCGGCCTCGAGGTGCGCCGGCTGGCGGCGCGTGCCTCGGATCTGGAGCCCGCCCGCGTCGCAGCCGGCGGTTTCAACGCTTTCGTGCTCGACGATGTCACCCTGTGTTTCGGCATGGGTCTGGAGCGGCTGTTGCTCAATGCCGAATTGCTGGAAAAATGCGCCAAGGCGTTCGTGCTGGCCCAGTGCGCGGGTGGCCGGGTCAGGCGAATTCCCTGGCTCGTTCGCACGATCGCCAATCGCCGTCTGGTGCGCGACGAAAAGGAGGCGGCGACCAGTCATCTGCGCGGCGAACGCGCGGTCATGAAAGCTGGCTACTGAAACTTCTTTCGCGGGGGTCGGCAATCGAGATTGGCAAGGTTGCCGGTCCGCGATGGCCTGCCCTAGAGGGTCAGGGCCTCGATCCGGTCGCGCGCCTGGATCAGGTAGGGCAGCACATCGCGCTCAAGCTCGGGGACCGCGTAGCGCGTGGCCGACGTCGCCACGTTGATCGCGGCAATCGTGTGTCCGGCGCGGTCGCGAACCGGCGCCGAGATCGACCGCAGCCCGATTTCGAGTTCTTCGTCGACCACCGCGAAACCCCGGTCGCGAACCCGCCTGATCTCGGCGCGAAGCCTGTCGGCCCCGGTGATCGACTTCGGCGTTTGCGGAGTGCGCTGAACGCGGTGAAGAAAATCCTCGATCTCGGCATCGCTCCAGCCGGCAATCTGCGCCCGCCCCATCGATGTGCACCAGGCCGGCAGTCGTGCGCCGACATTCAGCGCCACCGACATGATGCGCCGTCCCGGGACGCGCGCGACATAGACGATGTCGTCGCCCGACATGACTGACGCCGAGCAACTTTCGCCGACGGTCTCGGCGAGCTTTCGCATGACCGGCTCGGCGGCGTTCCACAGCGACGTCCGGTCGATCCACGAGC
>JBNLDE010000249.1:0-10145 GCA_050304175.1 Zhengella sp. | reverse complement strand
GCTCCCGCAAATGGGGACCTGCCGCCTGTCGACCAACCAAATGACCGGGGCGCGTTGCCGGCGCGCCCCGGTCTGATGCTTCATCCGTTCACAGCGGGATACAGCCGGGCCGGCGAACAGCCGCCGCGACCGGAAACGCGGACATCGAACGCGCGCGGTGATTAAACGCGGAATGAAGCTCAGGAGCGCCGCGCAGGCGGATCATCCCGAGACGGCCAACATCAGCCTCCGGCGGCTTTCGCGCCTGTCCGGCCGCTCCGATCATTTCTCCGGGATGAGGCCGCGCGGGCTGAACCGCAGTGCGAGCAGCAGGACGATGCCCATGGTCGGCAGGCGCATCTGGGCCGCGGAATCGATGAGATGGGCCTTGAGCGGGCCGTCCGGCATCGCCGCCGTGATCCCGCTCATCAGCCAGAGTCCGATCGGCTCCACCTCCACCCAGAAGAACCAGATCATCAGTCCGCCCAGCACCGCGCCCCAATTGTTGCCGGAGCCGCCGACGATCATCATGACCCAGATCAGGAAGGTGAAACGAAGCGGGTTGTAGGACGTCGGCGTCAACTGGCCCTCGAGCGTCGTCATCATGGCGCCCGCAATGCCGATCAGGACGGCGCCGATGACGAAGACGTGGAGGTGACGGCGCACCACATCCTTGCCCATGGCCTCGGCGGCAACCTCGTTGTCGCGGATGGCGCGCATCATGCGGCCCCAGGGCGAATTCAGCGCCAGTTGCGCGAGCACCAGCAGGATTGCCAGGACCGTGACGAACAGCCCGGTGTAGCAGAGCTTGACCACGATCGAGGAGGCCGTCTGCAGGTCGAAGCCGTGGCGGATGCACCACTCGATGAAGGCAGCGTTCTGCTGGAGGTCCACCTCGTAGGGAGCCGGGCGCGGCAGGCCGATCACGTTCTTGACGCCCCGGTCCAGCCAGTCTTCGTTCTTCAGTACGGCGATGATGATCTCGCCGATCCCGAGCGTGGCGATCGCCAGGTAGTCGGAGCGCAGCCCGAGCGCGGTCTTGGCGACGACCCAGGCGGCCGCCGCGGCCAGGAGCCCGCCCACCGGCCAGGAGATCAGGACCGGCAGGCCGAGCCCGCCGATATTGCCGGTTGACGCCGGGGTGATCGACTCCACCGCGGCAACCGCGGGATCGAACAGCCAGCGGAACACGACAAAGCCCGCGACCAGGATGGCCAGCATCGCCGCCGTCCTGGCAAGGCCCTTTGCCATGCGTTTCCAGACGGTGGCCGCGGCCGCGATCGCGCCGGCGCCCAACGCGAGCGCGATGGGAATGCGCCAGCCGCCCGCCGACCAGGGCGCGATGTCGACAGGCGCCGACACCACCACGACCGCCAGCCCGCCAAGCGCCGCGAACCCGACCACGCCAGTGTTGAACAAACCCGCATAGCCCCATTGCATGTTCACACCGAGCACCATGATCGCCGAGATCAGGCCGAGATTGAGAACCTGCAGCACGACATTCCATCCCTGCACGAGGCCCGCGGTCAGGAACATCGCGCCAAGAAGCGAGAAGAGACCCACATTCCTCCAGTTGACACTCATATCGACTGCCCCCTGAAGATGCCGGTCGGTTTGAAGAGCAGGACGATCACGAGGATCGCGAACGACACGGCATATTTGTAATCGGTGGAGATGAACTGCATCAGGCTGTCGGGCGCCAGGCTGTCGGGCAGCGCGTAGCCGAGCACCTTTTTCCAGGCATAGGTCAGCGTGACTTCCGAGAAGGCAATGACGAAGCCGCCGGCGATCGCACCCAGCGGACTGCCGAGCCCTCCGACGATCGCAGACGCGAAGATGGGCAGCAGCAGCTGAAAATAGGTGAACGGCTTGAAGGACTTGTCGAGACCGTAGAGCACGCCGGCAATGGTGGCGAGCGCCGCGGCGATAATCCAGGTGACGACGACAACCCGGTCCGGATTGATGCCCGAAAGCAGCGCCAGGTCCTCATTGTCGGAGAAGGCGCGCATCGACTTGCCGGTCCGCGTGCGCTCCAGGAACCAGAACAGCGCCGCCACCACGGCAACCGCGGTGATGACGGTGATCGCCTGCGTCGAGCGCAACGCGAGCCCCTCGGCGAGCCCGGTCATACGCTTGAAATCGCCGGCGGACATGACGAACCGCGCCCCGTCGGCGAAGTTCTGCTCCTGCACCCCGATCAGGAAGCGCACCAGGCCGTTCATGATGAACATGACGCCCATCGACACGATGACCAGGATGACCGGCGCCGCCCGCTGCCGGCGGTAAAACCGGTAGACGCCGCGGTCGATCAGCAGCACCAGGGCAATGGTCCCCAGGATGCCGAAGGGCAAGGCGAGAAGCGCCGTCGGCAAGGGGCCGAAACCGATCCCCAGAGACTGGAACAGCCAGGTGAATAGAATGGTCACGGCGGTGCCGAAGGCCATGGTGTCGCCATGCGCGAAATTGGAAAAGCGCAGGATGCCGTAGACCAGCGTCACGCCCAGCGCGCCGAGCGCAAGCTGCGCCCCGTAGGCCGTGGCCGGGACAATGACGTAATTTGCCAGCGCCACGAGTGCATTCAGGATATCCACGACGCGTCCTCCGTGCACGGGGCGGCTTCACATTCGTTCGCGCGCATCACTGTCCCCCCAGGAAAGTGCGCCTTACGTCCGGATCGGCCAGCAGCGCCGGGCCGGTATCGGTATGGGCGTTCGCGCCCTGGACCAGGACATATCCCTTGTCGGCGATCTCGAGCGCCTGCCGCGCGTTCTGCTCGACCATCAGGATGGTGATGCCGGTGCGCGCCACCTCGATGATCCGGTCGAACAGTTCGTCCATCACGATCGGGCTGACGCCGGCAGTCGGCTCGTCGAGCATGAGAACCCGGGGCTGCGTCATCAACGCCCGGCCGACGGCGACCTGCTGGCGCTGGCCGCCCGACAGTTCGCCGGCCGCCTGCCGGCGTTTCTCGCGCAGGATCGGAAACAGGCCGTACACCTGCTCGATCGTCTCCCGGAAGTCGTCTTCGCGCAGAAACGCGCCCATCTCGAGATTTTCCTCCACGCTCATCGACGGGAAGACATTGTTGGTCTGCGGCACGAAGGCCATCCCCCTGGCCACCCGCGCCTGCGGCGTCAACGCGGTGATGTCCTCGCCGCCGATCGCAACCGAGCCCTCGCGCAGCTTCAGCATGCCGAAGATCGCCTTCATGGCGGTCGACTTGCCGGCGCCGTTCGGACCGACGATGACCGATATCTCGCCCTGGCGGGCATCGATCGTGCAATCGTGCAGGATATCGACCGACCCGTAGCCGCCGGTCATATTGCGCGCCTGCAGGAAGGGGCCGTCCGGATCGACCCTGGTGCTGGCCGGCCGCGTGGGGGATCCGGTTTCCAGATCGTCCAGTTCGCTGCCGCCGGCCTCGTCGGACTTGGTGATGCTGCGGTCCTTGTTGCCGCGCGCATCCCGCAGCGGATTGGGACCGTCATTGGAACCGGTCACTGGACTGCCTCCGCCTTCATCTTGTTCTTCAGGCCGCGGCCAAGATAGGCCTCGATCACCGCCTCGTTCTTCATGATCTCGTCTGCGCCTCCCTCGGCCAGCACGGCGCCTTCCGCCATCACGATGACCGGATCGCAGAGCCGGGCGATGAAGTCCATGTCGTGCTCGATGACGCAGAACGTGTAGCCGCGCTCCTTGTTGAGACGCACGATGGCGTCACCGATCGTGTTTAGCAGCGTCCGGTTGACGCCGGCGCCAACCTCGTCGAGGAACACGATCTTCGCATCGACCATCATCGTGCGCCCCAGTTCCAGGAGCTTCTTTTGACCGCCGGATATGTTGGCGGCCTTCTCGTCGGCAAGGTGGCTGATCGTCAGGAATTCCAGCACCTCGTCCGCCTTGCGGGCGAGTGCGCGCTCCTCGGCGGCAATCTTGCCGCGCCGGAACCAGGTGTCCCACAAATTCTCGCCCGACTGGCGCGGCGGCACCATCATCAGGTTCTGGCGCACCGTCATCGACCCGAATTCGTGGGCGATCTGAAAGGTGCGCAGCAGGCCCTTGAGAAACAGTTCGTGCGGCGCAAGACCGGTGATGTCCTCGCCGGCCATCAGCACCCGGCCCGATGTCGGCGGCAGCCGCCCGGCAATGACGTTGAACAGTGTCGTCTTGCCGGCCCCGTTCGGTCCGATAAGGCCGGTGATCGTCCCCTCGCCTATCGTCAGCGATGCCCCGTCAACGGCGCGAAAGCCCCCGAAATGCTTGCTGAGGTTCTCCACCACAATCATTGCTGCCCCCTCAATTGCCGCTATGTCGCAGTGGCAGACGGCCTACGTGCATTCCGGGAGGCCGGTAACGTACCAGCCTCCCGGGTGCAATAGAAAGTCCGGATCACTCGTAGTGATCGGTGACCTGCTTGCCATCCTTGATCGTGTAGATTCGGTAGCTGCCGGCGCTCTCGCCGGGACCGATCAGGCGAACAGCGGTAGCGCCTTCATAATCGATATCCTTGCCTTCGGCGAGCAGCTTCAGGCCCTTTGCCAGCTCTCCGGGATAGATCTTCTCGCCCGGTTCGTTGGCGACATCCATCACCTTATCCTTGTAGTCGACGCCCTTGGTCGACTTCGCGGCCTGCATCGCCAGCATGATCAGCGCGGCGGCGTCGTAGGATTCCGGCACATAGGACGAGGTGCCGTCAAAACCGGCAGCCTTGGTCATGTCGAGCATCATCTTGCTGCCTTCCGAGTCGGATCCCGGGACATCGCCGTAGGAACCGTTGAGCGGTGCGCCGATCGCCTCAATCAGGCTTTCGCCATACATGCCGTCCGGCAGATAGAACGTGTCGAAGGCGCCGGTGTCGAGCGAGCTCTGGATGATGCCCTTGCCGCCCTGGTCGACATAACCCGCGACAACCAGCAGATCACCACCGGCCGAGGCCAGAGTCCCGACTTCGGCCGAATAATCGGCCTTGCCGTCTTCATGCGGTACCGACACCGTGACCTTGCCGCCGGCCTTTTCGAAAGCCGCGGCGAAAGATTCGGCCAGGCCCTTGCCGTAGTCGTTATTGGTGAAGGTTACCGCGACGGACTTGACCCCGCGGGCGGCAAGCACGCCGGCCATGACCTCACCTTGGCGGGCGTCGGACGGGGACGTGCGGAAGAACAGGCCGTCGTCTTCGGCGGTGGTGAGGCCCGGCGACGTCGCCGACGGTGAAATCATGACAACGCCGTTCGGCCGCGCCACGTTCTGGAGAACCGCGCCGGTGACGCCTGAGCAGTCCGCGCCCATGATGCCGGCCACGCCGTCGGCGGTGATGAGCCGGGTGGCGGAAGCAGCGGCGGCCGAAGAATCGATACAGGTGCTGTCGCCGCGAACCGCCTCGACTTCCATACCGCCCAGCAGTGCCTTGGAATCATTGACTTCCTTCATCGCCATTTCGGCGCTCTGCGCCATCAGCGGCGTGATCGATTCCAGCGGCCCGGTAAAGCCGAGCAGGACGCCGATCTTCACGGTTTCGGCCTGGGCCGCGGTGGCAAGAAGCGCGACGGCGGCTGTTGTAACCAATAGTTTTTTCATCATGTTCTCCTCTTTGGGATCATGGCTCGGCCAGCGAGCCCGATATCTTGCTAAACGCGTACGGTGGCACATCTAAAACGCGCTCCGCAAGTCGAATAGGCAGGGGATGCTATCGTGCCGCCCACGGAGGGTCGAGTAAAAATCGCTTGGAAAAGCACAAGTTTAGGCCGATCGTTAATTTCGCGAGGCCGGAATTCCCTGCCAGCTGGATGGCCGAGCTGCCAAACCGGGCATGGCGGCTGCCTTCACACTTCCCGGTAGCGGGCTATCACGTCACTTCGAACCAGGTCGTCATCCCGGCCGCCGCGTGCTCCAGCATGTGACAATGGTAGAGCCACTTTCCGGGGTTGTCGGCGACAAACGCGATACGCGTGGATTGGCCGGCGCCGATCAGGAACGTGTCGCGCCAGGGCTTGCCGTCGTCGATGGTCGCGCCACTGCGCCCGATCACCCGGAAATGATGGCCATGCGTGTGCATCGCGTGGGGAAACGCGGTGTTGTTAATCGTCTCGATAATGATCGTCTGGCCGCGCACGGTGGAGAAAAAGGGCTCATCGGCGAGATTGGCGACGCCATTCAATGCCCAGACCTGACCGGTCTGTCGGAAATCGTCAGCGCCGAGCTTCTTTCCCCTGTAGATGATCTCCACCGGCCCGCCCATTGCGCCGCCGCGCATGTCGAGTTGTACGGTTCGCGCGTTCGCGAGATCCGGCTCGGGAAGGTCATTCGGGTGGAGCTGCATTTCGGGCGAAAGCGCCTCCCCGGATCCGTTCACCTTGAAACCGGCAAACCGGAACGGCTCCTGCCCGGAAATTTCCTCGAGGGCGAAATCGGCGGTCGGTACGACCAGCAGATCGACGCGCTGGGCAGGACCCAGCAGAAACGGGGAATAGTCGAGTGCGGCAGGAACCGGAAGCGGCTGGCCATCATAGGCCAGTATCCTGGCGCCGAAGCGGGACGGGTCCAGTTCGAGGATCCGGGAATTGGCGGCGTTAATCAGGCGCAGACGGTATGGTTCTCCGGCCACCAGCGAAAATGTCGGTTCGCTCTCGCCATTGACGGTCAGCCAGTTGCCGAGCCTCCCGCCATGCGCCCACTCCATGAGCGAGCCGAAGCTCTCCACGTCGAGCGAACCGTCGGGGTTGAGGCGCCAGTCGTCGATCACGAGAGTCAGGTCGTGCGCCCTGTCGAACACCGGATCGGGTTCCTCGACGATCAAGGGCCCGTAGAGGCCGCGGCCGACTTCGTTCCAGCTGCGATTGTGCGCGTGGTACCAGTAGGTTCCCGCGTCCGGCGCGACGAACTCGTAGTCGAATGTCCCGCCCGGCGGCACCGCTTGCTGTGTGAGGCCCGCCACGCCGTCCATGGCGTTGGCGATACGTATGCCATGCCAGTGGATGGAGGTCGGCTCGTCCAGATCGTTGACCAGGCGCGCCCTGATCCGTTCTCCGCGCACGACGCGAATTTCCGGGCCGGGCGTCGTGCCATTGTAGGTCCACAATTCCGATTCCGCACCATCGGCGCCGAAAAGCCGATGACGGCTGCGCGCGGTCCTCAACTCCAGGACACCGTCGCCTCCGGTCGCAGCGAACAAACGTGCCGGCATCGAGCACGACGCCGCTGCGCCCGCCGACAAGGTCAGGAAACGCCTTCTGTTGGTTTTCATCGCTTCACTCCGAGTCGAGCAGATAGGTCGCGATCGCCGTACGGTCATCCTCGGTGAGGTAGGCGGTCCCGGCCTGAACGACTTCGGCCATGGCCCCGCCGAACGCGTCGCCATCGGGCAGGATACCGGTTTGCAGGGCGTAGGCGAGGTCCGAAACCGTCCAACCGTTTTCTTTCAGTCGCACGGCGGTGATCGCCGGCGACTTGCCGCCGTTCGGCAAGCCGGAGGCGCCGTGCAAGCGCAACTCGGCCTGACGGGCACCGAGAAGATTGCGCGGCGTGTGGCAGGCGCCGCAATGACCGGGCCCCTCGACGATGAACTTGCCGCGGTTCCAGGTGTCGCTCTTCGCCGGATCGGGGCGAAACGGCACGAAATCGACAAAGCTCGCCCGCCACAGCTTCAGGCCCGGCCGGAAACTGAAGGGGAACGACATGTCATGCGCCCGCGATGGAACGGCGACCGGTGGCACGGTCTGGAAAGCCGCCCAGAGGTCGGCGAGGTCCTGATCGCTCAGTTTGGCATAAAACGGGTACGGAAACGCCGGATAATAGGGCGCGCCGTCCGGCGAAATTCCCTGCCGCACCGCCTTGGCAAAATCGCCGATGGTCCAGCCGCCGATCCCGTGGACCTCGTCGGTCGTCAGGTTCGGCGAATAGAATGTTCCGAAATCGGTCTTCAGGGCGACGCCGCCGGCCAGCGGCGCGCCGCCGTTGCGGCTGTCGGTCTGGCAGGCGATGCAGCCCGCCATGCGCGCCAGATAGGCGCCGCGTTGCGGGTTGCCCGCGTCGGCACGCAGGGGCTGCGGTTCGCCGATCGGCCATGCCGTCAGCCCTGCCGCGCCGGTCAGCGCCAGCGCGGCACACAATATCAGGATGATCTTCCACATCGCCTAATCTTTGTCATCCTCGTTGCGGAAGCGGGCGTGACAGGAAGAACACGTCACGGCGATCATGTTGAACACGCCATTGGCCGGCATGGCCGCCAGCATCGCCTCGTCGGGCAGCGGCATGTTGGGACCCATCATCGCCCCGGCGCCGCCCATCATCCCCTCGCCCATCATGGTGCCGTTCCCCATCATGGTTCCACCGCCCATCATGCCCTGGTTGCCGCCCATCATGTCCTGGTTTCCCGTGACGGGCGGATTGTCGGCGGCGGCTTCAAGCCCACCGGCCAGCTTTTCGAGCCGCTGCGCCAGCGCCTCGAAGGTCGACCAATCGGACCAGACATCGTCGCGCGCCTCGGACGAATGTCCGCCGGAACCTGTCGGAAACAGGCTGGTGATGAGCTTGGCATGATCGCGGATCGTGGCCGCGCCCTCGCGCACGGCGCCCGCATCGTAGGCCGACTGCCCCCGCATCATGGGCGTCAATGCCTTGATCACGTTGCTCATTTCGGTCATGGCGTCCATCCGCTCCTTGACCACGCCGGTCGCCCCGCCATGGGCGAGCGCACCGACAGCTCCCGTAACGCTGAGCGCCACGGCAACAAAAAACGTCTTCGATTTCATCGAAATTTCCTTTCAAAACAGTGTATCGAGCCGCCAGCGGCTCTTGTTTCACACGGTTCGAAGGACGGGGCGTGGCGGTGGCGGATCGAGCGGGGCACGGATTCCGGGGAATGTCCGCGTCATGAGCGGGCCGTAGGCGACAACCGGAAGCGGGTGAAAAAGCAGCGGCATGCCGTGCGCAGAAAGGATCGGAGCGCCGCAATGGATCTCGCCCGTGGAACGATGATCGGATGTTTCGCCCGGAGACCGATAGCCATGTTCGTGACCGGATTGGGCGCCCATCACATGCGCGTGGCCGTTCGCGTGGTTCGGCAACGCGTCCGCATGCGAGAACCGGCCGCCGGCAAACGTGAACACGATTGCGAAGACGGCAACGACAAGGCGGCGGGTCGTGTCGGAGCGGCTGCCGGGATGCATCGAATCAGTTGATTCCGTTGGCGCGTTGAACGGCGCGAACATAGGCGACGATCTTGCCGATGTCACCGTCCGTAATGCCGTCGACCGGCGGCATGTCTCCGAACGGCCAATGGTGCGAGATCGCCCCGTTTTTCGCGGCCATGTAGAAGGAGCCGTCAGCGTGGTGGCCCGGCTGGTAGATCGGATGGATCAATGGCGGCCCCGAGCCGTCCCTGCCGGCCGCGTTCTCGCCATGGCATTTCGCGCAGTTGGCTACGAACAGGGACTCGCCCTCCTTCGCCACACCGGAAAGCGCCGGCACGGTGACCTGGGCAAGCGGCTGGCCGGTTCCCGTTTTCGCGCCGCGATCCAGGTAGAACCGCAGCCCGACAATGGCGGCGACCAGGACCAGAATGGCCGCAACCACGATCCTGTTGTTCATGCCTTGGGCCCTTTCGCCAGTCCGTCGATGATCGGACAATCCGGCCGGTCGTCGCCATGGCACCGTTTCGACAATACCGACAGCGTGTCGCGCAACGACTGCAACTCGGCCATCTTGCGATCGATTTCCTCGATCTTGTGCAGCGCGATCGCCTTCACGTCGCTGCTCGCGCGGTCCTTGTCGTCATAAAGGGAAAGCAAAGTGCGGCACTCGTCGATCGTGAAACCGAGGCTGCGGGCGCGCTGGAGAAACCGCAACCGGTGGACATCGTCGTTGGAATAGTCGCGGTAGCCGTTGAGCGCCCGCTCCGGCCGGATGAGGTCGATGTCCTCGTAGTAGCGGATCGTTTTGGTCGGAAGGTTGGAGCGTTCCGCCGCCAGTCCGATATTCATGCCTGCTCTTCCCTGTCCAGCCGCCATAGTCGCATGGGCGAGGCTTGCGGGTTCTTGTCTGAACGCCAACCTCAATATTCTCGGCTGATCGATAATGCTTCCAGTAAGTGGAAGGTCAAGCCCTTCCGTCGTATCGGCGGCGACCTCCGGTCTGCCGGTTCTTGCCACCATTCTCCGATCTCCCGCCGC
>JBNLDE010000248.1:0-34727 GCA_050304175.1 Zhengella sp. | reverse complement strand
GGTTGGCGCAACCGTAACGCTCCGCCGCCGGGCCGCCGGTCGCCCCCACGGATCATCGGTTCATGACCCGCTCCCGCGGAAGGCGATGGCCCAAGCATAAGCGCGCCGCAAAGGGCGGGGACAAGTTTTCCGAAAAAGTTTTCGAAGCGGTGGAAGCCTTACCGGAAACCCCGGAGCGCGCGCCACATGATCAGCCAGCTGCGCCTGACCGGGGTGATGTCGACCCTGCGCTCCAACGCCGCCGTCCCCGCCCGCT
Organism: Zhengella sp.; assembly: GCA_050304175.1. Taxonomy (GTDB): domain Bacteria; phylum Pseudomonadota; class Alphaproteobacteria; order Rhizobiales; family Rhizobiaceae; genus JAIOIW01. The sequence goes on along the minus strand of JBNLDE010000248.1, from coordinate 34,471 downwards.
CAACGCGGTTCAGCCGCGCCGCAACCGGCGCCAGCGGCAGGAATGCGGGCGTGAGCGCCTTTGGCAGGCCGCGCGCGGCTTGCTCGAACCGGCCCAAATGCTCGCGCCCGAGCGCCGTCATCCACTCCAGAACGGCTTTTGCGCCGGCCTTGTCGGCTCCGCCAAGATACGCATCGCGCGTCGTCCCGCTGTTTGCCAGGATGTCTGTGGGGACGAAACAGCGGCCACGGGCACGATGGGCCGCAGCGGACCCGAGCCAGCCGGCGACAGTCCAGGCGCAGGCGGCGTGGCCGGCCGCTTCGCCGGCGCGACGGGCGGCATCGGGTTCGAGTACCAGGACGGCAAGCTGGAAAATCGCGCCCGCGGTCTCGCCGCAATAGCCTTCCAACGCGTTACGGTCCGGGAATTCCTCGTCGTAGAGATCGAAAAGCCGCGCCTGCAGATACCGGTCGAGCGCGTCGCGCGGCAAGCCGTGGCGGTTGACCGCCTCGATCAGCGCGGCGGCCAGCGGATTGCCTGCCGCCTCGTCGCGGCGCCCGCCCGCGAGGACATCGCGCCACCATTGCAGGCGGATCTCGCCGGCCATGGGTTCCCGCACCACGTCGCGGATGTGCGCAATCTCCGCGTCGAAGGCGTAGAGGGCGAGCAGCGCGGGCCTCTGTCCGGCCGGAGCATAGAGCGAGGACAGGTACCGTTCGGGATCGGCGCGGCTCACCTGTCCGGCGAGAAAAGACGTGATGTCGGGACCGCTTGCCAATCCACTCAATCCACGGCCAGCAGCAGCGCCGCCACGGCACGGTCCTCGGCGAGCAGGACGTTGTATGTTCTCACCGCGGCGCCCGTGCTCATCGCGTCGGCGCGAATGCCAGCCGCCTGCAGGGCATCGCGCACGCCCGCGCCGATCGGCTTGAGATCGGGTCCGGTCCCGACCAGCAATATGTCGATTTCGCCGGCCTCGTCGATCACGCGTGCGAAATCCGGCACGTCGAGGGCACCGGCGTCCCGCGGTTCCCATCCGTGGATGCCCGACGGCAGGCATGCCAGCCCCCCGCGGTGCGACATCTCGGCAAACCTGAAACCGCCATTGCCGTAAGCGTCTATCGGCGCGCGGCCGGGATAGTGCGCTTCGCGGATCTCGATGCCCGCGCTCACCGCGTCAGGTCGCGAGCGACTGGCCGTCGCCCGCCTCCTCTTCCTCGTCCTTGGCCGGGGCGGTGCCCGAGGGCCGAAGGTTGAACAGGATCAGCAGCGGCGCCGCGACGAAGATCGACGAATAGGTGCCGACGACAACGCCGAAGATCATGGCCGCCGTGAACGAGCGGATCACCTCGCCACCGAAGAAGAACAGGGCCAGCAGCGCCAGAAGCGTCGTGGCCGACGTCATCACGGTGCGCGTCAGCGTGTCGTTCATCGACATGTCGAGCAGTTTCGGCAACGGCATCTTGCGATACCGCCGCAGATTCTCGCGCACGCGGTCATAGACGACGACGGTATCGTTGAGCGAATAGCCCACGATCGTAAGGATCGCCGCAATCGAGGACAGGTTGAACTCGATGCCGGTGATCACGAAAAACCCGATCGTCATGATGACGTCGTGCATGGTCGCAACGATCGCGCCAACGGCGAACTGCCATTCGAACCGGAACCAGATGTAGATCAGGATCGCGAGAAGCGACACGACGACGCCGATGGTTCCCGCGCGCGCCAGTTCGCCCGACACGGTGGGGCCGACAACCTCGACGCGTCTGAAATCGTAGTCGCCTTCAAGCTCGCCGCGCACCTTGGCCACGACGCTCTGCTCGGCATTGTCGCCGCCGCCCTGCGCCTCGACGCGGATCAGCACTTCCTGGTCGTTGCCGAATTCCTGCACCTGGACGTCGCCGAGATTGAGATCGCCGAGACGCGAGCGGATGTCGCCGACATCCGCAGGACCCGACCGCGACTGCACCTCGATCAGCGTCCCGCCCTTGAAGTCGATGCCGTAATTCATGTTCACGGTCACGAACAGGGCAAGAGCGGCCAGCGCGACCAGGGACGACGCCGTGAACGTCACGCGCCGCAGCCACATGAACGGGATTTTCGTGCCAGCCGGGACCAGCGTCAGCGGCGCGCGCGGCAACTCCTTGGGGCGGCGGCGGCGAACCCATTCGGCCGCCAGCCAGCGCGTGAAGGTGAACGCGGTGAACACCGTGGTCGCGATACCGATGGCCAGCGTAACGGCAAAGCCGCGCACCGGGCCGGTGCCGAGATAAAACAGGATGACGGCGGCGATCAGGGTCGTCACGTTGGCGTCGATGATCGTCGCCAGCGCGCGCGAGAAGCCGGTGTCGATCGCCTGGATCACCGAGCGTCCGTTGGCCCGTTCCTCGCGGATGCGCTCGTAGATCAGCACGTTGGAATCGACCGCCATGCCGACGGTGAGCACGATACCGGCAATGCCGGGCAGCGTCAGCGTCGCCCCAAGCGTCGACAGCAATGCGATGATAATCGCGACGTTGGCGATCAGCGCGATATTGGCGATCACGCCCAGCAGGCCGTAGATGGCGATCATGGCCACCAGAACGAGCACCGATCCGATCAGCGCCGCCAGCTTGCCGGCGTCGATGGAATCCTGGCCCAGGCCCGGTCCGACGGTGCGTTCCTCGATAATCGTGAGCGTTGCCGGCAGCGCGCCGGCGCGCAGCAGCACGGCGAGATCGTTGGCCGATTGGGTGGTGAAGTTGCCGGAAATCTGGCCGGAGCCGCCGAGGATCGGTTCGCGGATCACCGGCGCCGAGATCACCTTGTCGTCGAGGATGATCGCAAACAGGCGGCCGACATTCTGCTGGGTCGCCTGGCCGAAGCGCGTGGCGCCCTTGGTGTCGAAGCGGAACGAGACGACCGGTTCCGACGTCCTCTGGTCGAAGGTCGCCTGGGCATCGACGAGGTTTTCACCCGACACGATGACGCGATCCTCGATGATGTAGGGAACCGGCGGATCGTCGCTGGAGAAGAGGACGTGGGTGCCGGCGGGCGGGCGCCCTTCCATGGCTTCCTGGGCCGGCATCGACTGGTCGACCATGCGGAAGGTCAGCTTCGCGGTCTGGCCGAGAATGTCCTTGAGGCGCTGCGGGTCCTGGAGGCCCGGCACCTGGACCAGGATGCGGTCACTGCCCTGGCGCTGGATCACCGGCTCGGTCGTGCCGAGTTCGTTGACGCGCCGGCTGACCACCTCGATCGACTGCGTAAGGGCGGCCGCCACCCGGTAGTCGAGTCCCTGATCGGTCAGCGCGTATTTCAGCAGGCCGGGTTCGGGCTCGCTGAGTTCCAGTTCGCTGATGACGCCGCCGCCGAGCAATCCCGACGAAATCGGCTCGAGCAGCGGCGCGAGCGTCTGTTTCGCCTGTTCGATCTGCTTGTCGTCGCGAATGCGGACCTGGACGGACGTTCCCGATCCTGAAAGGCCGGTATAGCCGATGCTTTCGTCGCGCAGCAGGCGGCGGATCTCGTCGCGCGTCGCCTCGAGGCGGTCCTTGACGATATCGCTGCGCTCTATGCGCAGCAGGATGTGCGACCCGCCCTGCAGATCAAGGCCGAGGGTCATCTGGCGCTTGGGCAGCCAATCCGGCAGCGCATCGAGGGTCGACTTGGAAACCAGGTTCGGCGCCGCGAATACGATACCCGCGATGACCGACAGCCAGATAAGGATGGTTTTCCAGCGCGAGAAATAGAGCATGGACGGGTCCGATTCCGGCTGATGGTTACGAAAAACGGGCCTGATGCGGCCCGCCCGGTGTTACTTCTTGGTGTTCTGGTTGGCCACCGGCTCGCCCTTGACGCGAACGTCGGCGACCATGGCGCGAAGGACCTTGACCTTGACGCCCTGCGCGATCTCGACTTCGAGCTCGGTTTCGTCGGCCTTGGTGACCTTGCCGATGACGCCGCCGCCGGTGATCACCGTGTCGCCGCGACGCACCGCGCCGAGCATCTCCTCGCGCTTCTTGGCCTGCTGGCGCTGCGGACGGATGATCAGGAAATACATGATCACGAAAATGAGGACGAAGGGCAGGACGCTGACGAGCATGTCCGGCCCGCCGGCCGTACCTGTTGACTGGGCAAATGCCGGCGTAACGATCATTAGGTTCTCCTGAGTATTTGCGGCAGCGGTTGTCCCGCTTCAAATTTGGCCGGAATATAGTGGTTCAGCCCACCTTTGCAACTGCGAAGGCCACGGTTGCGCAAGCTTTTCGGGCAGGTTTCGGCATGCTATGGCCTTTGCCCGACGATCAAAGGCAAGATAACCGGAGACACGATGCCCGATCCAAGCCTGGACGCGCTCGCCACGCGCCTCGACCGCCTGATCGATGCGGTCGAACGACTGGCCCCGCCGGTCGCACCCGAGACCGATCTTGGGGCCGCCGATTGCTTTGTCTGGCAACCTTCCCCGGGCTTCCTCGATCCGGTCAACCGCGTCAACCGCGTCGATCTCGACCTGATTCGAGGTGTCGACCGGGTGCGCGACATCCTGCTCGACAACACGCGCCGGTTCGCCGACGGGCTGCCGGCCAACAACGTTCTCTTGTGGGGCGCGCGCGGCATGGGCAAATCGTCGCTGGTCAAGGCGGCGCATGCGACCGTCAACCTGCAGGCCGGCGACAGCAAGCCGACGTTGAAACTGGTCGAGATCCACCGCGAAGACATCGACAGCCTTCCGCGCCTCATGGGCATCCTCAAGGTCTCGCCGCATCGCTTCATCCTGTTTTGCGACGACCTTTCGTTCGACAATGACGACACCTCCTACAAGTCGCTCAAGGCGGCTCTGGAAGGCGGCGTCGAGGGCCGGCCGGACAACATCGTTTTCTATGCCACCTCCAACCGCCGCCACCTGCTGCCGCGCGACATGATCGAGAACGAGCGCTCGACGGCCATCAACCCGGCCGAGGCGGTGGAGGAAAAAGTATCGCTGTCAGACCGGTTCGGCCTGTGGCTTGGCTTCCACAAATGCTCGCAGGACGAGTATCTGGACATGATCGACGCCTATGTCGCCCATCACGGGCTGAAGATGGACGCGGAAACTCTGCGGACCGAGGCACTCGAATGGGCCACCACCCGCGGCGCCCGCTCCGGGCGTGTCGCCTGGCAGTTCATCCAGGACCTCGCGGGGCGGCTGGGCCAACACCTGCGCGACTGAAATGAATACCCCGCCCGGGAGGGAACCCGGACGGGGTATCAATGCGGCACGGTGTCCTGGAGGTCTACCAACCGCAACCTGACATCATTCGAGATATTTGCGCGGATCCACCGGCACCGAATTCTTCCGGATTTCGAAATGGAGCTTCGGCAGATCGGTCTTGCCCGAGTTCCCGGCGCGCGCGATCTCCTGGCCGCGGCGCACCGTCTGGCCGCGCTTGACCAGAATCCCCGAATTGTGGCCGTAAACGCTGACCAGTCCGTCCTCGTGACGGACAAGAACCGTGTTGCCGAACTCCTTGAGCCCGTCGCCGGCATAGATCACCACGCCGTTTTCGGCCGCCTTGACTGGCGTGCCGACCGGAACGGCGATATCGATCCCGTCATTCGCCTTGCCGCCGGAATTGGAGCCGAAGCCCGAAATGACCCGTCCGCGCACCGGCCAGCGCATATGCGCGATTCCGGTTGAATCGGGAGCCGCGGCCGCCACCTTCTCCGCCTCCTCGATCACGGTGTCGGCCTTGCGGCGCGGCGGCGTGTAGGTCGGCAGTTTGGACTCTTTCGTCACCTTTTTGCCCGACGGACCGGTTCCGCCGGTGATGATTGGATCGACACCCGCCGGCACATCCCGGGCAGAAGCGGATGCGACCGGACCGCTGGTGGCCGCCGGGATGGTCAACGACTGGCCAACGCGGATCGTGCCGTCCGACAGGCCGTTGGCCTTTTTCAACGCGGCCACCGTAACGCCGGTGCGCTTCGCGATCGCGTAGAGAGAGTCACCGGACACGACCGTGTAGGTGATGCCGTCCGACGCGCTTGCGGTTTTCGACGAACGGGACGTGTCATGCGTGGCTGTCGCGCTGCGCGCCCTGATCGCGGGCACGTCGGGCAACACGGCCTTGTCCCGCTCAGGCGCACGCTGCGGAATCGGCGCCTTGTCCTGGGCGACATCGTATTTCGTGCCGCGCGAAGATTTGGCGACCGCCGTGTCGGGATTGCTGTCGGGCGCGGAAATCGCCGAATTCCGGGTATAGACATAAGTCGGAATGACAATCTTCTGGCCGGCGGCGACATCTCGCGGATTGGAGATTCCGTTGACCTGCATGATGGTCTTCGCCGGCACACCGAAGCGGCGCGAGAGATTGTAGATCGTCTCGCCTTCACGCAGCGTGATCTCGGTCCCGCCGGCGCGGCTCCAGCCGTTCGCCACGGCCGGCGACGGTACCGGGTCGGGTGTTTTGACGGCCGGCTTGTCCACGTCCCGGACAGGCGCAATCCGGACGGGGTCCGACGACCGGCGCGTGGAGCCGGTGACCGTGGCATCCACGCCGGACGGCGCGGCGAGCGACCGGCGCTCGATGCTGTCCGGTTTCGCGACGGTGCGGGTCTTGTAGGCCGGTTGGGGCGTGGAAGCGATCCGCGCCGGATAAGGCTGCGCGGCAGCCGCGCGGGCGCCGACGGGAACATCGGGGACAAGCCGTCCGCCCGGCACGGGAACGGAACGCAACGGCGCCGGCCGCACCGCATCGCGATTGACGGATCCGGTGTAGGTCGCATCGACATTGCCAGGATAGGCCTGTTCCTCGGCGACGGTCGGGGTGCGCGCGATCGATCCGGTGAAAATGCCGCCATTGAAGCGGGTGACATCGGTGCTGCAGCCGCTTGCGATCCCGCCGATCAGCGCCAATGCCGCGCCGCGCGCCAGACAGCGCGAATGAATACCCGTGACCTTGAACCGCATGACAATACCCGTCAGTACTCGTAACTCGAACGAATTTGATTAAAGCGCGTTAATGTTACTGACGCGTTAAGCTGCAGGACGGATTTTCAAAATCCCTCCTCATCCGGTCCTGGACCCGAGCGATACTGGCGGTCAAAGAGCGGCGGCGATGCCGGACTGGAGCGGCTGAAAACGCACGTGGGCGATGTCGCTGCGCTCGAAGCGGCTACCCAGTTTCTCCATGCGCACCAGTGTCTGGGCTTCTTCGGCCCCGCCGATCGGTGCGATCATGACACCGCCCGGCGAAAGCAGCTCCACATAGTGGCGCGGCGTGCTTTCGAAGGCGGCCCAGACCACGATTCGGTCATAGGGCCCCTCGCCTTCAACGGCCTTTTCCGCGTCGCCGTGGCGCGCGATGATATTGGAGAGGCCCAGGGTCCGGAAGCGTTCGGTAGCTTGTTCGACCAGTCGGCGGAAGCGGTCGATCGTGGTGACGCGCGCGGCCATGCGCGCCATCACCGCCGCGGTGAAGCCCGATCCAGTGCCGATTTCGAGCACCCGGCAGCCTTCGTGGATGTTGAGCGCCGACAGCACCGTCGCCTGCGGGTCGAGACCTTCCATGGCCTCGCCGCAATCGATCGGGATCATCCGCGAGGAAAACGCGGCGTCCTGGAATTCGGGTGGGACGAAGGCGCGTCTCGGCGTCGCCTCCAGGGCCGAAAAAAGCCGGGTATCGTCAAGTCCCCGCGCCCGCGCACGCAGCAGGAATGCAGCGAATTCCTCCCGATCGCGGGCCATGGGCGCTGTCATCCGATTGCTTTTCGCAACGCCGCCTGGGCGGCATAGGCGGTCAGGTCGAGATGCAGAGGCGTCACCGACACGTAGCCTTCCTTCAGCGCCTCGATATCGGTCCCCGACACATCGCCGAATTCCTTGCGGCCGAACCGCAGCCAGTAATAGGGAAAGCCGCGCCCGTCGGCGCGCTGGTCGATCCACAGCCCGTGCACCAGCTTGCCTTGCCCGGTCACCTTCGTGCCCTTGATCTTGCCCAGTTCGCCGGCCGGGAAATTGAGGTTGAGCAGGACACCGGCCGGCAGATCGGCAGCGATCAGCTTGCGCAGGATGTCGGGGCCCAGCGTCTCGGCGATCTCGTAAGGAACGATGCGGCGCTCGTCCTCGAAATTGTAACCCTGGGAGATGGCGATCGAGCGGATTCCGACCAGCGTGCCCTCGATCGCGCCGGCCACGGTGCCCGAATAGGTTACGTCGTCGGCGATGTTGGTACCCGAATTCACGCCCGACAACACCAGATCCGGGGGTTCGGGCATGATGTGCCGCACGGCCATGATCACGCAGTCGGTCGGCGTGCCGCGCACCGCGAAGTGGCGGTCATCGATCTCGCGCAGGCGCAGGGGATGTGAAAGGGTCAGCGAATGGGCCAGGCCCGACTGGTCGCTTTCCGGCGCGACGACCCAGATATCATCGGACAATTGGCGGGCGATACGCTCCAGGACGGCGATCCCCTCGTCGTGGATTCCGTCGTCATTCGTGAGCAATATCCGCATCTTGTATCCGTTTCCTGGTTCAGTTTCGCATCGGCTTACGCCGGGCCGATCCGCTCCAGCCCACCCATGTAGGGCCGAAGCACCTCCGGCACGGTGATCGAGCCGTCTTCGTTCTGGTAGTTTTCCATGACGGCAATAAGGGCGCGGCCGACCGCGATACCGGAGCCGTTGAGGGTGTGGACGAATTGCGTCTGCTTTTCGCCCGCCTTGCGATAGCGCGCGTTCATGCGCCGGGCCTGGAAATCACCGCACACCGAGCAGGACGAAATCTCGCGATAACTGTCCTGGCCGGGCAGCCAGACCTCGATATCGTAGGTCTTGCGCGCGCCAAAGCCCATATCGCCGGTGCACAGGACGACGACCCGATAGGGTATCTCGAGGCGCTTCAGGACTTCCTCGGCACAGGCAGTCATGCGCTCATGCTCGTCGAGAGAGGTCTCGGCGTCGGTGATCGACACCATCTCGACCTTGTTGAACTGGTGCTGGCGCAGCATGCCGCGCGTGTCGCGACCGGCCGACCCCGCCTCCGAGCGGAAGCAGGCGGTCAGCGCGGTGAAACGGAACGGCAGTTTCTCCGCCTCGACGATCTCCCCGCTCACCAGGTTGGTCAGCGGCACTTCGGCTGTCGGTATGAGCCCCAGCCGGCCCGATCCGTGCGGCGTGAAAAACAGGTCTTCCTCGAATTTCGGCAACTGTCCGGTTCCCAGAAACGCCTCGTCGCGCACCAGCAGCGGCGGATTGACCTCGGTGTAGCCGTTCTCGGTGGTGTGCAGGTCGAGCATGAACTGGCCAAGCGCCCGTTCCATGCGCGCCAACTGTCCCTTGAGCACCGTGAACCGTGCGCCGGACAGTTTCGCTGCCGCCTCGAAATCCATCAGGCCGAGCGCTTCGCCAAGCTCGTAGTGTTCCTTCGGCGCGAACGAAAACTCCGGCCGCCGGCCGACCTTGCGGATTTCGACATTGTCGTTCTCGTCGGCACCCGCCGGCACGTCGTCGAGCGGGATGTTGGGGATCACCGCCAGCGCGTCGTTGAGCTTGGCGTTCAACTCGCGTTCGGTCGCCTCGCCGGCCTGCAACTCGTCCTTGATCGTCGCGACCTCGGCCTTGAGCTTCTCGGCTGTCTCAAGGTCCTTTTGCCCCATTGCCTTGCCGATTTCCTTCGACGCGGCATTGCGGCGTTCCTGCAAGGCCTGCAGGCGGGAGATATGGCTACGGCGCTGCTCGTCGAGCGCAATCAGCGCTTCCGCCTGCGGGGCGGCGCCACGCCTGGCCAGCGCATCGTCGAGCGCCTGCGGGTTTTCGCGGATCCATTTGATATCGAGCATCGGAGACTTCCCGAACGTGGCAATGGCGAGCGCGTGTCATACGCGAGTCGCCCGGTCAGGTGAATTGCAGACGCCGCGACCGGTCAGGGCATCGAGCCGTGGCCCTGCTCTTCCAGATCGGCTTCGCTCGGGGCATCCGGTTCGTCGGAGGTTTCCTCTTCCGATTCAGATTCGGTCTCGGCTTCCGCCTCGCGCTCCGCGCGCTGTTTTTCCACCATACGGGCTGTGATGATCGAAATCTCGTAGAGAATGAGGGTGGGAAGCGCAAGGCCGATCTGGCTGATCGGGTCGGGCGGAGTCAGGATCGCCGCCGCGATGAAGGCGAAGACGATCGCGTATTTGCGCTTATCCTTCAGCCCCTGTGAGGTGACCATGCCGACACGCGCCAGAAGCGTGGTGACCACCGGAAGCTGGAAAACCAGTCCGAACGCAAAAATCAGCGTCATCACCAGGCCCAGATATTCCGAAACCTTGGGCAACAGGGAGATGGAAACCTGCCCTTCCCCGCCGGATTGTTCCATCGAGAGGAAGAACCACATCACCATCGGCATGAAGAACGAATAGACCAGCGCCGCGCCCATCAGGAACAGGATCGGCGAAGCCACGAGGAATGGCAGGAAGGCCCGCCGCTCGTTGCGATAGAGCCCCGGCGCGACGAACTTGTAGATCTGGGCTGCGATCAACGGAAAGGCAATCACCAGGCCGCCGAACATGGCGATCTTGATCTGGGTGAAAAAGAACTCCTGCGGCGCGGTGTAAATCAGGTCGACCTTGCGGTGATCGAGACCTGACCACTCCACCGCCCATTTGAACGGCTGGACCAAAAAATTGAAAAGCGGCTTGGCGAAATAAAAGCAGACGAGAAACGCGACAAAGAACCCGCCGACGGCCCACATCAGCCTCTGGCGCAACTCGATGAGATGCTCCATCAGCGGCGCTGACGAGGCCTCGATGTCGACTTCGTCCTTGCTCACGCTTTGGTTCCCTTCGCGGTTGCCGGCTTGCGTGCCGCAGTCTTGGCGGCCGGCTTGGCCGCTGCTTTGGCGGCCGGCTTCCTGGCCTCGGCGGCGGGCTTGGCAGCCGCCGTTTTCGGCTTGGCTGCCCGGGGCGCACGGGCCTTGGCCGGGGCCGGTTTCGCCTTCGCGCCTTCGCCCGGCATGGCCGTGGCGCCCGATTTGGCCGGCGCTTCGGCATGAACGGCCCTGCTCGCCGGTTCGCTGCCCTTGGCAGGTGCTTCTGCCTTGCCGGCACGAGGTGGCGATTTGGCGCTGCCGCCCGGCATGGCGGCCGCGCCCGACTTCGCAGGCGCCTCGGTATGAACCGCCTTGCTCGCCGGCTCGCTGCCCTTGGCGGGCGCGGATTGGGACGGCTTGGCGGCGTCGGCGAGGCTCGACTTGATCTCCTCGCCGGCCTGCTTCAGCGGATTCAGGTGCTTCTTGATGTTGCTGGCCGGGTTCATCGAGCGCGCCGAATCGATGACCGTCTTGACGTCATCGAGCTCGGCTTCCTTGAGCGCCTCGTCGAACTGGCGTCGAAAGTCGCCGGCCATTGCCCGCAGCTTGCCTGTCGTGCGCCCAAAGGTACGCAGCATGCGGGGCAGGTCCTTGGGACCCACCACCACGATCAACACGATCGCGACCACGAGCAGTTCCGGCCAACCGATATCGAACATGCTATTTCCAGCCCGTTACCGGCTCGTTGCGAACATCAGGATTTCGTCGTTTCTTCGGTGGACTTCGAAGCAGTCTCGTCGGCGCGATGCTCGACGGTCTTGCCCGTGTCGGCCTCGTCTTCCGACATACCCTTCTTGAAGCTCTTGATGCCCTTGGCAACGTCACCCATCAGCTCCGGAATCTTGCCGCGGCCAAACAGCAGTAGAACCACCACCAACACGATGATCCAGTGCCAAATCGAAAAGCTACCCATTTCAACCTCGTTTTTGTTCTCTTCCCGCTGTCTGACTTATGATCTTTCGGTTCCGGATTCAAACAGAACCGCATCAGACTTTGTGTTAGGCTTAAGATCGCGGCCCGTCACTGCACAAGCGGAATGCCCCGTTCTGAAGCCACAAACCCCTATCTAGGGCGATTGCGGCGCCAAAGAAGCGCCGTGATATCACCGGCTCTGGCTTCGCGCCATCGTTTTATCCGTCGCAATGCGGCAATTTTCCGCCATTCAATCGCCATCGACCTTGGGTGTCAGCAGGCCGAGCTCCTCCAGATCGATGTCGGTCAGCGGATCTTCGTCCTCGCCAAGCAGGTCCGGATCGGCGGGCGGTTGCGGAACCGCGAAGTTCGTCGGCATGCGCGATGACAGCAGGCCGGCCCCCTTCAGTTCGTCCATTCCCGGCAGGTCCCGGATTTCCTCCAGGCCGAAATGATCGAGGAAATGCTCCGTCGTCCCGTAGGTAACCGGGCGGCCGGGCGTGCGCCGGCGTCCGCGCAGACGGATCCAGCCGGTCTCGAGCAGCGTGTCCAGCGTGCCCTTCGAGGTCTCGACACCGCGGATCTCCTCGATCTCGGCGCGGGTCGCCGGCTGGTGGTAGGCGACGATCGCCAGCACTTCGAGCGCCGCACGCGACAGCTTCTTCTGCTGGACCGCCTCGCGGTTCATCAGGAAAGCCAGATCGCCGGCAGTCCGGAATGCCCAGGCGTCGCCCACGCGCACCAGATTGACGCCGCGGTTCTCGTAGCTGGATGCAAGTTCGGTCATCGCCGCGCGGATGTCGAGACCGTCCGGCAACCGCTCGGCGAGCAGCTTCTCGGAGACCGGATCGGCCGAGGCAAACACCAGTGCCTCCGCCATGCGCATGCCTTCCATCAGTTGCAGGCGCGCGGCCGGGTTCTCCTCCGCGACCGGGAAATCCTGGTTCGCGACATGATCTTCATCGGAATGGACCACCGATGTCTGTCCGCCGTCATCCATGGGGAGCCTCGCTGGAAGGGGTTTCGCGGCCGCCGGACCGCATTCTCAGGTACAGGGGCGCGAACGGACGTTCCTGGCGCATGTCCAGATGTCCCTCGCGCACCATCTCGAGCGTGGCCGCGAAGCTGCTGGCCAGGACGGTGGCGCGTTCGTCGGGCCGGACCAGATAGTCGATCAGGAAACTGTCGAGCGCCGTCCAGTCGCGGATCTCGCCGATTAGCCGGCTGAGAATTGAGCGCGCATCCTTCAGCGACCAAACGGCGCGCCGGGCAATGCGGACCTCGGTGATCGCCCGCCGCTGGCGTTGCCCGGCATAGGCGGTCAGCAGGTCGTAGAGCGAGGCGGAATATTCGCTGCGGGTGTCGACGATCACCGCCTCTGGCATGCCGCGCGCAAACACGTCGCGTCCCAGCCGGTTGCGGTTGATGAGGCGCGACGCCATGTCCCGCATGGCCTCCAGCCGCTTGAGCCGGAATTGCAGGATCGCCGCCATCTCCTCGCCCGACTGTTCGTCGTCGCCGGCCGGCTTGGGGATCAGCAGTTTCGACTTCAGGTAGGCGAGCCATGCCGCCATAACCAGGTAATCGGCCGCGATTTCCAGCTTCAGGCTGCGGATCTTGTCGACGAAGGCGATGTACTGCTCGGCGAGCGCCAGCACGGATATCCGGGTCAGGTCGACTTTCTGGGTTCGCGCAAGGTGGAGCAACAGGTCGAGCGGCCCCTCGAAGCCGTCGATATCGATGAGAAGCTCCGGGCCGTCGGGCCGCAAGTTCTGCGTCCCGTCCCAGATCTTTTCCATCGGTGCGGGCGTGCCCGCCTTGCTGGTTCCCGTCGCTGTCATCACCCTCGCCGCTCAGGCGACAGCCTCGAAATAGGCCGCAAATTCCGCCCGCAATTCGTCCTCGTTGGCACCATCATCGTGGCCGAGCCCCGCCAGGGCCCGTTTCGCCCGCCGGGCCGCGTCTCCGGCCAGTGCCGGTGTTTGTTCCGCCACGGCCGTCATCTCGTCCATCAGGCCGTTGCAATGAAGCACGACATCGCACCCCGCAGCAAAGATTGCTTTGGTCTTCGATGCGAAATCCCCAGAAAGTGCCTTCATCGAGACATCGTCGCTCATCAGAAGGCCGTCATAGCCGAGTTCGCCCCGGATGGTCTCGCCGATCACGCGCGGCGATGTGGTGGCCGGATTGTCGCCATCGAGCGCCGTATAGACGACATGCGCCGTCATCGCCATCGCGATATCGTTGAGCGCCCTGAAGGGCGGGAAATCATGCGCGCGCAGGGATTCGAGCGTGGCATCGACGACCGGCAGTTCCTTGTGGCTGTCGGAACGGGCGCGCCCGTGACCGGGGATGTGCTTGATGACCGGCAGGACACCGCCGGCGGTCAGCCCGTCTGCCGCGGCCCGTCCCATGGCTGCGACGGTCTCGGGATCCTTGCCATAGGCCCGGTCACCGATCACGTCGTGGGCGCCCTCCACGGGCACGTCGAGCACCGGCAGGCAGTCGGCTGTGATGGCATAGCGCGACAGATCGAACGCATGCAGGCGCGACATCAACCAGGCGGCGCGCAAGCCTGCGTCCCTATCGCTCCTGTAGAGCGACCCCAGCGCCGCGCCCGGCGGATAGTCCGGCGCCAGCGGCGGGCGAAGCCGCTGGACACGTCCGCCCTCCTGATCGATGAACACCGGGGCGTCGCCGCGCCCTGTGCACGACCGCATGTCCTCGACGAGGGCGCGCAACTGCGGTCCGTCGGCGACGTTGCGGGCGAACAGTATAAACCCCCAAGGCCGCTCGGCGCGAAAGAAGGCGCGCTCGTCTTCGGTCAGTCGGGTGCCCGAAGCCCCCAGGATCATCGCTTTTGATTCGCTCATATCGCTAGTTTAGAGCTTTTTGCCGCGTCTTTGAATCCTCGCATTCCCGCCCCCGCGCCGCGGCCCGCAAACGAAAACAGGCCACCCGCCGGGTGGCCCGCTTCACAAGTCCATGGCGCCGTGTCAGCGCTTGGGCAGGCAGTCGCCGCCGGCCGCCTTGATTTTCTGGCAGAGCCTGGTGGCATCGCTCCAGCTCTGGGCCGGTATATTGACCCTGTACCAGGTGGCCCCGCGCACCTCCGCCGCTACGATGTTCACGCCGCGTCCGGATATCAGGTTTCCGTAGCGCCTGAGGTCGTTGCGATAGGAGACCTGGGCGAGATCGCGCGCAGTGTGCGACGAGATCTGGACCCAGGCAGGAGAGGTATTGGCCGTGCCCGCCGCGGCTTCCGCGGATGCGGTCTCGGTTTCGGCCTGCGTGTTCGCCGTTTTCGTGCGTCCGACAATGTTGACCGGCTGGTTGGCCGAGCGCGACGCGATGATCGGCGCGCTGTCCGGCACGGCCGATTTCGCCGGCGCCTTGATCGTCGTCGTCTTGACCGGCTTGGGTTTCATGACCGGTTCGGTCGCGACGGCCGCTTCCTTGACCGGTTCCGGCGCAGGCGCCGTTTTCACCGGCGCGGCTTCCGCGGCCGGGCTTTCCTCCGCCATCGTATCCGCCATCGCGGTATCGGTCTCGGGGCGCGCGGCCGGCAAGGGAATGGTTTCCTCTTTCGCGGCGTCCGTAGCCGCCGTTTCGACCGGTGTTTCGGCCGCAGCCGGCGCAGGCGCTTCGCGCTGAACCAGCGTGCCGTCGGGCTGAACGACAAAGGTCTTCACCTTGCGCGGCGCAACCGCAATGATCTCGTCATCGGGCTGGGTCTGCGTGTCCGCCATCGCCGGATCGATCCGATCTTCGGATTTCGGCATGGTGTCTGCCAGCGGCATTGCCCCGTCATTGCCCGCCGCCCCCGTAGCGGGCGCCGCGGCAATATCCATGGGCTCTTCGCCGGTGGTCACGAGTTCCTTCTGATCCGGCGCCGGTTTCGACTGCGTGCCGGCAACCTGCTCGTAGACCTTCCGGTCCGCGTTGCGCACGTCGGTCCCGCCCTGATCCTTTGGTTTGACCTTCACCGGATCGGGATCGGCGCGCACGACAGCCGGTTCGCCGTCGCTGTCGCTGCCGCCGCCACTGAGTGCAAAGGCTCCAATGGCGCCCAGGATTGCGATCCCGGCCACTGCACCGGCGATCACCAGGCCGTTGCGGTTGCGTTCGCGCTTCGCCCCCGACATGCCTTCCTCGATGGCCGGCAGTTCCGCGTCCGGTTCCTCGCCTGCCTCGTGATGGATTCCGCCGATATCGCGCGTGGCGCGCGCAACGGCGGCGAAAGCCGCCTCTTCCGCGCCCTCGCCCTGTCCCGCTTCGTCGACGTCGAAGCCCAGTTGCGAGAATTCTTCCGCGAAATAGGATTCGAAACTGCTGTCGCCCTCCGTTTCAACGGGCATCTCCGCCGGCTCAGGCTCGGCGGCTCCCCAATCAGGCTGGTCGCCATAGCCGTCGTCGTGAAAAGCCGCTCGCTCGCTCTCGTCGCGCGCATAACCGGGCGCCAGATCGGGTATGTCCAGCTCGTCGGTGATCGGAACGAATCCGGCGTCGAGATCGGTCGTCTCGATCTCGGGAATTTCAGATGCCGCATTTGACGCGGCCGAAATCCCGGCATCGTCGTCCGCATAGAACGTGTCCGCAATCTCGGCATCGACGTCGAAGGTATCCTCGATCGCGTGGACCTGCTCGGTGTCGTTGTGGCTGGCCGCTGCGCTCTCGTCTTCGGGAAAGGCCGCCTCGTAAACCGCCGGATCCAGATCGGCCGGCGCATCGAAACCACTTTCGGACGGAGCATCGAAATTGCTGTCCGACGGGGCGCCGAATGCCGTGTGGCGCGCCGGTGCGACTTCTTCGTCTTCCGGCAGGGCCGCATCTTCCAGGTTCAGATCGGCGAGCAATTCCTCGTCGAGGAAATCCTGTTCCAAAAAGGATTCCTCGTCGAAATCGGCAATTCCGTCCGTATCGGCCGCGTCATCGCCGGATTCCTCTTCGGCGTGGACAAATGCGCCGTCTTCGAATTCCGGCCGGTGGCCGGCAAATGCCTGCGGCTCCGAGGCGGGCGGCGTCTCGTCATACGTTTCCGCCCAGTCATCGCGCGCCGGTTGCGGCGCGCCAAAATCGGGGTCGGACGTGAAATCCAGGGTCCGGGCGATGTCGGCGTCGATATCGGACGCGGATTCCGGGCCGTCCCAGTGTCCGGCCTCCCCCGAAATCGGCGGGTTGTCCTGACCATAGACGTCGCCATCGCGAATAACCGCCTCATCGCCGGATTGTTCGCCGGCCTCGTATTCCGGAGCTTGGTCAAGCTCCGCCAGCGAGGCCTTCAGGTCATTGAACGCCATCATGTCGAGTGGATCGCCTTCGCCTTCCGCCGCCACGGGATCGGCTTGCCGGTCCCAGTCCGTCGTCGCATAGGTCTCCGCAGGCTCGTCGGCGGTATCGACAGTGTCGACGGTATCGGCGTTGCCGGCCACATCCTCGGAAAAGGCCGCCTCGAGCGCGGCGAGATCGGCAGCCAGGAATTCCTCGTCTTCCTCGATCGCATCGTAGGTGGCCGTTTCCACGGCGCCCGCGGCCTCGTAGTCGCCTAAATCCGGGCTCGTCTCGTCCGCTTCGTTCGTGGACTGTCCGCCGATGTCGATGCTGAACATCTCGTCGAGCAACGGGTCTCCCGTCGCCTGACGGCCCTGAAGTGAAGCGGATTCGAATTCGCCTGCGGCCGGCTCGGCACGCACGGGTTCTTCCTCGAAAGACGCAGGCGCCTCGTACGGGGTGTCAAACCCGTCATCGGGCAAGTCGGCCGCCGGCTCGAAACCGGCCTCGTCCATGATTTCGTCCGCTTCGGGCAGATCCGGTTCCGCCGCATCGCTTGCAGGCGCGCTTACTTCAGCGGCCGCGCCGCCGAAATCGCCGAGCAGTTCCTTTTCCAGGTCGATACCGAACTCATCGTCCACGGGCTGCGCACTACCGGTCGCAGCCGATTGCGGGGTCATGATCCGGGCAAGCTCCAACATCGGATCGTCTTCATCGAGATGGTCGATCCGCTCGGGCCGGTACTGGTTGCTTTCCGCCATGCTTAGTCCCGTACAACTTATGCCTCGGGCGGGTATGCCTTTGGTCACTTTGGCCGTTACCAGCGCATTGTGGGCAAAAGGTGACAGGTCCGGAGCGTGTATTCAGCGCATTTCCTGCGGCGCATCGGCTCCGATTATTCCGAGACCGGACGTCAGCACGTCCGATACGGCCTGCACCAGCCCCAGTCTGGCACGGGTCAATTCTGGGTTGTTATGCTTAACAAAGCGTAAGTCCGAATTGTCCGTACCTTTGTTCCAGTGGGCGTGCAGCGCGCTTGCCAGGTCGTGGAGGTAGAACGCGAGCCGATGCGGCTCCTGCGCGCCCGCCGCCGCCTCGATCAGCCGCGGATATTCGGCGAGTTTGCGGATGAGCGCGATCTCGCCTTCTTCGGTCAGCATCCCGACGTTTTCCCCGAGCCCGCCGCGCTCGGCGATCTCGGATCCGAACTGCTCGACCGCCTGGCGAAACACCGAGTGGCAGCGCGCCGAGGCGTACTGCACGTAGAACACCGGATTGTCCTTCGACTGCTCGGTGACCTTGGCGAAATCGAAGTCCAGCGGTGCGTCGGGCTTGCGATAGAGCATCATGAAACGCACCGGGTCGCGCCCGACCTCTTCGACGACCTCGCGCAAGGTGATGAACTCGCCGGCCCGCTTGGACATCTTGACCGGCTCGCCGCCCCGGTACAGCCGCACGAGCTGGGTCAGCAGGATCGACAGTTCGAGCTTCCCGCCCGAGATCGCCCGCGCCAGCGCCTCCATGCGTTTTACGTAACCGCCATGGTCGGCCCCGAGCACGAACACCAATTTGTCGAAGCCGCGCTCATACTTGTCCTTCATGTAGGCGACATCGGCGGCGAAATAGGTGAACGAGCCGTCCGACTTGACCAGCGGACGGTCGACGTCGTCGCCGACCTGGGTCGAGCGGAACAACGTCTGTTCGCGGTCTTCCCAGTCGTCCGGCTTTTCGCCCTTGGGCGGCGGCAGCCGGCCCTCGTAGACGAAACCCTTGGCGCGCATGTCGTCCAGCGTCTGCTCGATCGGCGACTTGCCTCCGTCATGGGCGTGCAGCGTGCGTTCCGAGAAGAACACCTCGTGCTCGACATTGAGCGCGGCGAGGTCGTCGCGGATCATGTCCATCATCATGTCGATCGACTTGTCGCGCACGATCGCCAGTGCCTCGCCGGCATCCATCTCCAGCAGGTCGGGGCCGTGCGCGCGCGCCAAAGCCTCACCGACCGGAACCAGATAATCGCCGGGATAGAGCCCGGTCGGAATGTCGCCGATATGCTCGCCAAGCGCTTCGCGGTAGCGCAGCAGCACCGACTGCGCCAGGACGTCGATCTGCACTCCGGCGTCGTTGATGTAATATTCCTTGGCAACGTCGTATCCCGCGAACTCCAGCAGGTTTGCCAGCGCATCTCCCACCACGGCGCCACGGCAATGGCCGACATGCATCGGCCCCGTCGGGTTGGCCGAGACATATTCGACATTGACCTTGCGGCCTTCCCCGACCGTCGAGCGGCCGTAATCGGTTCCGGCGTCGAGAATGCCGGCCAGATGCGCCTGCCAGAACGCGTCCGCGAGGCGCAGGTTGATGAAGCCCGGTCCGGCGATCTCCGCCGACGCGACGTCGGGGTCCGCGCTGAGCCCGTCCGCGATCTGCCCGGCGAGCTGACGCGGATTCTGCCCGACCTGCTTGGCCAGCACCATCGCGGCGTTGCACGCGACATCGCCGTGACTGGGATCGCGCGGCGCCTCGACCGCCACCCGCGACAGGTCGGGTGCGTCCCCATCTTTCGTTTTCAGATCAAGCGTTTCAACGATTTTCAGAATTCGCGCTGTGAAGTCGGCGAAAATGTTCATGGTCGAGGTCCGGTTGCTAGGGCGCGCCGCGAAATCAGGCGACGATGAAGGCCGGCATGCGCCTAGCCCAAATGCGGCGTGCGGTCAAACAGCCGCGTATATTCCGCCACGGCGTAGTTGTCGGTCATGCCGGCGAGGAAATCGGCGACGTGGCGCGCCTTGACCTTGTCGGCGGCATCGTCGAGGCCCTCGCGCCAGCCTTCCGGCATAACGCGCGGCTCGGCCATGTAGGCGTCGAACAGCTCGCGCACGATCCGGTCGGCCTGCTTTCGGACCTCAACGACGCGGGGGGCCCGGTACATCCGCGTGAACAGGAAGGTCTTGAGCGCCTTGTCCGTTTCGCGCATGGCGGGCGAAAACCTGACAATCGTCTCGCCGCATTTGCGCAACTCGTCGGCGCTCGCCGGCCTGATCCGCGTCAGCGCCGCCTGCGCGGTGGCAATGACGTCCTCGACCATGGCCGTGATCTGGCGGCGCTGAAACTCGTAGCCGGTGCGCACGGAATCGAGACCGGGATAGCGGGCCCGGACCGCCTTGAGGGTCTCGGCGGCGAACGGAACCGCCGCTTCCAGTTCCTCAAGGCCGAACAGGCCGGCGCGGACGCCGTCGTCGATGTCATGCGTGTTGTAGGCAATGTCGTCGGCGATCGCGGCGGCCTGGGCCTCGGCGCCGGCATGGGTCGACAGTTCGAGCGGAAACATCTGGTCGAAGTCGAGGATCGGTTGCGGCGCGGGTTCGCCGCCGGCGACCTGCAACGGGCCATTGTGCTTGACCAGGCCCTCCAGCGTTTCCCAGGTCAGGTTCAGCCCGTCAAACTCGGCGTAATGGCGTTCCAGCCTTGTCACGACCCTGAGCGACTGGGCGTTGTGGTCGAATCCGCCATAGGCCGCCATCTTGTCGTCGAGCGCGTCCTCGCCGGTGTGGCCGAATGGCGTGTGGCCGAAGTCATGGACCAGCGCCACGGCTTCGGCGAGATCCTCGTCGACCCGGAGCGCGCGGGCGATGGCGCGGGCGATCTGGGCCACCTCGATCGTATGGGTGAGCCGGGTGCGGAAATGGTCGCCCTCATGGGCGACAAAGACCTGCGTCTTGTGCTTCAGCCGCCTGAAGGCAGTGGAATGGATGATCCGGTCGCGGTCGCGCTGAAACGCCGTGCGGGTGCGGCTTTCCGCCTCGCGATAGAAGCGGCCGCGCGACTGCGCCGGATCGCAGGCATAGGCCGCGCGTGGCCGGTATCCGAAGCCGATATCGCCGAGATCCATGCTTTCGCCGCCCTGGGTCGTGGAAAAGGAGGAGCGATGGGCTGCGCCGCAACAGTTGACGGACGGCCTGCCGCTTCATACCTATGGGACAAATGCGATTGCAAGGTGAAAACCAATGAGCCAGGACGCGGCGACCGCCACGAAGGGCGTAACAATATCGGAACCGGCGGCCAAGCGGATCATCAAGGTGCTCGCTTCCGAACCGGGCAAGATTGCCCTGCGCATCGCGGTCGAAGGCGGCGGTTGTTCCGGGTTTTCCTACAAGTTCGAGCTGACCGACACCCAGGCCGACGACGACAAGGTCTTCACGCGCGACGGCGCGACGGTGCTGATCGACGAGATTTCGCTTGTCTATATGGGCGGGTCGGAGATCGATTTCGTCGACGACCTGATGGGCCAGGCATTCAAGATCAACAATCCGAACGCGGTGGCCAGTTGCGGCTGCGGCACCAGTTTTTCGATCTGACCACTGCGCAGAACCGGAGAAAACGAAAAGGCCCGGGTCGAATCCGGGCCTTTTTTGAAAACCAATCGCCGATCAGTCGGCCGCGCCCTTCAAGCCACTGATCTGCGTCTCATGCTCACCGTCGGCATCGAGATCTTCCGGCAGCAACAGGTTAAGCACAACAGCGATCGTGGCCGCGGGCAGAAGGCCCGAAGTCAGCAGAATCTGTACCGTCCGGTTCAGGTGCTGGAGGGCGCCGGGCTCAAGCTGCAGCCCGAGTCCGATCGACAACGCCACGGCGAAAATCACCATGTTGCGGCGGTTCCACTTGACGTCAGAGAGCATGTTGACGCCGGCGGCGGCGACCATGCCAAACATGACGATCACGCCCCCGCCAAGGACGTGGATAGGAACGGTTGCGACGATGGCGCCGACCTTCGGGATAAGCCCGCAGGCGATCAGGAACAGCGCACCGATAGTCACCACGTGGCGGCTCATGACGCCGGTCATGGAGATCAGGCCGACATTCTGGCTGAACGAGGTGTTCGGCAGGCCGCCGAACACGCCCGCGACTGCGGTTCCGAGACCATCGGCGAATGTCGCTCCGGCGATTTCCTTGTCGGTCGCCTCGCGGCCCGCACCGCCCTTGGTAATGCCCGAGGTATCACCAACCGTCTCGATCGCCGAAACGATGGCCATGAAGCACATGCCGATGATGATCGCGCCATCGAACGACAAACCCCATTTGAACGGAACCGGCAGCGCGAAGGCGGCAGCGCTGGAGACGTTGCCGAAATTCACCTGCCCCATCACAAGCGCAACAACATAGCCCGCCAGCAATCCGACCAGCACCGCGGCAACCGACATGAAGCCCCTGGTGAAGAATTTCAGCGCGAGCGTGACCAGGATGACCACGAGGGCCGGCCCCCACATCGCCAGCGATCCATAGGCCGGCTTGCCGATCAAAGGCACGCCGCCGGCAGCGTACTGGACGCCGACCCTGACCAGCGCCAGGCCGATCATCAGCACGATCAGCCCGGTGACCAGCGGCGGCAGTGCAAACCGGATCCGTCTGATGATGAACCCCAGGCAAAAATGGAACATGCCGCCGATAACCACCCCGGTCATCAGCCCCGCCATCCCCGCGACGCCGCCGCCGGCGACCGCCGGGATCATGACCGGAAGAAATGCGAAAGACGTTCCCTGGACAATCGGCAGGCGGGCACCAACCGGCCCGAAGCCGACGGTTTGAAACAGTGTCGCGATGCCGGCGAACAGCATCGACATCTGGATCATGTAGATCATGTTCGGAAAATCGGGCGAGTTCGACCCGAAACCGAACCCGGCCGCGCCGGCAACAATGATGGCTGGCGTAACATTGGAGGCAAACATGGCCAGAACGTGCTGGATGCCCAACGGCACGGATTGCGCCATGGGCGGAAGATAGTCGGGATCGCGAAGCCGGTCCCGCATGTCGATGGCTGCGTCGGTCATTGAATGAACCCCTCATCTGTGGTCTTTTGCGCACGAATTCCCAATCGTGGGCAGACCGCTCGAAGCTTTCCCCACACATCGTGGAATCACTATCCAATTTTTCTTGAAAGTGTCGTCTCCGATCCATGAAAATCGCCACCTGGAACATCAACGGCATCAAGGCCCGTCTCGACAACCTGCTGACATGGCTTGAGGAATCGAAGCCAGACATCGCCTGCCTGCAGGAGATCAAGTCGGCGGACGACGCCTTTCCGCGGCTGGAAATCGAAGCGCTCGGCTACCACGTGGAAACCCACGGGCAGAAAGGTTTCAACGGCGTCGCCCTGTTGTCGCGCACGACGCCGGACGAAGTGATTCGCGGGCTCCCGGGCGACGACAGCGACGAACAGGCGCGCTTCATCGAGGGCGTGTTCCCGGCGCCGACAGGCGTGGTGCGCGTGGTGTCACTCTATTTGCCGAACGGCAATCCGGTGGATTCCGACAAGTTCCCGTACAAGCTCGCCTGGATGGACCGCCTGGAGCGCTTCGCCGCGTCCCGGCTGGAACTGGAAGAACCGCTGGTCCTGGCCGGCGATTACAACGTCATCCCCGAGCCGAAAGACTGCTATGACGTGAAGGCCTGGGAAGGCGACGCGCTGTTCCGGCCGGAAAGCAGGGCGGCCTTGCGCCGGCTCGAAAACCTGGGCTTCACCGATGCGCTGCGCGCGGTGTCGGACGAGGCCGGGATCTACACGTTCTGGGACTACCAGGCCGGCGCCTGGCAAAAGAACAACGGCATCCGCATCGATCACCTGATGCTCTCGCCCGAGGCCGCGAACCTGCTGGTCGACGCAACGGTCGAGAAACACGTCCGGGCCTGGGAAAAGCCGTCGGATCACGTCCCGGTTGTCATCCGTCTGGAGACCGGTGACGCCGAATAACGCTTCCGCGGCCGCGTTGAACCGGACGGGCTCGAATTATCGGCGGTTGCATGATATGATTTTGCATGCGTTTGATATTGACCCTGTCGGCTGCATTTGTCCTCTCCGTTGGCGCGGTCGGCTTGGCTTATGCGGGCAGCGACGGCACCTGCCAGTGCCGGGCCAATGGCAGTAGTTACGACCTGGAATCGGTGGTGTGCATTCGAATCGGCTCGCTCAGTTACCTGGCACGATGCGAGATGGTGCTGAACAACACGGCCTGGAAGAAGCTGGCCGACAGTTGCCCCTATTCCCGTAACGAAGCAGAACCCGGCAATGTTCAGGTCGCCTCAATAGCCGACCCGATCGCCATGTGCGAGCCGGCGCGCTGGCTTGGCAAGGCGAAAACCGGCAAGCCGTTGGCGCAGGCGTCGATGACGGTCCGAGCGCCGGTTTCGAAGCGTCGGGTGCAATAATCTGAAATCGTCGGGATGACCGGCTGCCGCTGACAGACTACGGTCAGTGATAGCCGTTTTTAAGGATGTCCTCGGCCAGCACGATCGCTGTCCTGCGATCGCTTTCCGCCGCAAGACCGAAGGCCTCTTCCTGGATCGAGCGGATCCATTCGCGGTCAATCGGGTTTGCCCGTTCCATCGCCGCGGTCAGCATGGCCAGCCCGCGCACGATCTTGCCCTTCTGGAACAGCAGATTGCCCAGAACGGCCTGCGCCCGGTAGTGCCCTTTGCGCGCCGCCAGGCCGAGCCAGCGCGCGGCCTGCTTGACATTGGCGGCGCCGCCCTCGCCGTCGAGCATCATCTTGCCGACTTCGAACTGGGCTTCGGAGTTTCCGTAGATCGATGCGGCCTGGATGTAGAGGTCGCGCGCCATGCGCGGATCGGCATGGACCGGCGATTTCGGTATGCCGCGCCGGATGTAGCCGGCAAGCGCGACGAGCGCATCGGAAACGTAGTTCTCGTCGGGGCTGCCGGGATCGGTTCCCAGTTGCACGATGTGCCGGAAAATCTTGAAGGCCTCGTAGTCGTCGCGGTTGACCCCGTCGCCATCGGCATACATGTGGGCCAGTTTCCAGCGTGCGCCGGCGTGCCCTTTCTCGGCCGCGTAGCGATAGGCCTCAACGGCCTCCCGCTTGTCTCCGCTCTTGTAGGCGTCATAGCCAAACCGGAACGCGGCCCACGGATCGGTTCCCGGCGCGACCGAACGGTGATCGCCTGCCTGCGCAAACCCCATCTGCATCGCAAACGCGCAAATGGCGGCCATCAGGACACACCGCAGTTTCTCGGCGGTCCCGCATGCGCAGATCGGATTTGTTACGGCAATGCCCATCGTGATTTGACTGTCAATCGCCGTTTCGAACGGCTTACCCTTTTTACGCTTCGACGCCCCGGTGGCCGCCCGCCAAAAATGTCCGGCGCACAGCACACCCTTGCCGTGCTCCGGTTTTGTGGCGCAAAAGCGGCAATAAGCGCCTCAGCCCTTGTAGCCAAAATCATGTTTCGAAACTGTTGCCGAATCGACACAATTCGCCCGCGTCGGGCGAAAACCGGCGTTTAGCCGTCCTGCCGGCGCGGTTTTTCGGCCCCGGAGACAACCGAGGCGAGCACCGAACCGCCGATGATCAGGGCGGTCACGGCGAGCGCGACGACCGACGGGATCTCGAATATGCCGGCAAGCAGCATCTTCGCGCCGATGAACATGAGCACCAGCGACAGCCCCGTTTGCAAATATTCGAAGTCGCGCATCATGCCGGCGAGCACAAAGAACATCACCCGCAAGCCGAGGATGGCAAAGACATTGGAGGAGAAGACGATGAAAGCGTCGTCCGATATCGCCAGCACGGCGGGAATCGAATCGACGGCGAACAGCAGGTCGGTCACTTCGACCGTGACAAGCACGACGAACAGTGGCGTCATCCAGCGCGCGCCGTTTTCCCTGACGAAGAAACGGTTGCCCCTGAAAGACTGGGTGCAACGGCCGGTGCGGTTGAGCCGCTTGACGATCCAGCTCTTGCCTGGGTTGATGGAATCCGCGTCGTGGTTCAGCATCTTGATACCGGACCAAACCAGCAGCAGGCCAAGCGCATAACCGATGACCCTGAAATTCTCGACCAGGTGGACGCCCGGAACGATGAGCGCGAGGCGCATCGCGATCGCGCCGACGATGCCGTAGAACAGGACCCGGTGCTGGGCTTCGGCCGGAACGCCGAAATAGGAGAAGATCAGCGCGATGACGAAGATGTTGTCGAGCGAAAGCGCCTGCTCGACGAGGTAACCGGTCAGGAATTCGGCCCCCCTGCCCGCCCCCGCGGTCACGAAGATGCCGGTTGCGAACAGCATTGCCAGCGAAAAGTAACTCGCCAGCGTCAGCAACGCATTGCGCGTCGACATGACCGCCGCCTTGCGATGAACGACAAAAAGGTCGAAGGCCAGCACAATGGCAACGAACAACAGGAAGCTAGGCCAAAGCCACGGGCTGGAGGTCATCGGGCGGTTCCGGATCCTTTCGCCGGCTGGAACGAGTCGCAGTCTAACCTCTTGCGCGCGCAGCCGGAATGTTACGGCTTATGTGTGACGATGAGACCGATAATGCAAGGGCGGCGCAGGATTTGACGCGACAGCGCCTGCGGGAACAAAGCCGCTTCCGAGCAACCCCGCCGGTTCCACTCCCAACCCGCCGTTCGGCTTTCTCCAGACGTTGCCGGAGGCGTGAGGCCCGGGTGAGACGATTCCGGCCGATCCTAGAAGGGAACCTTGGCAGAGAGCCTCAGCGTGTAGGCGAAATCGCCCCCGGCCGTGGCGTTGTAAGCCGCACCTTGCGCGACTGATTGCGCGCCGGCCGTCAGATAGCTGAATGCCGCTCCGGCGGAGATTTCGCCGCCGTTGGCGAGGCGATAGGTGGCGCCAAGACCCAGTGTCCAGGTGTCGGTCTGGATATCGGCTCCCGTCCCGACGCCGCGATCCCATACAACAGCCGCCGTTCCGATCAGGTTCTTGCTGAACACACGGGCCACTCCGCCGGAGACTGTCCATCCGTCGCGGTAGTTCAGCGTGAACACGCGTAGCGGACCGACCGGTCCCATGACCGCAATCGACGGCAAAACGCTCCAGTCGGTCCATTTGACCGATCCGAAGGCGAGCCAGCCCGGTGCGATACCCGACCGCACGCTCAGTGCGATGGACTGCGGCAGCGTCCCGGAGATCCCGATCGGGATCGCCGCGCCCAGGCCGGTGACGAACCCGGTCGCGCTGTGGTTCACGCCGGACCGGTAGAGCAGTTGCGCCAGCATCCCGTACTGGGGGATGTCATAGGCAAGTCCGAGCCGGTAGCCGAATGCACCGGAATCCGATGCGGAAGTCCCCGCCACAGTCAAAGGCGCCACGAGCTGGGTCTGGCTGAACTTGAAGGTTTCAAGAAAGACCCCGCCGACCAGGTGCAACCTGCCCGGCCCAACCATGAAGCGGGCGGCGCAGGTCAGGCCGAATTCGCGGGTCGTGAACTGCTGATTTATCGTGCCGTCGGGAGCGGAGCCGGCGAGAAAGCCCGAATAGTCGGAATGGGCGCCGAACGGTGTGACATAAGTTCCCGCGCAGGCGCCATGCGTGGAATCGCCCAGCCTCGCCGAAAGGGAAGGCACCGTGTAGCTTCGCGAGTACACACCCGAAAAGGCGGGGCCCGCGGGCACCAGCGGACCTGGCGCTCCCGCCACCGGCGTTATCGTCGTGAAGCTGCGTTGCGGCGCCACATAGGTAAACGATCCGGCAACCGAGCCGAGCTGGTCGTCATATAGAACCGAGATATCCGCTACGCCGCGTTCAAACCCGCCCGCGCGCACCGCCGTCGCAGACACCAGCCCAACTACGGCAGCGACGACCAGCTTCTTCCACAGCCGCATCCGACCCTCCCCTCAGGACACACGCCCGCGGCAAGCGTAGTCAACGCGAACAAGAAAGGAAACCTCCAGGCGGCATCGCGAGAACCGGTATCAACCGGTTGCGCGCACCCGCGCGAGGGCATTCTCCAGTTTGGCGCTGGCGGCCTGGGCCTCTTCGAGCTTCTCGCGTTCCGCCTCGACCACTTCGGGCTTGGCGTTGGCGACGAATTTCTCGTTGCCGAGCTTCTTCTGAATCTTCGCCACCTCGTCGGTCGCCTTGGTCAGCGCCTTTTCGAGGCGCGCGCGCTCCGCGCCGATATCGATCAGGTCGCCGAGCGGCAGGCAGGCCGTCGCCTCGCCTGCAACGATCTGGGCCGACCCCTTCGGCGCGAGGTCGGCATGGGTGACGCCTTCCACGCGCGCCAGACGGGCGATGGCCGCGTCGTGGCGTTCGAGCCGCTCCCTGGTCAGGTCGCTTGCGCCGACCATGACCAGCGGCGCCTTGGCGCCGGCCGGCACGTTCATTTCGGCGCGCACCGAACGGATGCCGCCGATCAGGTCGATCAGCCAGTTGATCTCGTCGGCGGCGCCCGCATCGGCAAAATCCGGTCGGGGCCAGCGCGCGTGGCAGATCAGGCCGTCGCGCTCGGCCGTGTGCGCCCACAATTCCTCGGTCATGAACGGCATGAACGGGTGGAGAAGCTTGTAGGTCTGCTCGAGCACAAAGGCCGCACAGGCCCGCGCCTCGGCCTTCGCGGCCTCGTCCTCGCCGCTGAACACGGGTTTCAGCAGTTCCAGGTACCAGTCGCAGACCTGGTTCCAGACAAAACGGTAGGCGCTGCCCGCCGCCTCGTTGAACTTATAGGCCTCGACGCCCTCGGTCACTTCGCGGGCGGCGCGCGTCAATTCCGTCAGGATCCAGCGGTTGATGGTCAGCTTGGCGTCTTCGGGCTTGAACGACGCGTCGCGCGCCACGCCGTTCATCTCGGCAAAGCGCGTGGCGTTCCACAGCTTGGTGCCGAAATTGCGATAGCCGGCGATGCGGGCCGGATCGAGCTTCACGTCCCTGCCCTGCGCCGCCATGATCGCCAGCGTGAAGCGCAACGCGTCAGCGCCGTACTCGTCGATCAGTTCCAGCGGATCGATGACGTTGCCCTTCGACTTCGACATTTTGGCGCCGGCCTTGTCGCGCACCAGCGCATGCACGTAGACGGTGTGGAACGGCTCCTCCTCCATGAAGTGCAGTCCGAACATCATCATCCGGGCGACCCAGAAGAAGATGATGTCGAAGCCCGTGACAAGCACCGAGGTCGGATACCAGGTCTCAAGGGCCTTCGACTTGTCCGGCCAGCCCAGCGTGGAGAACGGCCACAGCGCGGAAGAAAACCAGGTGTCGAGCACATCCTCGTCGCGTTCGAGGATCTCGCCGGGCTTGAAGTTCTCCAGCTTGTCCTCGACCCAGGCCTTCCACGGGCCTTCATGGGCAATGTAGTGCTGGATCGCAGCCTCGAGCGCGGTTTCCTCGTCCTTCTCGACGAACACCTGGCCGTCCGGCCCGTACCAGGCCGGTATCTGGTGGCCCCACCACAATTGCCGGGACACGCACCAGGGCTGGATGTTTTCCATCCAGTCGAAATAGGTCTTCTCCCAGTTCTTCGGGACGAATTTCGTCCGCCCGGCCCTGACCGACTCGATCGCCGGTTTGGCGAGCGTCGCCGCATCGACATACCACTGGTCGGTCAGGAACGGTTCAATCGGCACGCCGCCGCGGTCGCCATGGGGGACCATGTGGACATGCGGCTCGATGCGCTCGAGGCAATCGGCCTCTTCCATCTTGGTGACGATTTCCTTGCGCGCCGCGAAACGTTCCATGCCGTCGATTTCCTCGACGACCTCGAGCAATTTGCCCTTCAGTTCCAGGCCGGCGAGGAAATCCTCGTTGTCCTTGAGCGTGACATGGCCATCGACGGTCATGATGTTGATCGCCGGCAGATGATGGCGCTTGCCGACGTCGAAATCATTGAAGTCGTGCGCCGGCGTCATCTTCACCGCGCCGGTGCCTGCTTCCGGGTCAGGATAGTCGTCGGCGACAATCGGGATGCGCCGCCCGACCAGCGGCAGGATTACGTGCTTGCCGACCAGCGCCTTGTAGCGCGGATCGTCGGGATGGACGGCGACGCCGGTGTCGCCCAGCATCGTCTCGGGGCGCGTCGTCGCGACGACCAGGTAATCGCGCGTCTCGTAGCCGGCCGGTTCGCCGTCCGACGGCTTCCAGTCACGCCTGTTTCCCTCGTCGTCGAGGACAAAGGGATGCTCGTAGGTCAGTCCGTCGGCGAGCGGATAGCGGAAGTGCCAGAGGTTGCCGTTGATCTCGACCTGTTCGACCTCGAGATCGGAAATCGCGGTCAGCAGCTTCGGGTCCCAGTTGACCAGCCGCTTGTCCTTGTAGATCAGCCCTTCCTTGTAGAGCGAGACGAAGACCTCGATCACCGCCTTCGACAGGCCGTCGTCCATGGTGAAGCGTTCGCGCGACCAGTCGCATGACGCGCCGAGGCGCTTCAACTGGTTGACGATGGTTCCGCCGGACTCATCCTTCCACTTCCAGACGCGTTCGACAAAGGCCTCCCGGCCCATGTCGCGGCGGCCGGGCTCCTGGCGTTCCGTCAACTGGCGCTCGACGACCATCTGCGTGGCTATGCCGGCATGGTCCATGCCGGGCTGCCACAACACGTTCCTGCCGCGCATGCGCTCGAAGCGGATCAGGATGTCCTGGAGCGTGTTGTTGAGGGCATGGCCCATATGCAGGGAGCCGGTGACATTGGGCGGCGGAATGACGATGCAATAGGGATCCGCGCCCTCGTCGGCACCGGCGCCGGCACGAAAGGCGTCTGCCGCCTCCCAGCGCTCGGCGATTTTGGGCTCGATGCCGGCGGCATCATATGTTTTTTCAAGCATGGGAATGTCCGCGCAATGTCCGGATTACTGTCTGCGCGTGGTAAATCCGAAGCGCCGGGTCAAGTCAACCGGCGGGTTGCCTCAACCCGCCGGCCGACCGGTTTCCATGCTCAAGGAAAGCGCTTCTTCGCCTTGGCCGTGGCCAAGGTCTTGCCCGACGCATCGAGCGCCTTGACCGTGAACTGGTAGATATGCGGGCTTGGCGGGCATGGCCCGTTATAACGGAAAGCGCCATAGGACAGCTTGCCGCTCTTCTTGCCGGACCAGTTCACCGTCCCACCGCCATGCGGATAGTTCGGCGCGTTCAGATCCACCATCTTGAATTTGAGTTTCTTCGTCCCGGCCGGCACCGAGGACAATGACATGGGCGGAGACTTCTTGTCGAAGCAGGCCTTGGTCGGCCCCCAACTGAAACTCAGGCTCATGGCCGCCGCCGGACCGGCAGCGAGAATCGTGAATGCGGCAAGCGCAATCGTAGCGACGCGTAACATGTCGGTTCCTCCGTTTTTCCTACTGTGTCAACGTAAACAGCAGGACCGAAACGGAGCATTGACGCTCGTCAACCGCCGCGCGCGATCCGTTCTATCTCCTCGCGCACGAGGCGTTCGACCAGAAGCGGCAGGTTGTTGTCCAGCCAGTCCTGAAGCATCGGCCGCATCATCTCTTCGGCCATCTCGTCGAACGAGCGCTTGCGGGAGGCCATGAACGCCTCCTTGAGTTCGTCAAAGGCGCCGGCGACCTGACGGCCCGCCTCCGCGGAAATGATCGCCGTACGGTTGGCGGCCGGTTCGCTGGCCTCGGGCATTGCTTTTTCGCCCGCCGCGAGCGCGGCCGGTGCCTCGAAATCGGTATCCCGGCCAGAATTTTCTGCCCTCAGTTCGGCGATCTGCGCAAGTACCGGTTCCACCGACCGCTTGACCTCTTCCAACGCCCCCGGTGCGGCGGGTTCCGCGTCCGGTGCGGGGGCCGCGGGCTCGGGAATGGCAGTCGTTTCGGCCGGCGGCGCCATGCTTTCGGCGGCCGGCGCGGCGGCCCCGCTGTCGCGTTCGCGTACGAGGCGGCGCTGGACGTCGGCCAGCGAGAACGGTTTCGGCTCCGGTTCGCTTTCCAGTTCCGCGTCTTCGGTGTCGGCCGCGATCATCTCCAGCGGCATGTCCGTGGTCTCGTGGATCGCTTCGCGGAACGCCGAGACCTCGGTCTCGTCGCGGACGCTTGAAGTCGCCGCCTCGACGTTGTCTGCCTGATCTGCCGCCCCGGTGCCGGCTGCCGGACTTGCCAGTTCGGCACTGACCGGAGATGCCGTCTGGGCGGCCGGCACCAGCGCTTCCACAGCATGGCTGGCGGACGCGGTTTCGGCGGGCTGATCCGGGGCTTCTTCGGCCGCCGGCGGATCGGTCTCTTCAATGATTTTGCGAATGGAGGCCAGAATTTCCTCCATAGACGGTTCGCGTTGTGCGCTGTTGGCCTGTCCCATGTCCCTCGTCCGCCGCTCGAACTTCCTGGCGTGGCTCGCCGCCCGGCTCAGCAATGCCGGGCATGAGGCGAATCACTCAAAGAGGGTACACAAGCTGGCAGTCGAAAAGAATCCCCTGCCGTGAAAGGCCTGATCTTTCACACAACTTTGCTCGAAGCCGGGTTTTGGCGGTACTCCCGCGACGGCTCAAGACTCCCGGCTGTCGCCGGTCAGCGACCGTCGGGCGTGCGCAAGCCGTACCATTTGTCCTTGACGGCTTCGTAGTGCTCGTCGGGCTTGTAC
This sequence comes from Zhengella sp., assembly GCA_050304175.1. GTDB lineage: Bacteria > Pseudomonadota > Alphaproteobacteria > Rhizobiales > Rhizobiaceae > JAIOIW01. The sequence goes on along the minus strand of JBNLDE010000248.1, from coordinate 2,169 downwards.
TCCGCGACACCAAGCTTCAGCTTGGTCACGCTCAGGTCGCCTGTGGCCGAAAGGATGGCATAGCTTGCCACGACCGAATCGCGTTCGGCATTGGCCAGATTGACCTGCGCGGTAATCACGTCGGCCTGGGCATTGAGAACGTCGAGTGTCGTGCGCTGCCCGACATTACGCTCCTCGATCACGCCGTTCAGAGCCAGCCGGGCGGCTTCGACCAGCTTCCTGGTCGCCTGCACCGACTCGATCGACGCCTGGAACTGGTTCCAGGCGGACCCGATATTCGCCCGCACCTGGTCGCGAACGACGTCGACGTTGATGGCAGCCTGGCCTAATTGTTCTTTCGACTGGCGAACCTGCGCCGAGCCTAGGCCACCCTTGTAGATCGGCACGGTGACCGTGGCGCCGATCGTGGCGGTGTTGTAGGTGCGCGTGGATGGCGCCAGGCCGCCGACCTGGCTGTTGTAAGTGCGCGAAGCCGAAGCCGTGGCCGCCACCTGCGGCAGGAACTGGCCTTCTTTAGACTTGACGGTGTAGCGGGCCGCCTCGACCAGATACTTGTTGGCGCGTATCGCCGGATGGTTCGATTCGGCGCGCGCATAAGCCTGCTGAATGCTCTTGGGAATGACGCGATAAAGCGGCGGCGCAGACCTCAGCTTGCCCGGGGCGTCGCCGACGACCTGACGGTAAACCGCCTCGCTCGCGGCCGCCTGGGCGCGCGCGGCCGAAAGCTGCGCGCTCGCGGCCGAGCGGCTCGCCTCGGCCTGGGCGACATCGGTTCGCGTCCCTTCCCCGACTTCGAAGCGCGACCGGGCGGCCCGCACCTGTTCGTTCAGGAACTCGAGGTTGCGCTGCCGCAGCACCGCGATCTGGCGGTCGCGGATGACATCCATGTAGGCGCTGACCGCGTCAAACAGCACGTTTTGCCCGGTGTTGCGCAGGTTCTCCTGCGCCGCGAAGACGTTGGCCTCGGCCGCGCGCACATTGTTGCGGGTCTGGAATCCGTCGAACAGGTTCTGGGACAGAGTGATCCCGAACGAGCCGGTCGTGATGCGGGCGCCCAGCACCGTCGAGGTGTAGCTGCCGCTCAGCGTGCCGCTCACCTGCGGCCGGTAACCGGACTTGGCGATCGCGACGTATTCGTCGGTGACCCGCACGCCGGCCCGCGCCGAATTGAGGCTCGAATTGTTGTGGTACGCCTTGACCAGTGCCGATTGCAGGGTTTCCGCGCTTGCTGGGGCCGCGACGATGACGACCGGGGCAGTTGCCAACAGGGCGATGATAGTCTGTCGTAGCTTTTGCACTCTCACACTCCACCGGCACCGGGCCGTATTCATTCAAACAAGTGTCGCCCGCGCCCCACAGGCAGATCCCTCAAAACTCGAAAACCTCTTCGCGCTCGAAACCGGGAAGCGGTTTCACCGCGCAATTGAATGCGCGGCGCCCCGAGACAACGCCGTTTTCCTTGACGTAAAGCATGGCTGTCGCCGCATTGCCGACTCCCTCGACCGCAATCAGGCGTCCGCCTTCCTTCAGCTGGTCGAACAGGGCCTGGGGCACCTCGGCGACGGCGCCGCCCAGAACAATGGCGTCATAGGGTGCTTCGCCGGCATAGCCGCCGGGCAGAGGCCCGGTCACGACGGCGATATTGTCGTAGCCCAGTTCGGAAAGGGTATCGGCCGCCGTCCCGGCGATCTCCTCGTCGCTCTCCAGCGCGATGACCGAGCTGACCAGCCGTGACATCACGGCCGAGGAATATCCGGTGCCGCATCCGACATCGAGCACCACGTCGTCCGGCTTGAGTCCGGCAAGCTGGACCAGCTTGGCCAGCGGCGACGGCTCCATCAGATAGCGCCCCGGCGCGATCGCCACGTCCTCGTCGACATAGGCGATTTCGCGCAACCTGGCGGGAACGAAGGCCTCGCGCGGCACCTCCAGAAACGCTTCGATCAAAGGCAGCGACGTCACATCGGTCGTACGCAGCTGGCCGTCTACCATCTTTCGGCGTTTGGCGGCGAAATCGATATCCATTGCGTCAGGCCCGTCCCCGTTGCTCAGGGCTTTGCAAGCCGGCCCCGGCAAAACATGTGCTCGGTTTTGTTGGAGGCCTCGCCCGGAATCGAACCGGGGTGCAAGGATTTGCAGTCCTCTGCGTAACCACTCCGCCACGAGGCC
>JBNLDE010000247.1:0-15723 GCA_050304175.1 Zhengella sp. | reverse complement strand
GCCTAGTGCTTTGCGTAGCACTTCACGGCATTGACGAGGTTGGGGATCAGGTCCGCGCGTCGCTTCAGTTGCACATCGATGCCCGACCAGGCTTCGCGAACCATCTGTCGGGCCCTGACCAGGCCGTTATAGGTGACAATCGCGTAGAGCCCCAGAGCCACGAGAATGCCGATTCCGATCAGATCCATTGTCCATTCCTCGCCAAGCAGTCAGTCGCCCGCGCATGTAAGCGCAACCGCGCCGTGTTTGGAAGCCACTAGTTGCTTCGGCCCGCTCACGACCGGGTCCGGAATTCGACCCAAAGCGGGTGGTGGTCGGAAATCCGCGCGGCAAAGCTGCGCTTGCTCAGACCCAGGTCGGTCAGCAGGCGATCATAGATATCGAGCGACCCGCCTCCGACCAGTTCCATGCCGATCAGGGCCCGGTCGTCGCTCGAGAACCACGCAATCTGGTCGTGATAGCTGCCGGTCTCCGGTTCTCCGGGATCGGCATAGATCGTGCGCGGGAAGCTGTGCAAGATGTAGGGCACCTCCAGGCCCGTGCCCGTAAAGGCCTGAAACAGGGCGTTGTCGGACCGGTCGAGGTTGAAGTCGCCAAGCACCATCAAATTGTGATGCCACCGGTTCTCGTCGCGCGCCCAGTTGCGCATCCACCGCGCGATCCCCCTGATCTCGGGCAGCCGCTCCAGGTCCTCGTCGCCGAAATCGACATGGGCGGTGACAAGAATCAGCGTCACCGCGCCGGTGCAGAAGCTGACCGCATAGGGACTGCGCGCAAACTGGCGCTTGAAGGAGCCTTCACCGAACCCGTATTCGGCCGCCTCGTCGGGAACGACCAGCTCGCCGGCCAGCCCCGAAAGCGAAACGCGGCTCGTATCGAAGACAAAGGCCATGCGTTCATTGTTGCCGGCCATTCCCTTGGCAACGTCGGTCATCACGAAGCTCCAGGTCGGACCGAGGATCTTCATCGCGTATCTCAGCGCCCTGAGATCTCCGCCGACTTCCTGGACGGCTATGATGTCGAAACGCGACAGGATATCGGTGATCGCCCACAGGCAGCGGTAATCTCGCTTGGGCGAACCTTCGAAGACCGCCGGCACCGACCACATCCTGGTCAGCGAGGCGAAATGGCAGATATTCCAGGTCGCGATCAGCAGGTTGCGGTCGACGCTCCGCTTCGGCGGGATGCTCGTGTCGAGATAGGCCGAGTAGCGGCCGAGCTCTTCGCGCATGGCGGCGGTGAGCACATCGGGCGGACGGTTTTCCGGATCAGCGAATACGGGGTCAAGCGGTGTCGGCATGTCGCCGCCCTTTCCTGCCCCGGATCAACTCGGCCATAAGAATATCAAACCGGTCGCCCGGGTTCCACCGCCACCGTTTCAATCGCCGGATGCAGGCCCGTCCAAGGCCAGTTTTAACGCCACTGCCTGAAACACCGCGATCCAGTCGGTGACCGACAAGGACCGGCCCTGATACGTACCGAGGCCGGCGCCGAGCCGGACGACGACCATGTCGTTTTGTGGGTCGACATAGATGTACTGTCCGTCTTTGCCGATCGAAAGGAAGTCGCCGCGCTCCCGGTCCGCCAACCACCACTGGTAGCCATAATTCCACAGGCCGGGGCTTACGTCCGAGCGCCGCCATTCCTCGGGCGAGTAACCGCCCTTGCGCGTTGAATCGTCGATCCAGGAGTTCGAAACGACTTGCCGGCCGCGCCAAAGGCCACCGTCGCGGTAGAGCATCCCGAACTTGGCCAAGTCCCTCGCCGTTGCGCTGAGGCAACACCAGCTCCGTTCGAAACCGTTCTCCCGGTCGAGCGACCACAGGCCGTCATGTTCCATCCCGAGCGGCTGCCAAAGCCGCTCCTGCGTGTATTGCGTAATCGTCCTGCGCTTGAGCGCGCGTTTCAGGACAAGGGCGAGCAGCGCATTGTCGCCAGACTTGTAGATGAATCTGTCCTGTGGTCCGCCGCTGTGGCGCAGCGCCAGAATCTCGTCTTCCAGATGCGGCGTGAAATTGAAGCGCACATGGATGCCATAGGGATTGTCGTTTTCGACGTAGTCCATTCCCGATCTCATCTGCAGCAGATCGACGAGACGGACGCCATCGAAGCCGCGAGCTGAAAGTTCAGGCACATAAGCGGTCACGGGGTCGTTGGCGGATCCGATCAAGCCGTCATCGATGGCCACGCCGACCAAGATCGAGATGACTGACTTCGAGGTCGAGAACGCCTGCGAAATCCCAGTCGCGCCGTGGCCGTGGAAATAGCGTTCGAGCACCAGCGCGTCGCCCCGGATGGCCAGGAAGGCGATTGTGTCGCTGCCGTCGAGAAACCGCTCGAGATCGACTTCGCCCAACCCGTGAACGTCGACCTTGCCGGGTTCCGCCACCGGCTGCCCTCTCAGCGGGAAAGGCTCCTTGCTCGCGACCAGCGGCCGGAACGGGTAGAGCTTGTAATCGTAGATGGTGGTGTCGCCGTATCTCAGCACGCGCCAGGTCGTCACCGGTCCCTGGATGACAACGCCGGCCAGCACCGCCACGACCAAAAGGCCTGCTGCGCCCGCCAAGCTGCGGATCGCCCATTTCATCACATCGCCATCCCGTCGCTCCGGGGCGGCGGCCTGGTCCTGTTGTCGGAACAGTCCGCCCAGCATTACCGCAGGATCGGCGAAAACGACTGGTTGGGCAACCGCGCGACTTGCCGCGGCCAAGGCCGGTCAGACCAGCCGGCTTTGCTCTACAGCTGCTTCGATGAAGCTGGCGAACAGCGGATGCGGTTCGAACGGCCGCGATTTCAGCTCCGGATGGTACTGAACGCCGATGAACCACGGATGGTCCGCATATTCGATCGTCTCCGGCAGCACGCCGTCAGGCGACATTCCGGCGAACTGCAATCCGCAATCCTCAAGCCGCTGCTTGTAGTCGATATTGACCTCGTAGCGGTGGCGATGGCGCTCGGAGATTTCCGTGGTGCCGTAAATTTCGGCGATCTTGGAACCCGCCTTGAGCACGGCATCGTAGGCGCCCAAACGCATGGTGCCGCCAAGGTCGCCGGCCGCCTGGCGCTTTTCCAGCATGTTGCCCTTGAGCCATTCGGTCATCAGGCCGACCACGGGCTCTTTCGTCGGACCGAACTCGGTCGACGTCGCCTTTTCGATGCCGGCGAGCGAGCGCGCCGCCTCGATGCAAGCCATCTGCATGCCGAAACAGATGCCAAAATAGGGAACCTTACGTTCGCGGGCGAACTTGGCGGCCAGGATCTTGCCTTCCGCCCCACGCTCGCCAAAGCCGCCGGGCACGAGAATGCCGTTGACCTTTTCCAGCCACGGCGCCGGATCCTCTTCCTCGAAGATCGCCGACTCGATCCATTCGAGTTTGACGCGGACCCGGTTGGCCATCCCGCCATGGGCCAGCGCCTCGTTCAACGATTTGTAGGCATCCTTCAACCCGGTGTACTTGCCGACAACGGCAATCGTGACCTCACCTTCCGGGTTGTGAATGCGCTCCGAAACCTCTTCCCAGCGCTCCATACGCGGCTTGGGCGCCGGATCGATGCCAAACGCGGCCAAAACCTCGCTGTCGAGCCCCTCCACGTGGTAGGCGCTCGGCACGTCATAGATATTCGCCACGTCCAGCGCCTGGATGACCGCCGATTCGCGGACGTTACAGAATAGCGAAAGCTTGCGGCGTTCCTCGGATGGAATGTCGCGGTCGGCGCGCACCAGCAGGATATCGGGCGCGATACCGATCGAGCGCAGTTCCTTCACCGAATGCTGCGTTGGCTTGGTTTTCAGTTCGCCGGCCGCCGGGATCCAGGGCATCAGCGTCAAATGAATATAGACTGCCTGTCCGCGCGGCAGATCGTTGCCGAGCTGGCGGATTGCCTCCAGGAACGGCATCGCCTCGATGTCGCCCACCGTGCCGCCAATCTCACACAGGACGAAGTCATAGTCATCATTGCCTTCGAGGACGAAGTCTTTGATTTCATTGGTAACGTGCGGAATGACCTGCACTGTCGCGCCAAGATAATCGCCGTGACGTTCCTTGTCGATTATGTTCTTGTAGATCCGCCCGGTGGTGATGTTGTCCTGCTTGTTGGCAGAGCGGCCGGTGAACCGTTCATAGTGGCCGAGATCGAGATCGGTTTCCGCCCCGTCGTCGGTCACGAAGACCTCGCCGTGCTGATAGGGCGACATCGTGCCCGGATCAACATTGAGATAGGGGTCGAGTTTCCTGATCCGGACGCGATAACCGCGCGCCTGCAGCAACGCGCCGAGGGCCGCTGCCGCTATGCCTTTGCCGAGTGAGGAAACCACGCCGCCGGTGATGAATACATATCGCGCCATGGGAGAAAACCGTTAGCGTGGCTCAGCTGATTCCGCCACCGAAAAATGCCCCGGCCAATGGTTTTTCCCAAGGCAGGTCGCTGGCGGACGATGAAATGAAGAAGGCCGCCTTCCCGGCGGCCTTCGTTCCAAACGCAATTGCTGCGGCTGCCTATTCGGCGTCCTTGGCCTTTTTGGCCGGAGCCTTCTTCGGCGCGGCCTTCTTGGCGGCCGGCTTGTCGGCGGCGGCCTTCGGCGCCGCCTTTTTCTTCGGCTCCGCCTTTGCCTTGCCGGTTTTTGCTTCCTTGGCCGGGACTTCCTGCTCGTCGTCGGCCAGCAGTTCTTCCTTGGTCACCGTCTTGTCGGTGACCTTCGCCTCGGTCATGAGATGGTCGACCACCTTTTCCTCGAACAGCGGGGCGCGGATCGACTGGATCGCATCGGGCGTGGAGCGCAGGTAGTCGTAGATCGCCTGCTCCTGGCCCGGATACTTGCGCACCTGCTCGTAAATCGCCCGCTGCAGCTCCTCCTCGGTGATCTGGACATTGGCCTTCTCACCGATTTCCGAGAGAACCAGGCCAAGACGCACGCGACGCTCGGCCAGGCGCTGGTATTCCGCCCGCGCATCGTCCTCGGTCGTGTCCTCGTCTTCGAACGAATGTCCGGCCTCTTCCAAATCCTTGAGCACCTGGCGCCAGATGTTCTCGAACTCGGCCTCGACCAGATTGGACGGTGCTTCAAACTTGTAAGCCTCGTCGAGCTTGCCGAGCAGTTCACGCTTGACCTTCTGGCGGGTCACCTGGCCGTACTGGCTCTCGATCTGTTCGCGAACCACCTGCCGCAGCCGGTCGGCACTCTCCAGCCCGAGCTGCTTGGCTAGTTCATCGTTGATCTCGAGTTTGCCCGGCGAGGCGACTTCCTTGACCGTGATGTCAAACTCCGCGTCCTTGCCGGCCAGGTTTTCGGCCGGATAGTCGACCGGGAACGTAACCTTGATCGTTTTCTCGTCGCCTGCCTTGACGCCGACCAGTTGCTCCTCGAAACCCGGAATGAACCGATTGGAGCCGATCACCAGATTGGCGTCGTTGTCGGCGCCGCCCTCGAACGGTTCGCCATCCACCTTGCCGAGATAATCCAGGGTCACGCGGTCGCCATCGGCCGCCTTGCCCTTCTTGGTCTCGTAGCTGCGCGCCGATTCGGCGACCTGGGCAACCTGTTCCTCGACTTCCTCATCGGAAATCTCGACCACCGGCCGCGTGATCGACAAGGACGATGCGTCCTTGAGATCGATCGCCGGAATGATTTGATAGGAAATCGAAAACTCGAAATCGGCTTTGCCCTCGAGGATCTTCTCGGCTTCCTTCTCATCCTCTGTCATCGCGACTTCGGGCTGCATCGCGGCTTTTTCGCCGCGCTCGGCCAGGACTTCGCGAGTCGAGTTGGACAGGATGTCGTTGACGACCTCGGCCATCAGCGACTTGCCGTAAATCTTGCGCAGGTGGGAGAGCGGCACTTTGCCGGGCCGGAAACCCTTGATCTGCACCTTGGACTTCGCGTCGTTCAGCCGCTCCACCAGCCGACCTTCCATGTCGCCGGCGGGTACCACGACCTTGATTTCGCGCTTGAGCCCTTCGTTGAGCGTTTCGGTAACCTGCATCGTCAAACCTTTGTTTCTGCGAAAAGCGGCTGAATCGACGGCGTCGCCGCGATCCCGCCCGGAATCTCTTGTGCCTGGGTCGGCTGGTGCGGGTGAGAGGACTCGAACCTCCACGCCTCGCGGCGCTGGAACCTAAATCCAGTGCGTCTACCAGTTCCGCCACACCCGCCCGGTGAGGCGTTACTGCCCTCCGAAGCGCCGGTTCTATATCATCGCGGCCTGTACGATCAAAGGAAAAATACCCCCGAATCCGGCCTTTTTTGCTTTTCGATCGGCCTATTTCGCCTCGACCAGGGTTCCGGATTCGTTTTTCCGGGGTCTGACAAATCGCCGATCATGGCGAACCGCTCCCGCCGGCCGGCTAAATCCTTGCCCCGGTTGACGCAACGTCCACAAGGGCTCTCTAATTTTGCATTGCACAATATGCATTGCTGCTATGCAACAATTGCACTCCAAACCAGGAACCGTCGCCCCTATATTCACGTCAACGGTCGACGGAACGGCCACACAAATCCAGCAAGACTTCTGAAAGGTCTGAAGAAATGGGTATCGTACGCAACTACCGCAACTGGCGGCGCTACCGTGACACGGTCAATGAGCTGAGCCGCTTGTCCACGCGTGAACTTAGCGACCTGGGCATCACCCGCAGCGACATTCCGTTCGTAGCGCGCAAAGCGGTCTGAACAAAGAATTAAAGGATTTCGCCAGGATCACTCCTCCTCCCAGATCCTGACGGATAACGGTTCGCATCCTCCTCCTCCCAATTGCGAACCGTGCTATAGAACACCCGCCGGACCTCCTCCCCCGGCGGGTGTTTTCTTTTGTCCTGGCGCTCCCCGAAAACGGTACTGCCTCGGGGTGAAATTGCCGCTTCCAGCGGAAACGACATGCAGTCACAGATGGACATCCGTCGCGCCCGCCACGGCCCGAGCGGCGTGCCGGCTGGCGCAGACCCGTCATCCCCTACCGCTTGCTGCGCAACGGTTTACGCCCATTCCGATCCGGCAAAATTGCTATGCTGCCATGCAACAATTGCACTGCACAAACCATGTTCAAATGCCTATATGCGCATCAACGGTCGATGGAATGACCACAGTGGTTTGACGAGAATTCCGAAAGGCAAGAAAAATGGGTATTATCAATAACTTCCGTAACTGGCGCCGCTACCGCAACACGGTCAACGAGCTGAGTCGCCTGTCCACGCACGAACTCAACGACCTCGGCATCTCCCGCTACGACATTCAGGCTGTCGCCCGTAAGGCGCTTTAACAGTCGCATAACGAATTCCGCCAGCCCCTCCTCCTCCCGATTCCTGGCGGATAAAGGTTTGCAACGACCTCCTCCCGTTCGCGAACCGGCACATAAAACACCCGCCGGATCTCCTCCCCGGCGGGTGTTTTCTTTGTGTCGCCCGCCAGCGCCCGGGCGCGGAGCGCCCGCGCCACGTTCGACCAGCTCGAGACCTGTATTTTTGGAGACTGCGGCCGGATTCCGGCTCAGCGCGCGCCCATCACGCCGCGCTTGAGCCAGGCTGTGAGCGGCATGATGTCCGGCGCGCCGCCGGCCGGCTCATACCAACTGTCGACCGCCCACCTAATGCCGGCCGGATCCAGCAGTATCGCCGTCGAGTGCGGATAGCGGCCGTCTACCATCAGGCCACGGGTCACATTTCGCAGAACCTTGTGGTGGTGCAGCAGGTGATGGCTCGCGAGATAGACCAGCATGGAACGCGTGTTGGTCGATTCGTCGATACAGTCCATTTGCCCGCGATGGCCGGATTCGGTGATGTCCGACTTGCCCTTGTCGCGCACGCCGATCGCGTCCGCGGCCTTGTTTTCATAAAACTGGACCACTTTTGAGACAGCCGCGCGCTCGGCCTCCGGCGAGGCCTTCCCCGGTTCCATGATGGAGGCGATCCTGGCCGCGTCCTCGACCGAGAACGCGACATTGGTGCGCATGCGGCAGTTAAAGCCATGGCATGCAACGACCGTTTCGCTCGGCGGCGCGGTCATGGAGGCTGCATAGTTGCTCGATTCCGACAGGCAGCCGGAAAGGCCGATGGCGGCGAACGACAGGGCAGCGATTGTGCGTGGCTTCGAAAACATGACGCGGGACGCTACAAACAGGTTATGCAATTCACAACCACACACACTGCAATCGGGCCGGATTTGGATTGCTTTTCCCGCCATTGTTGCAGCTTGCACACAGATCGATTGATCCCGCCGGGCTTTGGCCCTATGTGGCAGCCATGACAATCAAACCCGTACACATCATTGGCGGCGGCCTGGCCGGGTCCGAAGCGGCCTGGCAAATCGCGGAAGCCGGAGTTCCGGTCATCCTGCACGAAATGCGCGGCGTCCGCGGCACCGACGCCCACAAGACCGGAGACCTCGCCGAACTGGTGTGCTCCAACTCGTTCCGGTCCGACGACGCCGAAGCGAATGCCGTTGGCCTGCTCCACGCGGAAATGCGGTTGGCGAATTCGCTGATCATGGCAAGCGGCGACGCCCACCAGGTACCGGCCGGCGGCGCGTTGGCCGTCGACCGCGACGGATTTTCCGCCGCCGTGACTGCGAAGCTGGAAACGCACCCGCTGGTCACCATCGTGCGCGAGGAAGTCAGCGGCCTGCCGCCTGCCGATTGGGACCAGGCGATCATCGCGACCGGTCCGTTGACCGCCCCTGCCCTCGCGGAAGCAATCGCCGCGGAAACCGGAGAGAAGTCCCTCGCCTTTTTCGACGCCATCGCCCCGATCATTCATTTCGACACGATCGACATGGACGTCTGCTGGTTCCAGTCGCGGTATGACAAGGTCGGTCCCGGCGGCACCGGCAAGGACTACATCAACTGTCCGATGGACCGGGATCAGTATGAGGCGTTCGTCGCCGCGCTTGTTGACGGCGACAAGACCGAATTCCGCGAATGGGAAGGCACGCCCTATTTCGACGGCTGCCTGCCGATCGAGATCATGGCCGCGCGCGGCGCCGAAACCCTGCGCCACGGACCGATGAAACCGATGGGCCTGACCAATGCCCACAAGCCGGACGAAAAGCCCTATGCCGTTGTCCAGCTGCGCCAGGACAATGCGCTTGGCACGCTCTACAACATGGTTGGTTTTCAGACGAAACTGAAATACGCCGAGCAGGTGCGCATCTTCCGGACGATCCCCGGCCTGGAGAACGCCGATTTTGCCCGGCTCGGCGGGCTGCACCGCAACACCTACATCAACTCGCCCGTCCTGCTCGACCCGTCGTTACAGCTGAAGTCGCGCCCGGGCCTGCGTTTTGCGGGTCAGATCACCGGATGCGAGGGCTATGTCGAGTCCGCCGCGATCGGGCTGCTCGCCGGACGGTTCGCCGCCGCCGAACGCCTCGGCGATGCGCTGTCGCTACCGCCGGCCACAACCGCGTTCGGCGCCCTGCTCGGCCATATCACCGGCGGCCATATCGTCACCGACGAGGAACCGGGCAAACGCTCCTTCCAGCCGATGAACGTCAATTTCGGCCTGTTTCCGCCGCTCGAACCGGACGCGATCCAGAAACCCGAAGGCCGCCGATTCCGGGGCAAGGAAAAGGCAATCGCCAAGAAGAAGGCGGTCACGGCGCGCGCGCTGGCCGACTGCGAAACGTGGTTGAATTCCGCACAGGCACAGGCTGCCGAGTGAACAACGGACTTGACCTTTTATTTGATGTGCAAAAGCATCCCCTGAAGGAAAAGTGGAGTTTTAACGCATGTCATATACCGAGAAATTCGCAGGCGTTGTCGCGCTGGCCGCTGTATTTGCCTTCCCTGCCCATGCCGACCAATCCGAATGCGAGGCAGCAGCGCGTGCAGCCATGATCGATGTACGACACCCGGTTCCGATGCGGCAAAATATCCAGACGGTGATGGGCGAGAAGACTATCGAAAGCATGGCGTTGACCACGCCGGACAACCGCGGGATGTCCATGAGCGCGGATGGCACGCCGACGAGTTTATGGATTGACCGCAAGTTCTATACAACGCCCGACAACGGAAAGACATGGAAACTGATGAGCGAGCAATCGCCGGAAGCCCAGAGAGAATTCATGGACGGCTTCCGCAGCCAGGCAGAAAATGCGACCAACATCACATGTGAATACGACGTCGATCTCAACGGGAAGCGCGTAAATCACTACGCCCTCGACTACGTTCTCTACAATGCGAAAACCCCGATGCACGGAGAGTACTGGGTCGATGCCGAGACCAAATTCCCATGGCGCATCGTGAGCAAAAGTCCGGTCAACACGATCATCCAGAACAACAAACCGGAAATCGGCGCGACAATCCCCGACCCGGAGGGCTGATTGCGCATCAGCGCTGCGGCTAAACCACACGTGCGATTACGGACGTGACCGCACTCAGTTCAGGTGGAACTCGTCGTCGGCATTGCGGATTTCGGCGGGTTTGATCAACCGAGCATGGGCCACCGTCACGGAATGCAGCGGACCTTCGATTTTCTCTTCCCAGAATGCGAGGAATTTCTGCAGCACCGGGAATTTCGGGAAGATATCATATTCCTGCCAGATGAATTCCTGCATCACCGACAAGTGGTCCGGCATGCGATAGACGATCTGCGCCGTGGTCAAGCCGTAGCCCTCCAATTGCCTCCGAAAACCCTCGCTCACCTGCATTGGAAATCTCCCTGTCGGAATCACCTGCTTCATTGCGCCATGGCACCGCCCAGCCTGTCAAGCTCACACCCTCCCCTTTTTCCAATGATTACAAATACTTGGCAGCCCATACCCGAGAGTGCTGCCAACCGCGAGCCGGTCTTCGGCCGCGCAACCTGGCGGTTCTCATTCCCCGCGATCGCCTTCCCCACCTGGCAAACACCCTTGCGCATGCCTCGCCTGCTCGGGAATAGTGCCGCGAGAAAACCGGAGAGCCTCATGGCGGATATCGAAAGCAGCTTCTTCACGGTCGAACGCATGGACGCGGTGGCGCATATCGCCATGAACCGGCCCGACAAGGCCAACGCCATGGCGCCCGATTTCTGGAACGACCTGCCGCGCATCCTGGATACACTCGGGCGCGATGAAACGGTGCGCTGTGCGGTGCTGACCGGCGAAGGCAAGCACTTCACCGCCGGCATGGACCTCGCCGCCTTCAACGGCATTGCAAGGCTGTTCGACAATGAGCCGGGCCGCGCCGCCTTTGCCATGCGCGAGTTGATCCTCAAGCTGCAGGGGTCGTTCAACGCGATCGAACATGCCCGTTTCCCGGTCATCGCCGCCATTCACGGCGCCTGCGTCGGCGGCGGCATCGATCTCGTCACTGCCTGCGACATCCGCCTGGCTTCCGCCGACGCGTATTTCGCGATCGAGGAAATCAACATCGGCATGGCCGCCGATGTCGGCACGCTGCAACGCCTGCCGAAACTGATCGCCCCTGCCGTCGCCGCCGAACTCGCCTACTCCGGCCGCCGGTTCGACGCGGCCGAGGCAAAGGCGTTCGGCCTGGTCTCGCAGGTCGTCGACAACCGGGACCGGCTTCTGGAAAACGCCTTCGAGCTGGCCGGCTCGATCGCGAAACGCTCGCCGCTCGCAATTGCCGGCATCAAGCGCAACCTCGCCTATGCCCGCGATCACTCCGTCGCCGACGGCCTCGACTACATCGCGACCTGGAATGCCGGCATGCTGCGCACCGAAGACCTGATGACCGCGATCCAGGCCAAGATGGCCAAGCAGGAGGCCGAGTTCGCGGATCTGCCGAAAAAGGAAGCCTGAGCCGGGGTACCCGCGCGGCATGGCCGCAAGCAGAAGACGCCGGCAGGCCGTGTTTCCTCTCCGAACGCCGGGGCGCCGGGCATCTCCCACATCGCCTACTGCATCCGCAACTCGTACGGCTTGGCGGTAATCGCAACCGGACCCACGGGCCAGGTGCCGAAGGTATATTTCGTATCCTGCGACATTGACCCCAGCCCCTGACCGGGAATATCGCCCACCGCGCTGCAACTGACGCTGACCGTGTCCGATGGCTTCTGGGAATCGACGGCAATCCCTTCGAGGTCGAAAACAAGCGTCTCGCTGGCCGATTGCCTGCGGTTCACCTTGATCGTTTTGGTGCCGTCGAACCGGCCCGTGAACGGCGTGCCCTTGGGGTGCACGGAGCACGATATATTTGCGACGCTTGTGGTCGGCGCAGCCTGGCTCTGCCAGACGACGGGAACGGTCAGCTTTGCCTGGCGCAGCACTTTCGGCAGAAACCGCCTTGTGTCGGAGCGCGGATTGTTGGGCGTCCGCGCGACAAGGTCGAAACCGCTGCCCAGCCTGAAATCGGCGACCAGCGGGAAATAGCCCTTGACGTGATTGTTCCTCTGGCCGCCGGCATAGGCAAGCTGATGGTTCGTCGCCGACTCGACAACCAGTTCGTCGGCTTCGACCGCCTCGACGAAAAGCTTCAGCCTGGCTCCGGCGAAATAGCTCCCCCGGGGCAGTCCCGGATCCTTGCCGTCAACTTCCAGCGAGGTGGCGATGATCCTCGGCTGCGGGTTGACCAGAGAGGAGACCTTAAGCGGGCCCGATAGCTGCTTCTCGGATTCCGGAAACCATTCGACCTGACCCGGGCTGACAAGAACGGTGACGGAGTATGTGTTGCCCGGGCAGTTCTTGAGGATGACCGGCACCCGGACCGTCGTCCCGGTGCGCATCGCCATCCGGTTCAGGCCCAAAAGGTAATCCGACTTGCCGTTATCGCGAAAAAACGACCCGTCGCATCTGAAGTTGCTGGATAACAGGCTGAGCCTTGCCGAATCCGCGAACCGCAGACTGTTGAGTTCCAGATATACGGCCTGGTCCGAATCCTCGGCACTCACCGGATTGTAGGTGCGGTCGACCCAGCCGGCGCGGGAGATCGCTGGCGACATCTTCGAGTTGATCTGGATGATCTCGTCCTTGACCGTGGTGCCGTGCTTATTCGTGGCGCGAATGCGGATCCGGTGCCGTTGCTTGTAGATCTGCATCTGGAAGTCGACCGTCTTCCTGCCGCCATTACCGCCCGGTCCCACAACCAGCGGAAACCGATGAACCAGAAGCGTCAGCGGCGAATAGAGCGGATCGTTGAGCGACTCCACCACTACGCGGGCGGCGTTCTCCACCGTCACGCCAAGTTTCATTACATAACCCATCGGGTATTCGGTCCTGGAGTCGATCCAACCCTGTTCCCGGGCCGGGATTTCCAGGCCATGTATGGTCGGCTGCTTGCAGCCCCACGGATCGGCGAAGATGTCGCACAGGAAATTCCCGGGAAAGGGCAAAACCTCCAGGTCCGGAACTTCAATGCCGAAACCGACCGGCAGCCGCTCCAGATTCAAGTCGATGCCGTCCGCGATCCCCGGGAGAAGAAGGTTGTCGACCAGCGGATCGGCTACGTTGTGCGGATTGCGCACGGTCAGCCGGTAAACGCGCCCGGCGGCGGCCGACACCGCGATCCCTGCCTCAATCGGTTCGGGCTGCGAAAACGGATCCGAGTCCGCTTCCCAGACGACGCCCAACAGCCTGTTCGTCAGCGCGTCGATCTCTTCGATCCGGGCATGTTCGAAGTTGGACAGTCGCAATTCCAGGATCGCCTTGCGGCCTTCCTCGTCCCACTCGATTATCCGCGGTTCGCCGGACATCGCGGGCGGCGCGCACCGCCAGGCATCCTGTTCGGGATCGCAGTCGGCGGTTTCCTCCGGCGGAACGACGACGGTCACGTCCTGGCCGGCGATGCGCGTATCACCCGCCTGTTCGGCCGCCAGCGCGTATGTGCTGGCAAGACAAGCCAGGACAATCAGAAGAAATCGGTTCACGACAGCTACCTCCATCCATTCTTTACAGAAGGATACAGTCTTTCATGCCGATGCGGAGAAGAATATTTCTTATCCTCTGCTTATCCCATGTCTTTTTGTATTTGACGGTCGCAAATCCCTGTAACCTGACTTGTAACGGTGAGAATTGCGGCATATCGAAACTCCCGATGCTTCGCGCCATCCTCCTTGGCGCGAGCGGCTACTTTCCGTTTCGGAAACACCACGGGGCGAAATGCAGACTGGATCGGAGTACTGTTTGCAGAAACCGTCTTCCCAAGAGCGCGGTTCGGACTTTATTCGGCGGGTTCGAGCCCCGCGCCATCTCCGTCTGCCATCGCACCCGGCAGGCCCGGTTTGCCGGCCTCGCCGGGATTGCGGCGCACATAGTCGGCCTTGAGCTCATCGGAGCCCTTGCGGGTTCCGTCATGACTCCAGCCCGGCGGCATGAATAGGTAGCCGAGCCTTTGGCGCAAGGTCAGGCCGGGCGTCGCAAACGCATCGGCAAACATCGCGATCCATTCGTGGAACGCAACCTTGAGCGGATTGAAGGTACCGATGTTCTTGACGATACCGTAGCGCGGCCGGTCTTCCTCCAGTTCCGGCACGAAGGTGCCAAACATCCGGTCCCAGATGATCAGCGTTCCCGCATAGTTGGCGTCGAGATAGCGCGGGTTGGTCGCGTGATGGACGCGGTGGTGCGACGGCGTGTTGAACACAAGTTCGAACCACGGCCACATCTTGCCGATCGTCTCGGTGTGGATCCAGAACTGGTAAATCAGGTTGAAGCTGAACACGAAGGCGATGACCGCCGGATGCACGCCCAGCAGCACCAGCGGCGTCTGCAGGATCACCATGCCGGTCAGGTGCCCTGTCCAGCTTTGCCTGAGCGCAGTCGAAAGGTTGTAGTGCTGGCTGGAGTGGTGATTGATGTGCTCGGCCCAGACCCAACGCACACGGTGGGCGATCCGGTGGTACCAGTAATAGCGCAAATCATCGACCAGAAAGGCGCCGATGAGCACCCACCAATGTACGCCGAGATCGACAATCCGGTATTGCCAGACCCACATCAGCACGGCGAGCGAAATGAAGCCGAGCACGAGGCCGGCTGTAACGTTGCCCACTCCCATCATCAGGCTGGTCAGCGTATCGCGGGTCTCGAATTCGCCAGCGGCGCGCCTGGTCTTCACCAGCCACAGCTCCAGCAGGATCGCGCCGATGAAGAACGGGATCGCGAGTTGCGTCACCTGCGGAAAATCGTAGCTCTCCATCAGCCCGTCCTTCCCAGCCTGCCATGCAACGCATCGACCGCCGATCGGGCCCGACGGCAGGCATCCGCGTCGCCGAACCGGAACCGCGCCTCCGTCCAGGCGAATTCATGCGGCAGCAGCACGAAGCCGTCCGATCCGTCTTCGCGTGTCTCCACCGGCGTGCCGGGCGCGAGCCTACGGGTGACAAAGCGGTCGCCGAAATTGTGCACGATGCCGACCAAGCCGTTGCCGATCTTGAGCACCGCGCCCGCACCGTCGGCGGCCATGACCACTTCCTCGACGCTGTCGTCGGGAAAATCCTCGGCGTAGCGGGCTCTCGCCATCGCCTCGCCCGTCAGCGCCGCATCGCGGCTGCCGCCGCTGAGATGCACGGCCAGGCCGACAGCCGAAACACCGGCAATGACCATGATGACGAGTATCGGCAGGCTCATGCAACAATCCGCTGTAATCTTGCACATTCCGGGATGCGCAATTCATGGCAAATCATGACCGGTGCGTCAAAACAAATGCTTGAATGACTGGAGCTGGCTTTTAAGGAGAGAACAGGGCTCCCTTCACCGTTGCCACGCCCGCTTTCGCGTCTGGCCATTGTCAAAGTTCACCCCCGTTTCGCTTGGGGAGGTGGGAAGACGGGCGGTCTCTTCACGCTCGTCTAACAAGTAAT
>JBNLDE010000246.1:0-5207 GCA_050304175.1 Zhengella sp. | reverse complement strand
AGGCCTTCTGGTCGCGGGTGGCGCGGATGCGCTCGAGCCGGGCAATCTGCGCGGCGCGCACCTTGGCATTGTCGATCTGGAGGATATCCACCGGCGGTTCGTCGTCGAGGCGGAACTTGTTGACGCCGACGACGACATCCTCGCCGCGGTCGATACGCGCCTGGCGTTTCGCGGCCGCTTCCTCGATGCGCATCTTCGGCAGGCCCTGTTCGACGGCCCTGGTCATGCCGCCGAGGCTTTCCACTTCCTGGATCATCGCCCAGGCCTCGTCGGCGAGGTCCCGGGTCAGCGCCTCGACATAGTAGGAGCCGCCGAGCGGATCGACGACATTGTTTACGCCGGTCTCGTGCTGCAGGATGAGCTGGGTGTTACGCGCGATGCGGGCGGAAAACTCCGTCGGCAGCGCGATCGCCTCGTCGAAGGAATTGGTGTGCAGCGACTGGGTGCCGCCGAGCACCGCGGCCATGGCCTCGAAGGCGGTCCGCACGACATTGTTGTAGGGATCCTGCTCGGTCAGCGACACGCCGGACGTCTGGCAATGGGTGCGCAGCATCTTCGAGCGTTCCGACCTGGCGCCCAGGTCTGTCATGATGCGCGCCCAGAGCTGGCGCGCGGCGCGCAGCTTGGCTGCCTCCATGAAAAAGTTCATGCCGATGCAGAAGAAGAAGGAGAGGCGGCCGGCGAAGGCGTCGATGTCGAGGCCCTTCGACATGGCGGCGCGGACATATTCCATGCCGTCGGCCAGCGTGTAGGCCAGTTCCTGGGCCAGCGTCGCGCCCGCCTCCTGCATGTGATAGCCGGAAATCGAGATGGAGTTGAACTTCGGCATCTCGGTCGCCGTGTAGCCGATGATGTCGGCGATGATCCGCATCGAGGCGTCCGGCGGATAGATGTAGGTGTTGCGGACCATGAACTCCTTGAGGATGTCGTTCTGGATCGTGCCCGACAGCAACTTGCGGTCGACGCCCTGTTCCTCGCCGGCGACGATGAACATGGCGAGGACCGGGATCACCGCCCCGTTCATGGTCATCGACACGCTCATCTCGTCGAGCGGAATGGAGTCGAACAGGATCTTCATGTCCTCGACGGAATCGATCGCGACGCCGGCCTTGCCGACATCGCCAACCACGCGCGGATGGTCGGAATCGTAGCCGCGATGGGTGGCCAGATCGAAGGCGACCGAGAGGCCCTTCTGGCCGGCGGCCAGGTTGCGCCGGTAGAAGGCGTTCGATTCCTCCGCCGTCGAGAAGCCGGCATATTGGCGGATCGTCCAGGGCCGGCCGGCATACATGGTCGCCTTGACGCCGCGGGTAAACGGGGCGACGCCCGGTAGCTCGGTTTTCGCGGTCTCCGGCAGGTCGGCGGCGGTATAGAGCGGCTTGATGGCGATGCCTTCCGGCGTCTGCCAGGTCAGCGTCGCCGGATCGCGCTTCAGTTCCTTTTCGGCGAGGTCGAGCCAGTCGCGGTTCACGTCATTCACTTCACGAACTCCATGATCACTTCGTCGACGGCGAGGCTGTCGCCCGGCTTGACGGGGATGCGGGCGACGGTGCCGGCCTTTTCGGCGCGCAGGACGTTTTCCATCTTCATCGCCTCGACGATGGCCAGCATCTGGCCTTCCTGGACCTCATCGCCTTCCTCGACATGGATGGCGACGATCAGGCCGGGCATTGGGCACAGCAGCAGGTTGGAGGTGTCGGGCGGCGCCTTATCGGGCATCATCGCGGCCAGTTCGGCGACGCGCGGCGAGAACACCTGCGCCTTGACGTCGACACCTCGCTGGCGCAACCGCCAGCCGCCCGGCACCGGGTTGACCTTGATGGCGTGGGTCCTGCCGCCGACCGTGAGCAGGGCAAGCGTCCTGCCTGGCGCCCAGTCGGTCGTCACCGTGCCGTAGTCGACGCCGCCGGCGGTAACCGCAAAGCCGTCCTCGGACACATCGGTGACATGGGCGCGCACCTCGCGCCCGGCAAGGCGCACGACCTCTTCCTCGGACCTGCGATGGCGCTCCTGAGAAAAGCGGACGCCGGAGATCCTGGCGTTGCGCTCGTTGAGGATGTGGCTGAACAGGACGGCGGCAATGGCGAAACGGTCAAGCGTCTGCGCGTCGGGCTCGACCGGCGCGAAACCGTCGGGATATTCCTCGGCGATGAAGCCGGTCGACAGCCGGCCCTCGCGCCAGCGCGGATGCTGCATCAGCGCGGCGAGGAAGGGCAGGTTGTGGCCGATGCCGTCGACGACGAAGCGGTCGAGCGCGTCGGCCATGGCGTCGACGGCGCGGATACGGTCGGGCGCCCAGGTGCACAGCTTGGCGATCATCGGGTCGTAGAACATCGAGATCTCGGAGCCCTCGGTGACGCCGGTGTCGTTGCGCACAATGGCTTCGCCCAGAGGGCCTTCCTCCGGCGGCCGATAACGGCTCAGCCGGCCGATCGAAGGCAGGAAGTTGCGGTAGGGGTCCTCGGCGTAAAGCCGGCTTTCCACCGCCCAGCCATTGAGCCTGATGTCCGCCTGCTTCAGCGCCAGTTTCTCGCCGGCGGCGACGCGGATCATCTGCTCCACGAGGTCGATGCCCGTAATCAGCTCGGTGACCGGGTGTTCCACCTGCAGGCGGGTGTTCATCTCGAGGAAGTAAAAATTGCGGTTCTTGTCGACGATGAACTCGACGGTTCCGGCGCTCTGGTAGTCGACGGCTTTCGCCAGCGCGACCGACTGCTCGCCCATCGCCTTGCGGGTGGCGGCGTCAAGGAAGGGGGAGGGCGCTTCCTCGACGACCTTCTGGTTGCGGCGCTGCACCGAGCATTCGCGCTCGCCGAGATAGAGCGTGTTGCCGTGGCCGTCGGCCAGCACCTGGATCTCGATATGGCGCGGCTCCTCGATGAATTTTTCGATGAAGATGCGATCGTCGCCGAACGAGGACGCGGCCTCCGACTTGGAGCGGTCGAAGCCCTCGCGCGCTTCGTCGTCGTTCCAGGCGATGCGCATGCCCTTGCCGCCGCCGCCGGCCGAGGCCTTGATCATGACCGGATAGCCGATCCCGGTGGCGATGGTGACTGCGTGCTCGGCGTCGTCAATCAGGCCCATGTAACCGGGCACGGTCGAGACACCGGCTTCGGCGGCAATCTTCTTCGACGTGATCTTGTCACCCATCGCCTCGATCGCCTTGACCTTGGGTCCGATGAAGACGATGCCTTCCTTCTCCAGCGCCGCGCAGAACGAGGCGCGTTCCGACAGGAAGCCGTAGCCCGGGTGCACGGCCTCGGCGCCGGTCTTCTTCGCGACTTCGATGATCTTTTCGGCGATCAGGTAGGACTGGTTGGCCGGCGGCGGGCCGATATGGACGGCCTCGTCGGCTTGCCTGACGTGTTCGGCGTCGCGGTCGGCATCGGAATAGACGGCGACGGTGGCGATGCCCATCTTCTTCGCCGTCCTGATGACCCGGCAGGCGATCTCGCCACGATTGGCGATCAGGATTTTCTTGAACACTTTATCCACCCATTCGAATTTAACGTCTGCCAAAACTCAACCGAAACCGTACCGGGCAACTGCGTAAACAAGCACATGCACAGCCATGTAGATGACCGAGAGCGAGCCAAGCGTGTAGAATGTGGCGCGGACCTCGTGAGACTGCTTGGTCGCGTAGGCGACGGCATGGCACGCCCGCGCCAGAACGAAACCGTACATCAGGACTTGCGCCAGAAGCAGCGGCGGCTCCGTCAGCGCAAATACAAGCCCGATCGCTAGAAACGCCGGAATATTCTCCAGATCGTTGCGATGCATCCGCCGCGAGCGGTCGACATAATCATCGATATCGAGCTGTTCCGGGCGAGGCTTCTTGTTGAGCAAGCCGGGCCGTAGATCCTCGGGGCTCGCCAGTCCCGAATTGCTTTTCATCATGCGGTAAACAGTCATCCAGCCCTGGCCCATGATCTTGAGCACGGCGAGCGATGCGCTGATCGCGTAGACGTGGAATGCGGGGTTGGCGAAATCGATGGCGCTCATACTTCCAGAGTCTCCTCGAATGCTTCCGGGAAGCTCGCCCGGGCGACGTCTTCATCGATTTGCAGCAACGCCTCGTAGGAGGCCGGATCGAACGGTTTTTCAACCGCGACGATTTCCCGCCCGAACAGGCGCGAGAGGCGCCCGGCATCGAGGTTGCCGCGCTCGAAGGGGGCGGTGCCGAAATGATGCCAGAGCGCGTGGACAAAGGCCGTATCGGCCAATGCCACGGCCGGGTCGCCGGTTTTGTGACGCGGGCGGGCGGTGATCGGCGAGACTCCCTTCGGATTGGCCCGACGGATGGTGAACTGGAATCCGGTGCCGGGCAGGCCGGAGGGAAAGCCGCGATGCTTGGTCATGTCCGGGAGTTTCGCCATCACCCTGTCCTGCGCTTACGATCCGTCGCCGATCTTGTCCTGCGTCTTCGTGTCGAAGTCGGAGGCGTCATGGCGCTCGCGGAGCTGTTTTGCCGGATCGCCGAAGGTGCGGTTTACCATCGAGCCGCGCTGGGCGGCGGGACGGGCGGCGATCGCCTTGGTCCAGCGCTGGACATGCTCGTATTCGTGCACGGCGAGGAAATCGCCGGCGTCCTCATAGGCGCCGGAAGCGGCAAGGCGGCCATACCAGGGCCAGATCGCCATGTCGGCGATCGTGTAGTCGGGACCGGCGATGTACTCGTTGTCGGCGAGCTGGCGGTTGAGCACGTCCATCTGACGCTTGACCTCCATCGAATAGCGATCGATCGCGTACTGGATCTTCATCGGCGCGTAGACGTAGAAATGGCCGAAACCGCCGCCAAGGAACGGCGCGGAACCCATCTGCCAGAACAGCCAGTTCATGGTCTCCGCGCGTGCTCTCACATCACTGGGCAGGAAGGCGCCGAACTTTTCGGCAAGGTAAAACAGGATGGAACCGGATTCGAACAGCCGGACCGGGTCGCCGCCGCCCATGGGTGCATGATCCATCATCGCCGGGATCTTCGAGTTCGGATTGACCGAGACGAAGCCGGAGCCGAACTGGTCACCCTCGCCGATATTGATCAGCCAGGCGTCATACTCGGCGTCGCTGATCCCGGCCTCCAGCAGCTCCTCGAGCAGCACGGTCACCTTGACTCCGTTCGGTGTCGCCAGCGAGTAGAGCTGCAGATCGTGGTCGCCGACTGGCAGGGTCTTCTCGTGCGTCGCACCGGCTATCGGGCGGTTGATGTT
>JBNLDE010000245.1:0-13306 GCA_050304175.1 Zhengella sp. | reverse complement strand
ACGATTATTACGACCAACTTGCCGTTCGCCTTCTGCGTGAGGATGCTGTCGTCGTCAATCCAGTGAACTGGCGGTTTCCCGAGATCACGGTCTACGCCGTCCACACGGGCAGCCCTGGCCTTTCCAGGCTCGCGCGCCTGTTCCTCGATATCGTGGCTGAAAGCCTGAGGGTTGGGAAGGGATAGTCGCGCGGGCTTCGTCCGGGCAACTCAAGCTGCGGCCTTCTGTTCGATGTTGGCGAGCGGCAGGCGCCTGAACCGTGCGTCCCATTAGTCCAGCGACGGCGGCGTGCCGGCCGCGTGGGCTGGTTGCCATTGTATTGAGCCATGAGCAGGAATGTGGTGTTGAGCGACAGGGTACTGTGATCTTTGAAAATATGAATGAAATGAGTTACACAACACGTTGTCGGCAATTTCAGTCCGTCCGATCTCCTTGCGATCTAAAGAATGTGTCTATATGTTTGAAAAATATAGAAAATTTGCCATCGCACCGATGATGGACTGGACGGACCGCCACTGCCGGTTCTTCCACCGGCAACTGACGAAGCGAGCGCTGCTCTATACCGAAATGGTCGTCGCGGATGCCGTCATCCATGGCGACCGCGAACGTCTGCTCGGCTTCGATCCGGTCGAGCATCCGGTGGCGCTGCAGCTTGGCGGGTCGGATCCGGCGAAACTGGCCGAGGCCGCTCGGATCGCGGAAGGCACCGGTTACGACGAGATCAACCTCAATGTCGGCTGTCCGTCAGATCGCGTCCAGTCGGGTACGTTTGGCGCCTGCCTGATGAAGACCCCCGATCTCGTCGCCGACTGCGTCGCAGCCATGAAGCGTGTCGTTTCGGTGCCGGTGACGGTCAAATGCCGCATCGGGGTCGACGATCAGGATACGGAGACCGCGCTCTCCGCGTTTGCCGCGGCTGTCCGCGCCGCGGGCGCCGATGCGTTGTGGGTCCATGCGCGCAAGGCCTGGCTGGAGGGGTTGAGCCCGAAGGAGAACCGCGAGGTGCCGCCGCTTGACTACGACCGTGTCTACCGGCTGAAGGCGGAGTATCCCGACTGGTTTGTCGGGATCAACGGCGGTGTCGCCACGCTCGTAGAGGCGGCCGCGCACCTGGAGAAAACGGACGGAGTGATGCTCGGCCGCGCGGCCTATCGCGAACCGGGCATTCTGGCCGGTGTCGACGCCATGATGGCGGGCGGGCAGGTCGATGTCGCGCGCGATTTTGCGCCGGTCATCGAGGCGATGGCCGATCATGCCGGCCGCCACATCGCGGCCGGCGGGCGGCTGGCGCATGTTACCCGCCACATGACGGGTCTGTTCCACGGACTTCCCGGCGCCCGCCGCTGGCGCCAGATCCTCTCCACCGATGCAACCCGACCCGATGCCGCTCCCGACGTGCTTTTTCGTGCGTTCGAGGCGGTCGGCGCACGGCTGGCCGCCTGAGCGGGCCGCGCGGTTTTCGCACTTAGGGGCGCGCAAAGCGCATTCGGCGGAAACGGCGATTTACAACTGCGCCGGGACCGGATAGCCAGAGCGCGGCCAATGAGCGGGGGCGACATGCCGGGCGTAGACCTTCCTTTGAACGATATCCTGGTTTTCGCGGCAGCGGCCATCGCGGTCGGCGCCGTGGCCGGTGTCCTTGCCGGCCTGTTTGGCATCGGCGGCGGGGCCGTCATGGTTCCGGTCTTTTACCAGGCGCTCGGTCTGGTCGGCGTCGATGAAAGTGTGCGGATGCATGTGGCTGTCGGTTCTTCGCTGGCAATCATCGTCCCGACATCGATCCGTTCGCTGATGGCACATAAGAAGCGCGGCGCGGTCGACATGGAGTTGCTGAAAAGCATGGCGCTGTCGGTGCCGGCCGGCGTGGTGATCGCCTCGTTGGTCGCCGCCTACATCTCTTCGGCCGGCCTGCGCGCCATTTTCGCTTGTGTGGCAATCGTCATCGGCCTGCGCCTGCTGTTCAACCGCGAAAGCTGGCGCCTCGGCGATGATATACCGGGCAATCCCTGGCGCGCGGTGGTCGGTGTCGTGCTTGGTTTCTTTTCCACGCTCATGGGGATCGGCGGCGGCGTGTTGAACAACACCTTCATGACCGTCTACGGCCGTCCGATCCACCAGGCGGTAGCGACGTCATCGGGCGTCGGCGTGCTGATCTCGATTCCCGGCGTCATCGGCTATGTCTGGGCCGGCTGGGGCAATCCGTATCTGCCGGTCGGATCGACCGGCTTCGTCAACTGGATCGCCTTCGCTACGATAATTCCGGTCACCATGGTCGCCGCGCCGGTCGGGGCCTCGATCGCGCACGCTCTGAAGAAGCGGTACCTTGAGATCGGCTTCGGCCTATTCATGCTGTTCGTGGCGACGCGGTTCTTCTACAGCCTGGCGTAACGATTTTCAGTCGCGCAGGATTAGCCGGCTGCCGCGAATATCCAGGCCCGACAACGACCCCAGGAAATTCATGCCGAGCAGGCTTTGCGGCGCCAGGCCGGCTCTGGCGACAAGCACGGTCACGTGATTTCGCGTAATTGCGCCCACCGAAAGCGTGTCTACGAAAGTCCGCGCTGCAGTCGAGCGCCCGTTCGCTGTCGTGATCGGAATGTCGAACGCGAGCGCCTCCGTGTCGATGCCGGCCCGCGCAGCGTCTTCCTCTCGCAGCAGGATGGTGGTCGCGCCGGTATCGACCAGAAAATGGATGTCGGCTCCGTCGACGGTGCCGATGACCTCGAAATGGCCGGACGGAGATTTCTCCAGCATAACCGCTGCGCGGCCATCCTCTCCAACGAGGGATACCGGGCTGGCCGGGATCAGCCCCGCCGAAACCCTGTTGCCGAAATCCTGGAGTTCGTAGCGGTATTGGTAGCCGGCAACGAGAACGAGAGCGATCAACAGCCAGAGCGCCAGGTTGCGCGCGCTGTCTGAGAGGCGCATTCCCGAAAACAGGATAGCCGGCGCCAGCACCAGCGCCCAGGCGCCAAGATAGACCATGCGCGCGAAATCGTTGTTTTCAATCCCGAACGTCGTGCCGCTGCTATCGTTGACGATCAGCAGGATCAGCGCCGCGCCGATGGCGGCAATGACAATCCAGAACAGCCTGTTCACGTTCCTTCGCTCCGCTCGCGCGCGATCCGCGCCCGACGCGTTTCACGACGCGGCTTCCGCTCCACGGTTGCGAGCCGGGCCGGCAATTCGGCCATCACCGCGCGCCGGCCGTTGGCGCTCATGCGGGTCCATTCGCCAATTTCGGCGCGCGTACGGCCGCAACCGAAGCAGTAGCCGGTCTGCATGTCGATCGAGCAGACAAGTATGCAAGGGGATTCGATTGCGGTCATGGGAACCCTTTATGGCCAAACGCGCTTGCTCCGACATGGTGCATCGGGTGAGCCAATGCAAGGTGGACCAAAAACGACATCGTCACTGCAATTTACAACGTCACGCATTGTGCACTGCCGCGCTTGCACGCTATGTGCTCGCGACGATCACGGATTTGCGGGGCGAAACAATGGCGAGCGGCCTTCCATTTGACGATTTCCGGGCTTTGCTGGGACAACTCCCGGCACCGGACGAGATGGCGCGCGACCGGGTTCGCTCAGCTCTCGCCGGGCAACCTGACCATGCGGGCGCGCTCGGCAGGCTGGGCGAAATCGCCATCTGGCACGCGGCCTGGTCGGGCACGGGCGGACAGCCGGTCGCGCGGCCGCTTGTCGCCGTGTTCGCGGGCAATCATGGCCTCGCCGGAGATCCCGATGCGCCCTACGACATGACCGTGACAAAACAGCTGGTCGAGCGCTGCACCGCCGGAAACGCCGCGGTGAACGCGCTGTGCGCGGCAGACGAGCTGGGCTTGCGCGTGTTCGATCTGGCGCTGGAACTCCCGACCGCGGATATCCGGCGCGACGCGGCGCTGGACGAGCGCGGATGCGCGGCGACCATGGCCTTCGGCATGGAAGCCATCGCCGGCGGCGTCGATCTGATCGCCCTGGCCGGGGCGGGCGAGGGTAATGACGCGGCGTCGGCGGCGCTGCTGGCCGCAACTTTGGGAGGCGACGCGGCCGAATGGTCCGGCGATGCCGCTACCGCGCAAATCGTGGCTGACGCACTCGACCGGCACGGCAATCATCTCGCGGACCCGCTGGAAGCTTTGCGCCGGGTTGGCGGACGTGAACTTGCCGCGGTCGCGGGTGCGATCCTGGCGGCGCGAATGGAGCGTATTCCGGTGGTGCTCGGCGGTCTTGCGGCCTGTGCGGCGGCGTCGGTCCTGTGGAAGGCCGACAATCAGGCGGTGGCGCACTGCCTGATCGCCGATTGTGGCGGCGAAGCCCATGCGCATGCCGCGCGGGCGATGGGGATCGAGCCGATGTTCGATTTCCGCATTGAGGCACCGGATGGCACGGCAGCGGCGCTGGGCGCCGGTATGGTCAAGCGCGCCGTTGCCGCGAGCATCGGGGCCACGGCTGTCGCCGGCTCCGCCTAGGGGAGGGCCGATCAGGCAACGGCGTCGGAACTTGCGGTCGCCGCTGCCTTCTTGTCCTTCATCACCCGTGAGGCTGGGAAGGTCGCGATCACCTCGGTCCCGGCGCGAAGCTTCGATTTCAGCTCGAACCGTCCGCCATGCATGTGCATGATCGCCTGGACAATCGGCAAGCCGAGCCCAGTGCCCTGTTCGGCGCTCTTGATCGCGACCGAGCCCTGGCCGAACGCCGACAGCACGATGGGGATCTCTTCCTCGGGGATGCCCGGGCCGTTGTCGCGGATCGAGACATATTGGCCGCCGCTTGATGTCCAGCCTGCCTTGATGACGATCTCGCCGCCGGACGGGGTGAATTTCACGGCATTTGACAGCAGGTTCAGCGCAACTTGCCGGATCGACCGCTCGTCGGCACTGATCGGCGGCAGGTCGGTTTCGAAATTCCGCGTAATCGTGATCCCCTTGCTGCGAATCTTGAGCTCGAGCATGTGGCAGGAATCGTCCAACACGTCCGGCAAGCCGACCGGTTCCTCGCTGATCTGGTAGCGCCCGGCTTCGATGCGCGACAGGTCGAGGATTTCGTTGATCAGCTCGAGCAGGTGCTTGCCGGAAGCATGGACGTCATGCGCATATTCGCGATAGGTCTCGTTGTTGATCGGCCCGAGAATTTCATTGGCCATGACCTCGGAGAAGCCGAGTATCGCGTTGAGCGGGGTGCGCAGCTCGTGGCTCATGGAGGCGAGGAACCGCGACTTGGCCATGTTGGCTTCCTCCGCGCGCCGCCGTGCCTCGTCCGACATCGATTTCGCGGTCTCGAGTTCCGCGATCAGGGCGTCCTTTTCCGACCGGAATGCCAGCATCCGGACGGTGGCCGTGTGCAGGTGCCGCGAAATATAGGCAAAGAACGGAAGCGCGGCGACCAGCATGCCGGCCATCGAGAGGCCTGTAGTGTCCAGGGTTTGCGCCGTGATGAAGGCGTAGACGGCGACCGGCGCGGCGAACGCGGCGATCAGGGCGCCGTTGAGCGCCGACGCGACAACGGCTGTGGTGGCGATGGCCAGCAACAGCAGAACGCCCCTGATCACGGCCGTGTCGCCGACCGAGCAGGTCCCGCACTCGACCAGTTCCATGCCGGCCCAGCCAAGCCCGGCGATAAAATGTGCGACAACGAAGGAGCGGGTAACGGACGGCACGTCGATCTTGCGTTCGTCGCGCCCGTCGATCTGGCGCGCATAGAGGAACAACCCGCTGTAGAGGCAGATCGAGACCGTGGCCCAGGCCGGCGCCAGATAACCGAACCCCGTCCAGAATCCCGCACCGGCGATGATCCCGATCATGATCGGAAAGGCCAGGGCGCTTGCCAATACCGAGCGCGCGTGCATCTTCAGCAGCGTGCGCTCGAAATTGATGTTGCCGCCGGCTTTCAGCGACAGTTTTTCGCGCGTGGAACGGATCGTCTTGGCGACATCGCGATTGCGATGCGCCTTCCGTCGGTCGACAATGTTCTTGTCGGCGGTGTCGGAAGTGATGGCGATCATTAACAAACTGACTTGCGATGCGTCTTACGATCCGAAAATAACAACCAAATGGTTAATGGACCCTTCAGTTGAGACGTCAGACGGCAAAGCGGGCAACCGGCAGGCGCAGGTCACGCACCTGGCGTGCGCGCATTGCCGACGTCGCGCTGGCAGCTGCCGTTTTGGCGGCGATTGCGCTTGTCGCGGCCCGTCTTGGTGGTGCCGGATCGGTCACGCTGGAAGGCGTCCCGGCGATCATCGACGGCGACACGCTCGATCTGGCGGGCACGCGCATCAGGTTGGAGGGAATCGATGCGCCAGAACTACGCCAGCAATGCCACCGGTCGGGCGGGGCGGCCTATGCCTGCGGCAGCGCCGCGCGGGCGGCGCTCGGTGAACTGATCGACGGCCGCGCCATACGCTGCAAAGGCGGGCGACGGGACCGGTATGGCCGCCTGCTCGCCGCCTGCTCGGTTTCGGGGGCGGAAATCAATTCAATGTTGGTGGAAATGGGCTGGGCCGTTGCCTATGGTGGCTACGAACAGGAGGAGGGGCGGGCAAGGGGACGCCATGCCGGGCTGTGGGATGGTAGCTTTGACCGGCCGCATGACTGGCGGGCAGTCCACGGCGGTGTCGACGAGTTCCCGGACGGAATCGGGAATTCGGTTGTCGGCTGGCTTCGACATGTGATTCATATGCTATTTGGCTGAAAAGAAAAACGTTTACTAACAATTTAGTGAGAGGAAAACTTCGTATGAAGATTTATGATGGTGGCAAGGCGCCGAATCCGCGGCGGATTCGCATCTTTCTGGCCGAAAAGGGCATCGAGGTGCCGTTGGAGCCGGTCGACATGGGCGCTTTGGAGCACAAGTCCGACAAGATCACCGACCGCAACCCGCTGCAACGCCTGCCGGTTCTCGAACTCGATGACGGTACCACCATTTCGGAATCGGTGGCGATCTCGCGCTACTTCGAGGAACTGTATCCCGAGCCGCCGCTGATGGGCGTGGATCCGCTTGACAAGGCGCTCGTGACGATGTGGCAGCGCCGCGTGGAATGGCATTTCATGCTGCCCGTCTCACAGGCCTTCCGCCACATCCATCCGGCGATGAAGGAGTGGGAGATCCCGCAGATCGCCGAATGGGGCGAGGCCAACAAGCCGAAGGTGCTGGATTTCATCCGTCTCCTCGACGCGGAGCTTGCCGGCCGCGAGTTCATCGCCGGCGACCGTTACACGATCGCCGACATCACGGCGACGGTGTCGACCGATTTCATGAAACCGGCGCGGATCGCCATTCCCGAGGATGCAACCAACTTCATCCGCTGGTACGAGGCGATGAAGGCGCGGCCGAGCTACGGCGCGTAGAATGCCGGGCGGATCGCCATCGCGGGACATTGCCGAGGCGATCCGCGCGTGCCGGCTTTGCCGCGATGCGCCTAAGGGCGCGCCGTTGCCGCACGAACCGAGGCCGGTGGTCGTGGAGTCCTCGACCGCGCGGTTGCTCATCGCCGGGCAGGCGCCGGGCACCCGGGTGCATGAATCCGGAATCCCGTTTAACGATCCGTCCGGCGACCGGCTGCGCGACTGGCTGGGGATCGGACGCGACGCGTTTTACGATTCCGCGCGGGTCGCCATTGCGCCGATGGGATTCTGTTTTCCCGGCCTCGATGCCAAGGGCGCGGACCTGCCGCCGCGCAAGGAATGCGCGCCGGCATGGCGCGACCGGCTGATCGCGTCGATGCCGCAGGTCGAGCTCGTGCTCGCCATCGGCATGTATGCCCAGAAATGGCATCTGGGCGCGATGCGCGGACGCACGCTGACCGAAACGGTACGCAATTGGCGGGCGATCTTCGAGCGCCGGGATGGGCCTCGCGTTCTGCCGTTGCCGCACCCGTCCTGGCGAAACACGGCATGGCTGAAGAAAAATCCGTGGTTCGAGGCCGAACTGTTGCCGGTGCTGCGGGCCGAAGTCGGGCGGCTGGTCTGAGCCGCGACCCCGCCAGCGTGCGGTTCCTGGAAAATCTCGTTCCGATGTCGGTGTCGACGGCGTGGATGGCGTTCCATAAATACGGTTAGCGCGCAATTTCGTACTGCTGAAACTGTGATTCAGGGAAACGGAATTCTTCTATTGGCCGCGATTATATGCGAAAAGGCGGAGAATATTCCAACGGAGCCAAAATATGGACCGCCTCGATCGCAAGATTCTGCGCCTGTTGCAGGAGGATTCGACACTCGCCGTCGCCGACATCGCCAAGAAGGTCGGGCTTTCGACAACGCCATGCTGGCGGCGGATCCAGAAGCTGGAGGAAGAGGGGGTCATCCGCGGACGGGTCGCATTGCTCGATCCGGTCAAGGTCAATACCCGCGTGACAGTCTTCGTCTCGATCCGGACGTCATCCCATTCCAACGAATGGCTGCGGCGGTTTTCCGAGGTGATTGCCGAATTTCCGGAGGTCGTCGAATTCTACCGTATGAGCGGCGAAATCGACTACCTGTTGCGGGTCGTGGTTCCCGACATCGCCGCCTATGACGCGTTCTACAAGCGGCTGATCGCAAAGATCGAGATCCGCGACGTGTCTTCGGCCTTCGCCATGGAGCAGATCAAGTACACCACAGAACTGCCGCTCGACTACATGCTGGTCGACAAGGAAGCCAAGGCCGGCTGAGATCCACCGCCCGGTACGATAACGGCTGGCTTCTCCGTGTCAGATATGCAAAAATTGCGATATATCAATGCCGCACAATGGCTGGGTGCCTAAATTGCGGTGTCGGAGGAGGAAAGCCATGAAAAATATCGCAATTGCCCTAGCAGCTTCCGCATTTCTCGCTACCCCGGCGTTTGCCGCCGGCGACGATGTCTTCACCAGGCAATCCGCAGAACCGTTCGCCGATGTCGCACAGGCAGTCAGCGATGCGATCATCAATCGCGGCTACACCATCGACTATCACGGTTTCATCGGCGAGATGCTGAAGCGCACGGCGGCCGACGTCGGCGCGACCAAGGAACTGTACAAGGACGCCGAGTTCTTCACGTTTTGCTCGGCGGTCGTTTCCCGCCATGTGATGGAGGGCGATATCGGCGATATCGCCTATTGCCCCTATGTCGTGTTCGCCTATGAGCCGGCGAACATGCCCGGCAAGGTAACCGTCGGATTCCGAAAATTACCCGAAGGCGGGGCGAGGGACGAGGTCAACACCTTGCTGACCGAGATCGTCGAGGAAGCCGCCGGCGGCATGTAAAGCCATCTAGCGGGCCGGCACGTGCGTGGTCGTCATGTCGATCAGCACGCGCCCGTCGTCGCCGGTGACGGTCGTGCGGATCACGATGAGCTGGCGGCCACGCCGCACCGGTTGCGCCGTTGCCGTGACGGCGCCGCCCTTGACGTTGGAAATCAGAACGGTGTGGAGGTCGACCGCCAGCGGAAATCCCTTGCCGTCCTCGCCGACATTGCCGGGATCGCCCAGCGCGCAGACTGTCGCGGTGATGTCTGCGAACCAGATCAGTGCGCCGGCATGAACGGTCCCGAACGGATTGAGCATGGATTCGGTCACCGGCATGGTCGCAACGGCGCGGTCGGCGCCTGCCTCAATGATGTCGAATGCGATCGCACCTTCATAGCGCCTCGCTGTCGTCCTGGCGCGCACGCTCATGTCATCTGATCCTTTCGGTTCATTTCTTGAGGAACTTCCACGGCGAGGCGCCGGGGGGCGGCGCCGTAATCCCGCCCGCGGCTTCGCGAACATCGGCCCCCGCGATTACGTAATCGGATTTGAGCATCACCACGCCGTCGAGGATGAACAGTTGCGAAAGCTCGGGGCGCAGTTTCAATCGGCCCCTGACCGTCACATATTCATAGACCTGGTCGAGCTTGTAGGGCTTGTCGGGAGTGACCAGTACGACCGCGCTCGCCGGCGGTTGCGGCATGTGGCTGCATGCGCCGGGATAGGGCACGAGGGCAAACTGATAGACCAGCTCGCCTTCGCGGTCGACCGGTAGCAGGTATCCGGTCAGTTCGGTCTCGCTTCCTGCCAGTGCGCTCAGTCCCGCGTGGTCGTTCTCGCTGCTGAGCACGGGTGTGATGACTGCGGGCGGCGGAATCGGGACTGTGCTGCCGACCGGCATGGCCTCCGCCGGTGCTGCCGCGGGCCCCGCCATCGCGATCGCAATCATTGAACGGTGAAGCCGGTTCATTTTCTCACCTGTTGCCTGGCGAGGCCGATCTCACCCCTTTTTCGCCAGCCGGTCCAGCGTCTTTTGCGCGGTCAGTTCCTTGACCGCGTCCCGGCCGATCCAGCGGGCGGTCTTGTCATCGGAGGCGGCCAACCGTTCCGCCAGCGCGAGCGCGGGCCCATGGCAGTGCCGGTTGCGCTTGCCGATCTGGCGCAGCGCCCAGTTGACGGCCTTTTTGACAAAGTTGCGCGGGTCGGTCGCATGCGCCTCGACCAGCGGCAGGTAGCCGAGGATTTCCGCGTCCGGCGTCTTCTTGCGATGGACAGCGACCCAGGCGAGCATGGCGAATGCCGTGCGCCGCACGAACTCGCGCTCGTCGGCTGCGAAGTCCCGTACAAGGGTCGGCCAGAAATCGGTCTCTGCGAATAGGTCCGAAGCGTGATCGACGATCTCCCAACTGTCGAAATCGGCCGCCCAGGAGCGGGCCTGTTCGGCCGTGACCTTCTTCTTGTCGTCGGTGAATGTGGCCAGCACCCGGGCTTCGCGCCAGCCGCTTGCCCAAAGCTCCAGCGCCCGCGTGTGATCGCGGCCGATTCGGCGGGCCAGCGGGCGCAGGACCGAATTGGGCACACCGAAGGCCTTGCTGGTGTTGATCCCGTAGCGCGCCATGCCGGCGCGATTTTCCGCCGAGTCTAGTGACGCGAGGTGGGCGAGGATTTCGTCAGCAGTCATGCCGCAGACATTAGCAGAAGGAATGTTCGAAGGCACCGCCCGACGCCTCGCTCAACGTGATTTGCGGTAGCGCTTGAGCTTGCCATTTTGATATCGAAACAGGCGCGTCGTCAGCCGGGTGTGCCGGTCTTTGGCGAAATGCTCCGCGTGCGCCTGCAGTTCCTCCACCCCTTTCGGCATCCCGGTTCCGGTAAACAGAAGCATGTCGCGCGCAGGTACGGCCAGCACGATGTCGCCCTTTACGTAGGTTGCGACCTGCCGCCAGAAATCGTTGAACAGGACCGCGCTCGGCGCATAGTCGATGCCGCCATAGGCCATGAAAACCGAGCCGGCCTGCACAAGCGTCGCCGGCGGCATCAGCGCAAGGAGGTTGGCGGTCGCGCGCTTGCGGCGGTTGATCCCGTCGAACCCGGCTTCCTTCAACTGTGCCTCGGACAGGTAGGAGGTGCGCTCCGGCGTGTCCAGCGCGTAGACGATGATCAGGTCGGTATTGAGTGGTTCGTGTGCGATGTCGTTGGTTCCGCCCTGGCCGCGGATCGTCTCCATGGCCTCGTCCACCCAGGCATTGTCCTTGATGACGGGGACGATACGGTCAACGTCGATGCTTGTCGGCTGCAGGGTCCTCTGCGCGGCGTCGCGCACGAACGGGCCCATGAGGTCGTTGATCCGGTCCGGATCCTTCACGTAGTCGTTGTAGATGCCGGTCAGGATCATCGTCCTCGAACCGTCTTCGCCGCGGTCGATCTCCACGACCAGGGGCTCTTCCGCCGTGTATTTGAAACTGGGATTCGCCTTTAACGCGCGGGCGATGAATTCGTGGGTGAACTGTTGTTCGGTGAGTTCTGCGGCCGAGACGCAACCGTCCAGCGATAAGATCAGGAAGGCCGAGAAAACGGCCCTGACAAGCGGAAACATGGCACAACCTTTCCGCCCCACGGCCTCACAATAATCACGGTTGTATCAGGTTGTCTAGAGAAAAAATTCTATCAAAGGGTGTAGGACAGAATTCACAATTGCCAGTCATGGAAAACTCGCGAGCGCCCGTTATGGATCGGCTGCCTGCCCGATGATCCAGTCCGCCGCCGCGGCAAGGTCGTCGACAACCGCTGTCGGTGCCGGCTTGAACCGCGTCTCGTCGCCCAAGCGGTACTTGCCCGTTCGCACCAGCAGGGCTGCGCTGATCCCCGTATCCAGCGCCCCGGCCACGTCGGTCTCGGCGTCGTCGCCGACCATCGCCGCCTCGGCGGTCGAACAGTCCATGTCGTCGAGCGCCAGCCGGAAGAAGTCGCTGGACGGCTTGCCGAGAATGCGCGCCTTCCGGCCGGAGGCGTATTCCAGGGCGGCGATAAACGGACCGGCGTCGAGGCTGAGTTTGCCATCGGCATCGCGGAACACCCGGTTAGGTGCCAGTGCGAGGAAGTCGGCGCCGCCCTCGAGCGCCCGAAACGCGGCGTTCATCGAGCGGTAGGTGAAGGCGTCGCCGGCGTCGCCGACGATCACGGCAGGGCCGCCTTTGCCCGCCAGGTCGGAAAACTCGGCTTCCAGGGCGGGATGCACGAGCAGGAACGCCGCCCGGTCGTTGCGCGCCAGCCAGTGCCTGGCCGCAACAGCGGGCGTGAACAATTCGCCATCCCCGATCTCAAGGCCGAACCCGGCGAGGCGGCGGAGGATCATTTCCCGCGTCGAGCGCGTCGTGTTGGAGATAAACCGGACCGAAAGGCCCGCTTCTCGCAACCTTTCGATCGCTTCGGCGGCGCCGTCGATGGCGTGGTCACCATCATAGACGACGCCGGCGAGGTCGAGCAGCACACCCTTGATCATGGATCGAGGATGGCGAGTGCCGCCGCCGCCGTCAATCGGACCGTGGCGCAGGAAGGCCTAGCGTTCCAGCCGCGCCAGCAGGCTCGACGTGTCCCAGCGGTTGCCGCCCATGTTCTGGACGTCCTTGTAGAACTGGTCGACCAGCGCGGTGACGGGCAGGGCGGCGCCGTTCGCATTTGCCTCCGCCAGGCAGATGCCGAGATCCTTGCGCATCCAGTCGACGGCGAAGCCGAAATCGTACTTGCCGGCATTCATCGTCTTGTAGCGGTTTTCCATTTGCCACGAGCCGGCCGCGCCCTTCGAGATCACGTCGATCACCTTCTCGATGTCGAGCCCGGCCTTCTTGCCGAAATTGATGCCCTCGGCGAGGCCCTGCAGCAGGCCGGCGATACAGATCTGGTTGATCATCTTGGTGATCTGGCCTGCGCCGGCCGGCCCCATCAGTCCGACCATGCGGGCATAGGCCTCGATCACCGGCCGGGCGCGGTCGAAGACCGCCTGCTCGCCGCCGCACATCACGGTCAGCACGCCGTTCTCGGCGCCCGCCTGGCCGCCGGACACGGGCGCATCCAGGAACGGGACCCTGGCCTGGTCGGCGA
>JBNLDE010000244.1:0-22518 GCA_050304175.1 Zhengella sp. | reverse complement strand
ATTGATTTGGTTGCGAATCACTATCAAGCAAGCTGGAAAGTGCTGGCTTCAGGTCCCGGGGATCTTGCACCATCGCACGAAATCGCACGCGCTCGGTCCGGCCTCCCATGACCAGATCTATGCCATCGGGATCGAGGCCGGTGGCGATCAGGTTGCCGGACGGTTTTGCCACCAAAGATGCGAGCGCTGCGCGATGGTTATTGTTGAGTTCGACGAGCGCCGCCTGTTCGGCCGGCTCCAATTCCAGGCAAGGTTGCGGGGGCAGCATGATGTCCTCGCGCTTGATCCGGAAGGCCTTGCCAAATCCGCCATTGAGTGCGGCGCGTTCGACCTCAAGGGCGAACCAGGAGAAGTCGGCAAAACCGGCATATAACTCCGCCTTGGGATTCCGGTTCAGATAGCGCCGGGCCGCGATGCGCCCTTCGGCGCTGTCGCGGTCCAGCTTGCGTGCCATACACGCTATGGTCATGCGCGGATGCGCGAGCGGATCGCCCTTGCCGGGTTCTCCCACCAGAAGTGAACAGCGAGGATCGGCAACGAGTCCGGCCGTATGCGCGGCGAGAGTCGAGATCAGGATCAGCGGCGTGCCGTCCATGGCGGTGGCCAACGCCACGCGGCTTACCGACGGCGCGCCCGACTGTGGATCGAGGACCGCTATCGCGCCAAAGCGGGCCGTTCGCAGCAATCTCCGGGCGAGATCGATCGCCTCGGCGTCGGCATCGCGGAACGGGTCGAACTTTTTTTCCATCATCGATTTGGCCGATTGTTGGCGGCAGCACTATCGCGGCCCGGTGGTCCTAGATCAACAAGAGACGAAAATGCCGGCGCCTTGAAGGCGCCGGCGCCACAGTTTTCTGTCGGAGGTTTCTAGCGCGGCGCCATGCGAATGGCGCCGTCGAGCCGGATCACCTCGCCATTGAGCATCTGGTTCTCGACGATATGAACCGCCAGCGCGCCATATTCCGCTGGCTCGCCCAGGCGGGGCGGGAAGGGGACCTGTTGACCAAGCGAATCCTGGGCCTCCTGGGGCAGGCCGGCGAGCATCGGGGTCTTGAAGATGCCGGGCGCGATCGTCATCACACGGATACCGTCACGCGAAAGGTCGCGGGCGACCGGAAGCGTCATGCCAACGATGCCGCCCTTCGAGGACGAATAGGCCGCCTGTCCGATCTGGCCATCATAGGCGGCAACCGAAGCGGTATTGACGATCACGCCGCGCTCGTTTCCTTCCAGCGGTTCGAGTTGCTGGCAGCGCGCGGCCATCAGGCGGATCATGTTGAACGAGCCGATGAGGTTGACCTCGATCACCTTGCGATAAAGGTCGAGCGAATGCGGACCTTCCTTGCTTACGGTTTTGGCGGCGATGCCAATGCCGGCGCAGTTGATCAGAATGCGCGGATCGGAGCCCAGTTTCGCCTTGATCTCGTCAAACGCCGCCTCGCCGCCTTCGGCGCTGGAGACATCGCATTTGATCGCGACACCGCTGATATCCGCGGCAACGGCTTCGGCGCCCTTCATGTTGACGTCGAGAATGGCAACCTTGGCGCCCTTTGCCGCCAAGGCCCTCGCCGTGGCTTCTCCCAGGCCGGATCCACCGCCAGTCACCGCCGCAACTTGTCCATCGATTTTCATTTTGTCATTCCTCCACGGTGGATGCGTTAACTAGTTAGTCGATATAACAATATACGAAGTTTAGGACGCATCGGAGCTGGCTGGCAACGGAAAATCCAGCCCGGCTACGCTTCTCCAGCTTCAGTCGCCGGTCAGCTTGTCGTTCAGGTGTTGCAGCGCATCGGGCCATGCGGAGATTGCGCCGGCGCTCCGAAGCTGTTCGAGCCCGGCCAGGGTGAATGTGCCTTCCGTGGCTGTCCCGTCGAGGATGTCGCGAAGGGATTTGTCCGGATTGGCCAGGGCGTAGGTCGTCGCGCCGCGCAGGTTGCGTATGACCATCTCGCGGGCCACGTCGCGCGGCCAACCGTTTTCGGCAAACCACCCCGTCATGGCGTCGGCCACGTCGTAAAGCCATGCATATGCGCAAGCGGCCAGCATCGCTTTTTCGAACTGTTCTTCGGTCTCGAATGCCACCACCCGTCCGGTCGGGCGCAATATCGCCTCGACCGTATCGTTCGCCGGCCACATCGGCCAAAGAGCTTCGCCGGCTTCGATAAAGCTTGACGGCATGAAACGGACGACCGTTGGCGGCAGGTTGGCGAAAGTATGCAGGTCGGCCGCCGTGACGCCCGCAACCGCCGACAGGACGATTTGTCCGGGATGGAACCCCAATCCGTCAATCAATGCGGCGAGTTGCTGAGGGCGTACCGAAAGGACGACGATATCCGAACCATCGACAACCGCCTGGTTCGACGCCGCGACCTTGGAGCCGAATCGCTCGGACAGGTCCTTCGCGACCTCCGCGTTTCGCGGCGACAGGATAATTTCGCCGTCATGGCCGCCATGGCGCAAGGCGGCGATCGTGTAGGAGGCAAGGTGCCCCACGCCCAAATAACCGATCACAGGACCGGTCTTGCGGGTCACGGATTCGCGCCGGGGTCACGCTGGTAGCGGGCAATCGCGGCGACTATGTCGTCGGCGGTGACTTCACCGACGACGGCACCGTTTTCCACGATGCCGACGGCTCCATTGTTCCTTGCGATGGAGCGGATGATATCGGCGACAGGCGTCTCGCGCGAAGCGGTGCCGGCCATCGGCTTGTCGCGGCCCGGCTGGCCCTCGCGCATGATGTCGTTGGCGGTCAGGACACCGAGGGGATTCATGTGGCCGACGAAGTCGGCGACATATTCGTTGGCCGGGCTCATCAGAATATCCTGCGCCGTTCCGCACTGGACGATGCGCCCCCCATCCATGATGGCAATCCGGTTGCCAATCTTCAGCGCTTCGTCGAGATCGTGACTGACGAAGACAATGGTCTTTTTCAGCCGCGATTGCAGATCGAGGAGTTCGTCCTGAAGACGCGCCCGGATCAGCGGGTCGAGCGCGGAAAACGGCTCGTCCATCAGCAGGATCGGCGCACCCGTCGCGAAAGCCCGGGCAAGGCCGACGCGTTGCTGCATGCCGCCGGACAACTCCGCGACCTGCCGTTCGGCCCATTCAGACAGCCCGACGAGTTCGAGTTGCTGGGTAACGCGCTCCGCACGCTCGCTCTTGTCGACGCCGGAAAGCTCGAGCCCGAATCCAACGTTGTCGGCGACCGTGCGCCATGGCAGCAGCGCGAATTGCTGGAACACCATGGACACGTATTCGGAGCGTATCTTGCGCAAGGACTTGTTGTCGGCCTTGGCAACCGACTGGGCCTCGCCCCCGCAATGGACCGTCACATCGCCGCGCGTGATTGGATTCAACCTGTTGATGGCGCGCAGCAGGGTCGATTTGCCGGAGCCTGAAAGCCCCATGAGGACGAGGATCTCGCCCTCGCCGATGTCGACGGAACAATCATGGACGCCGAGGACATTGCCGGTTTCCGCCTGGATGTCGGCGCGCGACTTACCCTGGTCGGCTAGAGCCAGCGCGTCCGCGGTGTCGGATCCGAAGATGATGGAAACGTTGTCTATGAGGATGGCGCGGCTCACTGGTTCTCACCTCCACGCATGCGGCTCAGGCGGTCGAGGATGATGGCAAGGATCACGATGGCGATACCTGCCTCCAGGCCGAGCGGGATATTTACGGTGTTGAGTGCGCGAACCACCGGCTTGCCAAGGCCGTTGGCGCCGATCAGGGCGGCGATCACGACCATGGAGAGCGACAGCATGATGCACTGCGTCAGCCCCGCCATGATCGTCGGCATGGCGGCCGGCAGTTCGATCTTGCGCAGCAATTGACCCGGCGTCGCGCCAAAAGCCATGCCCGCCTCGATCATCGGCCGGGGAACCGAGGTTATACCGAGATAGGTGAGCCGGATCGGGGCCGGGGACGCAAAGATGATGGTGACCAGAAGACCCGGCGCCAGGCCAAGGCCAAACAGGATGAGGACAGGGATCAGATAGACGAAGGTTGGCATCGTCTGCATCAGGTCGAGCAGCGGCTGGACATAGGCGAAAAGCCTGGTGCGGTGGGCCAACCAGATCCCGATCGGAACACCGATCGCCATCGACAGGAATGCCGCGGAAACGACCAGCACCAGCGTCTCCACCGTTTCCTTCCAAAGGCCCTGATTGATGATGAAGGCGAAACCCAGAGCTATCCCGAGCGCGAGCTTCCAGGATCGCTGCATGTACCAGCCAAGTGCGGCGATGAAGAGCACGACCACGATGTCGGGAACCCAAAGGATGCCGTCGATCAGGCTGTCGAGTACATATTTGAGTGAATCCGCGATCGCATCGAAGAACCACTCGAAATTGTCTGTCAGGAAATTGAAGAGGCTTTTGCCCCACTGACCGACGGGTATCTTGTGCGCTCTCAACGCCGCTGAAACCGGGTCCATACTGCTCCCCTCTCAGATACGGCCCGCCGTGGCGGGCGGGCCGTACCATTCGTCATTTTTTATTACATGCCAAGCTTGGCCGACACCGCGGCGGCGGCATCGCCGCCGTCGAAGGTCGTTACACCCTTGAGCCAGGGGGTGACGGCATCGGGATTGGCCTTCAGCCAGGCAAGTCCTGCTTCGTTGGCGTCGGTCCCCTTGAGGATGTCATCCATGATCTTGTTTTCCATGGACAGCGTGAAGGAGAGGTTCTTGATGAACTGGCCGGCATTGGGGCAGTCGGTCGTGTAACCGGCGCGAACGTTGGTGTAGACCTGCGCAGCGCCGAAGCCGGAATCGCCCATCCCGTCAAGATAGGTGATATCCATTTCACCCATGATCGGGTGCGGCGTCCAACCCAGGAACACGATCCAGTCCTTCTTTTTAAGCGCTTTTTCGGCCTGCGAAAGCATGCCGGCTTCCGACGATTCGACCAGCTCGAAGCCGTCGAGGCCGTTGGCGGGATCCTTGATCATGTCGAGCACGATGCGGTTGCCGTCATTGCCCGGCTCAATACCGTATATCTTGGAGTCGAACTTGTCCTTGAATTTGCCGATATCGGTCAGGCTTTTGACGCCGCCGTCAGCGACATAGGTCGGGACAACGAGGCCGTAACCTGCGCCTTCGAGATTGAGGGCGACCGATTCCACCGACTTGTCATCGAGGAAGGGCTGAACGTCGGCCGCCATGGACGGCATCCAGTTGCCGAGGAACACATCGATGTCCTTGTTCTTCAGCGACTGGTAGGTCACCGGCACGGAAAGCACCTGCACGTCAGGCTCATATCCGAGCGCACCGAGAACGACGCCGGCAACGGCCGTCGTCGCCTGGATGTCGGTCCAGCCGACATCGGCGAAGCGCACCGTCTTGCAACTGTCGGAATCGGCCGCGACAGCGGCGGTGGAAATGCTGAGAGCCGCAACGAGCGAGGCGGCGAGTGTCATGCGCATTTGGTATCTCCCATTTTACTGATATGCGATTGGGCCATTGGAATTCGGCATTTTCAACAATCGCGCCATAAAGCGACGCCAATTGCAAGTTTTTTATTGAACATACATTCAATAAAAACCAGAATGCGTGCCGGAGGATCCGATATGCCCAAAGTCGGAATGGAGCCGATTAGGCGCAAATCGTTGATCGAGGCGGCAATTGCCGCGATCCAGGCACGGGGCTCGCTTGAAGTCACGATGAGCGACATAGCGCGGCGGGCTGGCGTAAGCCAAGGGCTGGCGCACCACTATTTCGGCTCCAAGGAGGAACTCATCTTATCGGCGATGCGCTATCTGCTTGCCGATTTCGGGCAATCGGT
Source organism: Zhengella sp. (assembly GCA_050304175.1). Lineage (GTDB taxonomy): Bacteria > Pseudomonadota > Alphaproteobacteria > Rhizobiales > Rhizobiaceae > JAIOIW01. Next base: position 16,732 of record JBNLDE010000244.1, on the reverse strand, counting down.
GCGGTCCAAGCTGCGCGCCGCAAGGTCGCCGCGCGCACGCGTCAGCGCGATCATCGAGGCCAGTCTCTCCAGCGAGCAGTTCCAGCCCGGGACGGTTTCGGCCTGGCTGGTGTTTTACAACCATGCGCAGAGCTCGGCTGCGGCCAGGCGGCTTTTGAACGTGTATTTGCGCCGGCTGAATTCCAACCTGATATCGGCGCTGAAACCGATTGCCGGGCCGCTTGCGCCGGAAATCGCCGAAGGCGTGGCATCGCTGATCGACGGGCTCTACATACGCGAGGCTCTTTCGCCGGGAGGCCGGCAGCCGATAGAACCCCGCGCCCTGGTCGAACGCTATGTCGACCGGATGACTACCGGGGGATAATCGGCTACGCGGTCTTTCCCGCCCGCGCACTCGAACTTTATGTTGCCTCTTTCAATCGCCAGGCGCGAGCGAGGACGGAATTGGCGAAACTCTATTTCCATTATTCGGCCATGAATGCGGGGAAGTCGACCCTGCTGCTGCAGGCCGCCTACAATTACAACGAGCGCGGCATGAAGACGCTTCTGTTCACGGCGGCGCTCGACGACCGCGCCGGTGCGGGCCAGATTGCCTCGCGTATCGGTCTTGACCGGAGTGCCGAGGCGTTTACCGGAGAAGACGACCTGTTCGCGCGGATCCGCAATTACAACGATGCGCACGGTCCGCTCCACTGTGTCTTTGTCGACGAAGCCCAGTTCCTGACGCATGCCCAGGTATGGCAGCTCGCCCGCGTGGCCGACCGTCTTTCCATCCCGGTGATGACCTATGGCCTGCGCACCGATTTCCAGGGCGAGCTGTTTCCGGGATCCCGCGCGTTGCTGGCAATTGCCGATCACCTGCGCGAGATCCGCACGATCTGCCGCTGCGGGCGCAAGGCATCCATGGTGGTGAGATTGGGGCCGGATGGCAAGGTGGTACGCCGGGGCGCGCAGGTCGAAATCGGCGGCAATGACCGATATGTTTCACTGTGTCGGCGTCACTGGGAGGAGGAAATGGGCCGCTGGGATGCCGACGACATGATCGGATTTACCGGGGAATAGGTTGAACTGTGGCCTGAAGGCCGCATTATTCTCGCCACCGAACGCTACGCAAACGGAATTACCAAAATGTCCCATGGCATTTGCGGAGCGAATGTGGTGTGTTCCGCGGCCAAGGGACTGCTGAACCACCAAAACACTGGTCAAGGAGGATCAGAATATGATTCGAGCCGCAATTGCCGCAACCGTACTCGCCGTCGTGGCCGCGGGCACCACGCCCGCATTCGCCGATGGCGATGCCGTCAAGGGGAAGAAGGTCTTCAACAAGTGCAAGGCCTGTCACGACGTGAACGGTAAAAACAAGCTTGGGCCGCATCTCGATGGTATCATCGGGCGTGCTGCGGGGTCGGTTGAAGACTTCCAGAGCAAGTATTCCGACGCGATGAAGGCAAAGGGTGCCGAAGGCCTTGTATGGGATGAGACAACCCTCGCCGAATATCTGAAGGATCCGAAGGGCTATATTCCCGGCAACAAGATGTCGTACGCGGGCCTGAAGAAGGAAGACCAGATCGAGGACGTGATCGCCTATCTGAAGGCGGATCCGAAGCCGTAAGTGCAAGCCAAACACATTTACTGGTTTGACAATGGCGCGGCTCTTGCCGCGCCGTTTTCTTTTTCGCTGTTGCACAAGTGCAGTCTTTAATTCGCTACAGGCCGTGCCTATAGTCCGATCAGGCAATTTTTCCCGAGGAAAACCAAGATGGCTGAGCTTCAGAACTTTGACCAGGAAATCGAGAACACACGAAGGCAGGTCGAAGAAATGCGCTCGAAAATCGAGCAGTCGGGCGTGATCCTCGAGGAGTTCGCGAAGTCGGACGCAAAGATCGGAAAGGCGGATTTCGATATCGAAAACGCCCGGATCGAGGACGTGCTGGCGCAACAGAAGACAATGGAAGCCAACATCGCCGACCTGATCATCGGCCTGGAGGACGCGACCAACGTGTTCGGCTCCGAATTCGAGAGCATGAAGAACTATACCGGCTGGGAGTCTTTCATCGGCCTGTTCTCGCAACAGCGCAAGCAGCGGATGCGTACCGAACGGGTGCGCAACATGTCGCTGGCCGGCAATCTGCAGGAGCTGCTGTCGAAATCGGACACGATCGTGGAGATCCTGAAAGACCAGAAAACGGTGCTGGAAAACCGTTATACAACCTCGGAAACGAGCCTGAAGCAGGTCCTGGAGCGCCGCAAAGGTGCCATGGAGCGCCTCGAGACAACCCAGAAACGCATCGAAGAACTCAATCCGCTGCTGCTCGACATCGAAAATCGCATCGCCGCCTCGACCGATCAGAAAGCGCGCACCGAACTGGAAAGCCAACGTTCGGAACTGGCCACCGAGTACAATGAAAAGCAGGCGAGGGAGCAGGAACTGTTGGCCGAAAGCCAGACGCTGGAGCGCTATACCTCGATGTTCCAGACCTTTGTCGACTCGCTCAACAACCAGATGGCGGCCCAGGCGACGCTGATCAACAAGCTGACCATCGACACCGAACAGCGCATCGTGCTGTACAAGGCGCTCGAAGACAGCCTGAAGACGGCGGCCCAGCAGGACGTAGCCCACAAGATCAATACGCTCGGCTCCCAGGTCGACAACACTGCGGAAGAGACGATGGCCGGCATTGGTGCCGCGGCGCAGTCACATATCGGCGACCTGCTCGAGATGCATGAGAAAAACATGGTGGTTACGGCCGATATCCAACGGCGCAAGAAACTGGCCGACGATGCTTTCTCGCGACGGTTCGAAGAGGTGATGCGCAAGCACAACGCCGCGGATTACGTGAAGGCGTAACGGAAGCGGCCGAGAGGCGCGCAGGCAATGCCAGATACTGACAATCCCGCCGAACGTTATTTCACGGCAATATCCGCCGCACTGGAAGGGCTCGACGTCTTCCTGCGCGATGACCGTTCGCCGCTCTACCGGCACCCCGTCGTGGCGGAAGTGCTGGTCGAGTATCTCGCGCGACTGGAAAACTCGTTCGCCTGCTGGCGCAACAAGCTCGGGTTCACCGACCGGTTCCGCATTTCGCGCGCCGACAGTGGATATCCGGTTTTCCAGAATGTGCTGGAACTGGAAAACGACCGCAAGCAGGCCGAAACGATGCTGGCGGGCATTCCTGATGCCGAGACGCTGCGCGCCGAGATGGCCGATTTCATCCTGCGCCACAAGGCAATGCCGGTCGACCTGCAGAAATCCATGGCTGAGCGGCTGTATCTTGAAAGCCTGAAGGAAGGGCAGGTGTTTTCGCCCTTCGTTCTGCCGCGCACGGTGCGGGTTTCGGTCAATCCGTCGACGAGACGACCCTATTATCTGGTTCACTGGGGAACGTTCGACGGCGTGGCCAATCTGCCGCTGGTCTATATGGCGGCCGTGGAGGACTCGTCAGACGGCCTGATGAAGGATCTGGTCACGCCAGACGGCACGCTGAACGAGAAGATCAAGGTTCCGCTTCCGGTGGACGGACTGCTCAATCCCGATCTCGCGCATGCCTTCGACGATTTCGCCGCCAAGAACTCGGCCTACTCACTGTCGCCGGCCACGATTGCCGGCAACCTCGATCAGGATTTCGACACGCTGCACCCCAAACAGGTCCGGCGCATCGTGCTGGGGCCGTTCTATTCGGCCGGCATCACGGAAAACAACTCGGTCGTCTCCGAAGTGCTGTCGAAGGTCTTCAAGCCAAAAAACGCATGGATGCTGACCTGGACGATCCAGGAAGTTCAATCCAAGACCGAACGGCCGGGCCGGCGCGGACTGTGGTCGTCGACTCCGCCGCGCCAGGAGTTCTACATCAATACCGATGACCTGGAGGCCGCGCGAACCGGCGTGTCGGTCTATGAGAAACACGCTTTACTGCCGCATGAAGCCTATCAGGCGCTCTATGCGGCAGGCGAGGCGGAAAAGATATTCGACGGTTACACCGTGCACATCGTCTCGGGCGGGCAGGTGATCAGCGATGTTTGAGGATTGAAGAGGCGCCAACATGGACACCGGCCTGACCACGATCCACGAGGACGACATTGCCAAGCATGTCGCCACAGCGCAATCGATGATCACCCGGATCATCGTGCTCGAAGACGATGATGGCCGCTCGAAGACGGCGCTGGCCGGCACCGGGAGGCGTTTTGTCTCCACTGTCTCAACCGGCGCGGTGCGCCGCACGCGCGAGGTGGAACTGTCGAAGACGATCGCGGCGGTCGGCAATGGCGACCAACTGCTGTCGATCCCGGCTCACACGCTTCTTTATCGTGCACGGCGCGGGCTCGCCGTGGCGCTTGCCGTCGCCGACGTGTTCGCGCAGGGCTCGGACCTTGAAAACCTGCAGGCGCGGAATGCGCGCGCACCGCTTGAGGGCGAGGATGCGTCAACATTCCGGAAATTGCTCAACTCGGCGGCCTATGTCGCGGCCTTCACCTTCGCTTCGTATCTGGCGCAACTGATCGACGGATCGGACGAGCCGGCCAACGATGTCGAGGAACCCGACTTCCTGTTCGATACCGCGCAGGACGCGCTCAAGTCGATGGTTGCGGGTCTCGATCGCGCGATCGCCGGCGCGGCCGACGACGCGGTGATGACGGCGCGCGCCAAGGGTCTGGCCCGTGTCGCGCTGGAAGGGCTTTTGTCGCGCAAGAGCCGGTTCGATGCGCTCGGTCCGTTCGAGGATATTCATCTCAGGATCGAGGCGGACGACTTCACGCTCAACGGTTTCGACGCGCTGCCGGGAGCCAAGCGCAAGCCGTTGGCCATGACGTTCAAGAAGCCGAACGAGATCATCGGCAACCACATCGCGAAATACCAGGCGATGCGACTGGCCAAGATGCTGATGGCCTATGACTTCGACCGCCAGATGAACCCGTTCGTCGAACTGGGCGGGTTCCTGTTCACCTTCATCGGTGACGGCGCGCCGGGCACCGGCAAGACGATCCTGATCCAGATGACAGCCGGACTGATCAACGGTTACTGCCAGGTCGCCGGCTATCCGTTCACCTATCAGAATTTCGGTGTCGACCAGATTTCCTCCTACCAGGGCAAGTCGGGCCAGAATTGCCGCGCCTTCATCGACAATGTGATGGGCACGCGGGCGATCGGGTTCGGCACGGTCGACGACATTGACCAGGTGGCGGCGCGGCGCTCCGACGACCGGGCCTCCGCCGGCCAGCATGAGATCACCGGCGTGCTGATGGGCGCGTTTGCCGGCGCCGAAACGGTGGTCCGCGGCAACTGCTCGTTCGGGATGTTTTCCAACTATCCGGAAAATGTCGATGATGCGCTGCGCCAGAGGGCCGGCGCGCGCTGGCTGGTCGACGGGCCGCAGACGCTGGACGACTATGTCGACATCTTCGTGTTGCTGGCCGGCAAGAACCACGACATCCCGCTCGGCGAGCACGACCTCTTTGCCGCGCAGCGGATCAAGCAGGCGGTGGCGACCGCCTACGAGGAGCATTCGAAACCGCAGGAGGACGGGCTCAAGGCAGTCTACGAGCGGTTCATGAATGACCATGGCGAACCCGGGACCATGGCCGACGTCGGCGCCTATCTGCACATGATCAAGGTGGCCGAACCGCGCTTCACCGGACGTGCGATCAAGAACATTACCGACGCGATCAAGATGCGCGCGATGGACATCGATCTGCCGGACGAGTGGTTCGAGACGCCTGAGGCCTTCATGCACAAGTCCTACGACGACAAGAAGGCGATGATCGAGGAACTGCGCGGGCCATTCACCATGGCGATGGTGATGCAGGAGATCAACCGCTACGCCGATTCCGAATTCCGTTACTCCGACCGCGCGGACGATGTCGCGGTGTCGCGGATCGTCCGCGATCAGAAGCTCAAGGAACGCGCGATCCGGGAGATCGAGGTCATGAAACGCGACGGGCGCTGGAACGCGGGATGAAACGCCTTCTCGATTCCGAACTGATCTATGGAAGGCTACTGCCGGTCAGCGAGCCGCATCTGGTGGAGCGCTACAACAAGGCGCTCTCCGCGTTCGGTCTGCCACCGACCGAACTGACCTCGTTCGAGATCGACCGTACCGGATTTTCGCCGCAGGTCGCCGAGGAGATCGGCGACTATGACTATCTCGATCCCAACGGCGTCAACCGCCGCTTCATCATTCTCACGCCATCGCAGATCGAGCTGCCAGTCGTCCATACGCATTTCTCCAACACCTCGGAGTTGATGTTCGAGTTCATGAGCGCCAATGCGCGGGCCATCAACGCGCTGACGATCAAGGACGTGCTGTACGGCGAGATCGAGGATTCGGTCGCTATCGTCGACGACATCGAGGACCTGTTGTCGATCAACCAGGTCCAGTTCCGCGTGCTCTCGGCTGAGGATGTGGTGGGCAAGGCGGGCGAGTTGCGCGTGCTGGTCGATCGCCTGAAAAAAGAGCCCGACGCCTGGCGCGACAACGACATGCTCCAGCACATGGTGGACCTCGCCAAGGTAACGGGCGACATCCGCGAGAACGCGCTTGTGCCCGATGAGGTGGTGTTCCGCCACAATGCGTTCTGGACGAGCCACTTCAAGGGGCTTTACGTCTTCATCGACGAGAAGATGACGACTGTCGTGGCACATCCGGATGCGCCGGGATTCAGGCGCTCGCGCCCATGGCAGGTGAGTTACCTGTCGCTGGACGATCCCGAGCCGGTGTTCCGGTTCCTTGCCGAAAGCGGCCGCCTGGAGTTGCCGCGCGCCTCGTGGCTGGAACAGTCCGGCTATCTTGAGCACCGTGCCGAGATGGTGGTGCGGCAACTCATGCACAGATTAGAGCCGGAGCGGGACCTCAACTCGGTCGATGACGTGTGGGTGCAGACCTGGATGCACCGCTATGCGGACCTGATCAATGAGGAGGGCACATATCCGTTCCTGATGGCCACCAAGCGCGCGGCCGCCCAGTCCGGCCGGATCGATATCAAGGAAGTTCGGCCCGACCGGAGATTCCTGGTGGTGCGCGCCAAGCCCGACCATCCCGACGCGTGGCTGACAAACCGGCTGATCAGCGATTTCGTGCCGAGCGACTTCGTGTCACGCTACGTGTTCAACAAGCAGAGCTTCTACGACGAATACAAGAACTATACTGAGACCTGGCGCGACCACGTTGTGGCGACGCTTAAAAGTTCATATTTGAGGGACAAGGCAGGGTTCCGCCTGCGGCTGTACGGATTGAAGGACTAGACCAATGCTCGACCCGATCATCAATTTCTTCACCCGTGTCTTCTACTGGATCGGGCGCGGCATAGGTATTGTTGTGGCTTGGCTGTTGTGGCCGTTCCTGTGGCTTGGCCGCTGGTACCGTTCGAAGGGATGGATCCTCAAGACAGTTGTCGGCGCGCTGGTGATCGGGTTTGTCGCGTCCTATGCCTATTTTGGTGTCCAGACCCAGATGTGGACCAATTTCAACCCCGACTACGTCGCGGCCTACGATCTTTCCGAACGTAGCGTGCGGCCCGGCGAACCGGTGCCGGGCGCAACGAATACCTGCGGAACCTCGGCCATCGTCGAAGTGGCGGCTGATCTGGCCGACTTCAACGTGAACCAGAACGGCTGGGTGCCGTCGATGTTGCTGTCGAAGTTGGGCTTTTTCGGTGTTCCGTGGCGCCATACCCCGTTTTTCGACAACAAGGCGGCTTTCCAGCTCGGCATCAACCAGGTTCTGCGACGCACGACCGTGGAACTGGTCGACGCGCTGGGGCGTGTACGCGGCACATCTCAGATCGACGAGAATCTGCAAGATGCCCGTAGCGCGTTCGCCTATAATGAAGAATACTGGTATTTTTCCTGGCACGATTTCGGCCCCGTCAAACCAACCCCGACGATCTATCGCTCGGGCGTCCTCAAGCTCAGGGCCTTCAATGACCGGCTGGCCAAATGCGACGCGACTTTCGACCCGCGCGCCGACAACCTGATACAATTCCTCGACCGGATTGCCGGCGACATCGGCTCGACCTCTGATATCCTGCGCAGCCAGATCGAAGCGTCCAACGCCGGCTGGTTCGATACCCGCGCGGACGACCGGTTCTGGTTCGCCTACGGGCAGCTCTACGCCTATTACGGCATCCTGTCGGCAACGCAGGCTGATTTCGGAGATGTCTATCGCGAACGAAACATCACGAAGATCGCCGACCAGGCGGTCGACCAGTTGCGCTCGGCGCTCAACATGCAACCCCTGATCATCTCCAATGGCGGGGAGTCGGCCTTTATCATGCCGTCTCACCTGGCGACGATGGGCTTCTATCTGCTGCGCGTGCGCTCGAACCTCACAGAAATGCGTTCGATCCTCGACCGATAGCACGCTCCGCCGTCGTTCTTCGGCTTGTCGTTTTTGGTTCATCGCGCGACCGTTTCTGAACGGCCGCGCGTTTGCGATTCCGGTTTAGTCCGCGCGAACGGTCCAGAATGACAAAGGATCAATCGTTCCATTGAAGTTCTTGAAATGGAGCCGTTGTTCCAAACTACGAAATCGCCGTTGATCAGGCATCAACCCGGAAATGGAGGAACAGACATGGCCGAGGTGAAAACAGATATCGAAATTGCCCGCGCGGCGAACAAGCTGCCGATCCAGGAAATCGGCGCGAAACTTGGCATTCCCACCGAGCACCTGCTTCCCTACGGCCATGACAAGGCCAAGGTGTCGGCCGATTTCATCCAGTCGGTAAAGGACCGCGCCGACGGCAGGCTGATCCTGGTGACCGCGATCAACCCGACTCCGGCGGGCGAAGGCAAGACGACGACCACAGTCGGTCTTGGCGACGGCCTGAATCGCATCGGCAAGAAGGCGGCGATCTGTATCCGCGAAGCTTCGCTCGGCCCGAACTTCGGCATGAAAGGTGGCGCGGCCGGGGGCGGCTACGCCCAGATCGTGCCGATGGAAGAGATGAACCTGCACTTCACGGGCGACTTCCACGCCATCACCTCGGCACACAATCTGCTGTCGGCGATGATCGACAATCACATCTACTGGGGCAACGAACTGGCGATCGACGAGCGGCGCGTGTCCTGGCGCCGCGTCATGGACATGAATGACCGCGCGCTACGCGATATCGTCGTTTCGCTTGGCGGTGTTTCCAACGGCTTCCCGCGCCAGACCGGTTTCGACATTACCGTGGCCTCCGAGGTCATGGCGATCCTCTGCCTGTCGAAAGACCTCAAAGACCTCCAGAAGCGTCTCGGCGACATCGTCGTCGCCTATCGCCGCGACAAGACGCCGGTTTATTGCCGCGACGTCAAGGCCGACGGCGCCATGACGGTGCTGCTGAAGGACGCCATGCAGCCGAATCTGGTGCAGACGCTGGAAAACAATCCGGCCTTCGTCCACGGCGGGCCGTTCGCCAATATCGCGCACGGCTGCAACTCCGTCGTCGCAACCACGACGGCGCTGAAACTAGCCGACTACGTTGTGACGGAAGCCGGCTTCGGCGCCGATCTTGGTGCCGAAAAGTTCTTCGACATCAAGTGCCGCAAGGCCGGATTGAAGCCGGCCGCCGCCGTGATCGTGGCCACCGTGCGCGCGATGAAGATGAACGGCGGCATCAAGAAGGACGAACTCGGCAAGGAAGATGTCGAAGCCGTCAAGAAAGGCTGCGCAAACCTCGGCCGGCACATCGCCAATACGAAGGGCTTCGGCGTGCCGGTCGTCGTTGCGATCAACCACTTCATTTCTGACACGGATGCCGAGATTCAGGCGGTGAAGGATTATGTGGCGCAGCAGGGCGCCGAGGCGATTCTGTGTAAGCACTGGGCGCAGGGTTCGGCCGGTATCGAGGAACTGGCACGCAAGGTCGTGTCGCTCGCGGAAAGCGGAGCGGCCAACTTCTCGCCGCTCTATCCCGACGAGATGGGCCTGTTCCAGAAGATCGAGACGGTCGCCAAGCGGATCTATCATGCCGACGAGGTGCTGGCGGACAAGTCGGTGCGTGCCCAGCTTCACGCCTGGGAAGAAGCCGGATACGGTCATTTGCCGGTTTGCATGGCGAAGACCCAGTACTCCTTCTCGACGGACCCGAATCTACGCGGCGCGCCGACCGGACATTCGGTGCCGGTGCGCGAGGTGCGGTTGTCGGCGGGAGCCGGATTCATCGTTGCGATCTGCGGCGAGATCATGACCATGCCGGGCCTGCCGCGCAAACCATCGGCCGAAGTCATCCGCCTGAACGACGAAGGCAATGTCGAGGGCCTGTTCTGAACACTGACCGGGGCGCCGGTCGGGCGCCCCGTTTGCCTTTGCGATTGGTAGCCGCCCCTTCGCGGCAAGGCCATAGCAGCAAAGCCGCTAGGATGAGCCGCCTTTATCCTTGTCGCCCGGCTCCACCTCCCGCTCCACTTCGATGCTCACGTGGGTGACGAGTGCCGCGATGACGCCGAGGACCGCAAGCCACGGTGCCGCGAGAGCAACAGCGCCGCCGGCGATGACGCCGAACGTTAGCGGTGTCTCGAGAACGATATCGCCGTCGCTTGCCTTGAGGCGCAATTGGCGCACATTGCCTTCCTGCAGGATCTCCTTGACGCGCTCGACGAGCTGGCTCCCTGCAACCTCGATTTCCTCGACGATCGTCCGTTTCTTCTGTCCGTTGTTCTCCTGGTCCATGATCTGGTGCCTTTCCGTTTGGCATGAAGGATGCCGAGACTTGTGCTCTGCCGGGACAAGGTTGCCAATGATCAGGATCAATTCCGCAGGAAGTCACGTGGTGGCAAGTAACCGCGATCGCGGGTTGCAATGTCGAAAGACCCCGTTGCCAGGTTTTGCGTCAAAGGTGTTCCTGCGACGCTCGGCAAACGCGATTGCGTGCAGTGAAAATCAGAAATCTGCCAAAGCGGTTTCAGGAATTTCCTGCAGATCATGGAGCGAACCCGGAGCCCCGGCGATTTTCGCGTAGTGGCTTCCGGACCCTATCCTGCCCCTTCGGGTACCCACGCGACCGGACACCGCCATGCCGGATTGCAAAGAAAATTGTAAATTTGTGATCCGTTGCGGTGCTTTTCCCCATTCTGGCCAGATTTATGGTCGCCTATGGCCACAGTTGCACGAAAGAGTGCGCTGGGGACGGGGTTACGTCCGGTCCCGAGGGGCAAGTCAGTAGGATTTGCGGAATGTTGCGTGCGGACGACAGGTCCGGAGGCGGGTGAGAGTTTAGACCGCAGGAGTGGAGTCGATCCAGTGAACCCATTGCGACAAACCAATGAACTTCCGTTTCGAACCTCATATTCGAAATCAAGTGCAGCGCTTCCGACGCGACGCAGGACCGAAGCCGACCGAGGTGTTCCATCGGTTCCACATTCGCGCCCGTCTGCGACGCCATCGCTATGGCGGGGAGCGCCGGAACCTGCAATCGCACCGTTTGGTGTCGCCAATGACCAGGGGAGTCCCGGCGCCAACGGATTCAGGTTCGGATCCGGGCCGCATGGCGAGGAGCGGCGTCTGAAGTCGGGGCGGGCGCTCAAGCCGGTGCTCTATGTCGGGGCGCTCAGTGTCGCGATCCTTGCCGGCAGCATCACCTATATCTCGATTTTCGCGGGAGCAACGCAAACCGGAAACGGCGATACGGCCAGCGCGGCTGTCGCGACGATAACCGGTTCGGCGGGAGCGGATATGACCGGCGCCAAAACCGATCCGGTTCCCAATGCAGTTGCTGTCGCTTCGATCGATAGCCCGGTGGCTCAAACACCGATCACCGGTGTTCTGGGCGCGCGACAAAATCCGGATACCGTGTCCGCGGCCGTGCAACCGGTTGCCGTCAAGACAATCACCATAAAACCCGGAGCCACCGGAACTGACCCTGTTGCCGCGAGTGTTTCCGGTCCCGGGAACGACGGCCCGGTCGTTGCCGACGCCCGATGGGGCTACAAGGGCGGCGACCTGCCGAAGGCAACGCCGGAGATAAAAGATCCGGCAGAGCAAACCGCCTATGCTTCGATCAATGCCGCGGCGGCCAAGCCGTGGCCGATCGTGACCGACAGCGCCGCAGGAGCCGCACCGGAAGACGCGCCGGCATCTGCGGATCAGCCGGAACCAAGGCCTGTTCACGCGGAAACCAAACCGGTCGCGGTGGAAAAGGTGAAGTATCAGGAGACCGTCAACGACCACGTCAATATGCGCACTGGCCCGCGGTCGAGAGCCGGGGTGATCCTGGTCGTTCCGAAAGGCTCCACCGTTGGCGTCGTCACGTGCAACTCGTGGTGCAAGGTCAGTTACAACGGCCATCAAGGTTGGGTCTTTAAGCGCTATCTTGGCGACCGCCAGGCGGCGGCGGCGGCCGCGCCTGCGGCTGCGGCGGCGCCCGCGGCTGCGGATGAACCCGCTGCAGTTGAAACCAAGCCCAAGACATTGTTCGAGCAAATGAAAGAGAATTTCTGAGGCAAACGGCACGGCTCGTTAATCGAGCCGATTGCCTTTCTCGCTGTTTCGTCTTATTGAGCAAGTCATGAACAAGATGACCCCGATGACGGCATGGTGGTGGCGCGGCCTTTAGGCGGCAGCACACCCATGCGCAAATTCGGGAATGTGATGGCCGCGACGGGATCTCCGGGCGGCCATTTTCGTTTCGTGGTTCGCGGAGATTCCGCAGAACCGATGGAGACAGACGATGACGGCGACAGTTCAGGCGGACGGATCGGAACGATTTACGACCGGCGGCGGGATCACGATTACCCGCCGGCGCAGCGAAACCCCGTATGAGGGTGCGATCGACGCCTACATAGAGGCGCTCGACAGCCGACGCGGGGCATTGTTTTCGTCGAACTACGAATTCCCCGGCCGTTACACGCGCTGGGACACGGCGATCATCGATCCGCCTGTCGCCGTTTCGGCGCGCGGACGAAGCATGGCGGTCGAGGCACTCAACAGCCGCGGCGAATTGATGCTTCCGGCTATCCTTTCGGTATTGCGCAGTACGCCCGACGTTTCTGTGACCGATACGGCACCGCGCAAGCTTTCGCTCCAGGTAGCCGAGCCGGAGCGCGTCTTTGCCGAGGAAGAGCGCTCGAGGGCGCCTTCGGTGTTCACCGTGCTGCGCGCAATCGTGTCGCTGTTCAAGACCGATGAAGACGGCAATCTTGGCCTGTATGGCGCGTTCGGCTATGACCTCGCCTTCCAGTTCGATCCGGTCGAGCAGAAACTGGAACGGCCGCAAAGCCAGCGCGATCTCGTTCTCTACCTGCCCGACGAGATTCTTGTCGTTGACCATTACTCGGCCAAGGCGTGGAAAGACCACTACGACTATGCGGGCGACGGGTGGACAACGGAGGCCGTGGCCCGCGATTCCGGCTCCGAACCGTTCCGTCCCTCCGAAACGATCCCGCCGCGCGCCGACCACGAACCCGGCGAATACGCCAAGCTGGTGGAAAAAGCGAAGGAAAGCTTCAGGCGGGGCGACCTGTTCGAGGTCGTGCCCGGGCAGATGTTCTACGAGCGCTGCGCGCATCAACCCTCGGAAATCGCAAGGCGGCTCAAAACGATCAACCCGTCGCCCTATTCCTTCTTCATCAATCTGGGCGAGGCGGAATACCTGGTTGGCGCGTCGCCGGAGATGTTCGTGCGCGTCAACGGCCGGCGGATCGAGACCTGCCCGATCTCCGGCACGATCAAGCGCGGCGACGACGCCATTTCGGATTCCGAGCAGATTTTAAAACTGCTCAATTCGAAGAAGGACGAGGCGGAGCTGACCATGTGCTCCGACGTCGATCGCAACGACAAAAGCAGAGTCTGCGAGCCCGGCTCGGTACGGGTCATCGGCCGGCGCCAGATCGAGATGTATTCGCGCCTGATCCACACCGTCGACCATATCGAGGGGCGGTTGCGCGAGGGCATGGACGCGTTCGACGGTTTCCTGAGCCATGCCTGGGCGGTGACCGTGACCGGCGCGCCGAAGTTGTGGGCGATGCGCTTCATCGAGAACAACGAGAAGAGCCCGCGTGCCTGGTATGGCGGCGCGGTCGGCATGGTCAATTTCAACGGCGACATGAACACCGGCCTGACGCTGCGCACGATCCGCATCAAGGACGGGATCGCGCAGGTGCGCGCCGGGGCGACGCTGCTGTTCGATTCCATCCCGGAAGAGGAGGAGGCCGAAACCGAACTGAAGGCGTCGGCGATGATCGCGGCGATCCGTGAAGCCGGGCTACCGAATGCCGGCGAGGCGGTCCGGCAGACGGCGCGGGTCGGCGAGGGCGTCAATATTCTCCTGGTCGATCACGAGGACAGCTTCGTCCACACGCTGGCCAACTATTTCCGCCAGACCGGCGCGACCGTGACCACCGTGCGCACGCCGGTCGCCGACGAGGTGTTTGACCGCGTGAAACCCAACCTGGTCGTGCTGTCGCCCGGGCCGGGCAATCCGACCGACTTCGACTGCAAGGCGACCATCGCCAGGGCGCGGGCGCGCGACCTGCCCCTGTTCGGCGTATGCCTCGGGCTGCAGGCGCTGGCCGAGGCCTATGGCGGGCAGTTGCGCCAGCTGCACGTGCCGATGCACGGCAAGCCGTCGCGCATCCGCGTCGCCACCCAGGGCATCATCTTCTCGGGCCTGCCGCGCGAGGTGACGGTGGGACGCTACCACTCGATCTTCGCCGATCCGGTGCGCCTGCCGCCCGAGTTCGAGGTGACGGCGGAAACCGAAGACGGTATCGTGATGGCGATCGAGCATTCGAAGGAGCCGGTGGCGGCGGTCCAGTTCCATCCGGAATCGATCATGACGCTCGGCGGCGACGCCGGCATGCGGATGATCGAGAACGTGGTGGCGCACCTGCCGCGCCGCGCCAAGGAGAAGGCGGCATGAAATCCCCGGCATCGAGATTTGCGGCGGTCGCCATCGCGGCGATCCTCGGATCGTCCGGCGCGGTGGCGCAGTCGGGCCAGGGTCCCGACATCGCCCATGGCAAGAAGCTGGTCGCGGAGAACTGCGGCGGCTGCCACGCCACGGGACCGACCGGCGAAAGCCCGCTTGCCCAGGCGCCCGCCTTTCGCACCCTGCAGGAGCGCTATCCGGTCGACTCGCTCGCCGAGGCCTTTGCCGAAGGCATCGTGACCGGCCATCCCGACATGCCCGAATTCAAGGCCAGGCCCGGGCAGATCGACGACATCATCGGCTATCTCGCCTCGCTGTCGACGCCGGCGGCCGACCCGGACGTCGCCCACGGCAAGGCGCTGGTGGAAACCAACTGCGCCCGCTGCCATGCCACCGGACGGACCGGCGAGAGCCCGAACCCCAAGGCGCCGGCCTTTCGCACCCTGTCGGAACGCTACCCGATCGACGCGCTCGAGGAGGCGTTTGCCGAAGGTATCGTGACCGGCCATCCCGGCATGCCCGAATTCGAGGCGACGCCCGGACAGGTCGCCGACATCATCGCCTATCTGGCATCCATCCAGCCGCGATAGGCGGACGTCAACACGGGCTGCGAGGCTGAAAACATGCCGGAAACCAGTGCACGCGTAACGCGCCTCGCTGCTGCCTCGATCGTCGTCGCCTTCGCGGTGATGGCGCTCAAATTCTTCGCCTGGTGGCTGACCGGCGCCGTGGCGCTCTATTCCGACGCGCTTGAATCGATCGTCAACGTGGTCGCCGCCGCCGCCGCGCTGATGGCGATCCTCTATGCCAGGCGGCCCGCCGACACCGGCCATCCCTTCGGCCACACCAAGGCGGAATATTTCTCGGCCGTGCTGGAGGGGGTCCTGATCGTCATCGCCGCGCTGCTGATCTTCCACGCCGCGGCCAACACGCTGCTCAATCCGCATGAACTGACCAACCCGGCGCAGGGGCTCGGCGTCAACCTCGTCGCCGCGGTCATCAACGGCGTGTGGGCGATCCTGCTGATCCGCACCGGTCGCAAGGACCGCTCGCCGGCGCTGGTCGCCGACGGCCGCCACATCATGGCCGACGTGTGGACCTCGGCCGGCGTGCTGGTCGGCCTCGTGCTGGCGCTCGCCACCGGCTGGCTGTGGCTCGATCCGGTGATGGCGATGCTGGTGGCGCTCAACATCCTGCG
This sequence comes from Zhengella sp., assembly GCA_050304175.1. Taxonomy (GTDB): domain Bacteria; phylum Pseudomonadota; class Alphaproteobacteria; order Rhizobiales; family Rhizobiaceae; genus JAIOIW01. The sequence continues at coordinate 693 of JBNLDE010000244.1, read as the reverse complement.
CGAGGGCTGGCTGGTGATCTCGGAATCCGTCGACGGGCTGATGGACAAGGCGGTGCCCGAGAACGAGGCGGAGCGCATCCGCGCGGTGATCCAGGACAATGCCGGCGGCGCGATCGAGGCGCACGACATCAAGACCAGGCTGGCGGGCCGCGCGACCTTCATCGAGTTCCACCTCGTGGTCGACGCGGCGATGAGCGTGGAAAACTCCCACCTGATCTGCGACCGGATCGAGGGCGCGCTGAGCGCGGAAATCCCCGGCGCGCGCATCACCATCCATGTCGAGCCGGATTACAAGGAAAAGGGCGAAGGCGTCCGGATGGCGGACTGAGCCCGCGGCGAAGGCCGCGCTTCATCGCCGCCACGCCCGCTTTCGCGTCTGGCTGGTTTTCAGTGCCCATGCGTCCTTGTCCGGACCAGGCTTCGCCGGTCCGGGGCGCATGGTGAGAAAGAACCCTTCCCCCGGTATCGCATGGGGAAGGTGGGAAGACGGGCGGTCTCTTCACGCCAGTCTTAGTAAGCAATGCGATCCGAGGACCGCCCGTCCGGCCGCTGTCCCGCGGTTGGCCAGTCACTTGGCTGGGTCTGTCCCGGCTGCACCCGTATTCACGGATGGAACCAGCCGGGCCAACAGCCGTAGCGGCTTCTCCGCAACGGTCGGTCCTTTGACGCAGGCAGATCCCCGGTATTCACCGG
>JBNLDE010000243.1:0-18833 GCA_050304175.1 Zhengella sp. | reverse complement strand
GGCACGCTGACCAACAGGTTCTCATCCTTCATCTGCGCGTGGGCGGGAAGCGCGATGACAAATGCCAAGACCGTAACCAGCAACATCGGCGGGATTATTCGCGGCATGGCCGGCCTCCGGGTTGTCTCCACGCGCTGTCGGTATCGCCAACCGCTCGCCTGTCAACCGCCCGTCGTCACACCCGCTTCACCGGCTGGCGGATCACGGTTTTGAGTTTTTCGGGCGCCGAGCGTCGCGGATCGGACAGGTAGATCTCGTGATGGTGGCCGTTTTCGCTCAGCCCGTTTTCAGGCAGGAACTCGCCGTGCAGTTTGGCGATCGTCGGCGCTTCGGCCGAATACGGCCCGACATGCATGATCTGCACGCTCAGACCTTCATTGTAGGGTTCGAGGCGCAGGCTGGTTGGCGGCTGTTCTTCGCGCTTGGCCTTCACTTTCTCGACCGCCGCATCGAACATCGCCGTCGTGATCCAGTCCGGCTGCATGATCATTGCCGTCCACAACCAGTTGCCCTTGTCGTCGGCGCTGAACTTCGCCATGTCTTCGGCCCACCACAACCCTTCCAGCGGCGGCACGGTGTAGTCGTGGCTCAGGTCCAGCTTCGACATGAATTTCAGCGTGTAGGCGATCCCGTAGAGCCACTCGACGGCCGTTCGGTATTCCGCCGCCGTGTTGGGATCGCCCTTGCCGTCGATCATCGCGAACTGCATCACCGGCACCTCGACGATTGCGAAATCCTTCGCCGAGGGCTGCCACAGCGGCTTCATCGTCTTCTTGAAATCGGTCTTTTCCATTTTGCGCACCTCCGGGCCGGAAGAATGCCTTCGGCGCAAAGTCGCGGCATTGATGCGGGTCAAGGGTGTTTCTGTTCAGGCATTCGGGAGCCCGCCCGCAACCCGGCGCCAAACTCCGCCATCGCCGCGATCACCGGCTCGATCCGCCGCCCGGCTTTCGTTAGCGCATATTCGGTCTTCGGCGGCACGGTCGGATAGATCGTCTTGGCGATCAATCCCGCCTCTTCCAGCATGGCCAGGCGGGCAGCCAGCATGCGCGGGCTGATGCCGGAAAGCGAGCGCTGCAATTCGCTATAGCGCTTCTTGCCCGGTAGCAGGTCGCGCACGATCAGCGTCGTCCACTTCCCCGATAGCACCTCAGACGCTTTCGCAACCGGGCATTCGTCATTGCATATCGCATTGATTTTCATAATCATTTCCAAAAAGTTTCAGCTATACTTTTGGTAACTACTTCCCTTTTTATAGTTTAAAAAATACGGTCCTGCAATCCACTTGATGAAGGAGAAAGACATGACCCGCCTGAAGATCCTGCTCTGGATTGTCGCCATCTCGCAGCTCGTGCTCGGCACGGTGACCCTGTTCGCCCCCGGCCCGTTCTTCGCCTGGATGGGGCTGACCGTACCGCCGACTGACAACAACTACATGCTCGGCATGCTCGCCGCCCGATTCCTTGCCTACGGGTTCGGCTTCGTTGCGCTCGCGCGCAGCGCCGAGCCCGATCCTTTCTGGATCCGCAATATGGTTTTGGTGCAAGCGATCGATTTCGCAGCGGGACTTTTCTACGTCGCCACCGGCGTAATCGGCTGGCAGGTCGCCGCCTTCCCCATGGTCAACGCCGCGATCTTCGGCACGCTGTTGTGGATCTGGGCGCCGCGCCAGGGCAACGCGCACCTGCAAACCGCCTGAACGGTTTGGTACAATCGCAACAGGAAAGCCCGGCCTCTGCGCCGGGCTATTCTGTTTCGCCAGCGACCCGGTGCAGCCTATCTTGCCGGGATCAGCTCCGCCACCAGCTTCAGCGCCGCCACGATGAAGGGCGTGCCATGAAGCAGGAGGTCGAACATGTCGATCGGCTTTACCAGCGTACCGGCCGTCAGCATCTTCAGCTTTTCCCAGATATGCGGTTCCGGCACGAACGGCGCGAGGCCGAGTGTCAGGCAGGCGATGGCGACATAGGCCCAGGGGATCTGGATGAGCAACTGTCTCAGCGGTTCGAGCAAGAGATGTCTCCGTGTCGGTTGATGTGCCGGCTCGAGCCGACGCGCGTTTCCAAATGCCGTCACCCGGCCAGCATCTTTATTATATGCAGATGTGTTCATACATAGGCATGGATTTGCTCCTCGGCAAGACCGCCCTGCCGGATCTGATTTGCAGGGCCTTCGGCACGCGCCTACCATGTTCCCTGCCTGTATGGTGCATGCATCAGCGCAAGGGGGGTGTCACGCCGATGATCGCCCGTTCGTTCTCGAAAATTGCTTTCCTGCCAGGCGTACTCGCCCTGGCGATCATGCTGTCCGGCTGCGGCGGACCGCGTTTCGATGCCTCGAGCGTGGAAGCATTCGATGAAAGCCTCCGCAAGGTCGCCGACGAATCCGGCAACGACTTCTGGACCCGCTACGACCGCGCGACCGGCTTCCTTTTTGCCGCCAAACGGGGATGGGCCATACCGGATGGTGAGGCCCTGGAGACTACACTGGAAAGGGTCACGCCGGAATCCGGCAACCAGGCAGCCTTGGACGAAGCGATCATGCAGTTCGGCAGGGACATGATTTCCCAGTGGGTGCAGAGCGATGAAGGCCGGCAGGCACAGGCGGATGTCGCCTACGCCGTCCTCGGCGACGAGATCGACGGAAAGTCGGCCGACGAGTTCTTCGCGCTCGCCGAGGAGGCGCTTCCCGGCCTGCGCGTAAACTTCGCTGCCTTCGGCAAGGGCGTGTACGACCGTTATGCCAAAGAGGTCGGCGATCTCGGCACACGCTACCATGCGCTTGCCGACACCTTCGCCGCGCTGGAACTCCAGACAAGCTTGGCCGACCCGCCAGACCTGAGCAACGACCGGATCGTTACCCCGGAATCGGTTCAGCCGCGTTTCTCGTTCAGCCTGACCAACGGCACGGCAAAACCGATCGACCGTATCGTATTTCTGCGCGGCAACGACGTGACCGGGCTGAACTTCCTCACCTACGAATTCTACGATCCCGTCGCGCCAGGAGAGACTGCGGAGGAGGACAATCTGGTCGTCTCCGGCACCAACGACTTCCTGGCGACCGTCGGGCTGCCGCTTTTTGTAAAGCTGCGCTTTGCCGACGGCACCTGGTTTCCGCAGGAGCATATGGACCGAACCGCGGAAGCCCTGATCGAGCAGCACCGCTCGGCCTGGCGAAACGGTGTCGACCAGCTGAACGTCTGGCGTACGCGTTTCCCGGATTAGGGCAAGCCGCCTGGCCTGAAAAAAAGGGGAGCGCCAAACGCTCCCCTTGTCACGGTTTGTTTTCTTGCGCCGCCTACTGGTCCAGGAAGCTGCGGAGCTTCCTTGAGCGGCTCGGGTGCTTGAGTTTCCTCAGCGCCTTGGCCTCGATCTGGCGGATGCGTTCGCGCGTCACCGAGAACTGCTGGCCGACCTCTTCGAGCGTGTGGTCGGTGTTCATGCCGATACCGAAGCGCATGCGCAGCACGCGTTCCTCGCGCGGGGTAAGCGAAGCCAGCACGCGCGTCGTCGTCTCGCGCAGGTTGGCCTGGATCGCCGCGTCGATCGGCAGGATGGCGTTCTTGTCCTCGATGAAGTCGCCGAGATGCGAATCCTCCTCGTCGCCGACCGGCGTCTCGAGGCTGATCGGCTCCTTGGCGATCTTCAGCACCTTGCGTACCTTTTCCAGCGGCATGGCGAGCTTTTCGGCCAGTTCTTCCGGCGTGGGCTCGCGGCCGATCTCGTGCAGCATCTGGCGCGAGGTGCGCACGATCTTGTTGATCGTCTCGATCATGTGCACCGGAATGCGGATGGTGCGCGCCTGGTCGGCGATCGAACGGGTGATCGCCTGGCGGATCCACCACGTCGCATAGGTCGAGAACTTGTAGCCGCGGCGGTACTCGAACTTGTCGACCGCCTTCATCAGGCCGATATTGCCTTCCTGGATCAGGTCGAGGAACTGCAGGCCGCGGTTGGTGTATTTCTTGGCGATCGAGATGACGAGGCGCAAATTGGCCTCGACCATTTCCTTCTTGGCGATCGCCGCCTCGCGTTCGCCCTTCTGCACCTGGTTGACAATCTTGCGGAATTCCGAAATCGAGATCGCCGTTTCCTGGGCCAGGTTCTGGATCTCGGTGCGGATCGCCTTGATCGTTTCCTTCTCGTCCTTGGCAAATTCCTTCCAGCCCTTGGCCGAAAGATTGGCAATGCTCTTGGTCCAGTTCGGATCGAGCTCCGACCCCTGGTACTCTTCCAGGAAGTTCTCGCGCTTGACGCCGTAGCTTTCGGCCAGCCGCAGCAGCCGGCCCTCGTTTTGAACAAGGCGCTTGTTGATGTCGTAGAGCTGCTCCACGAGCGCCTCGATGCGCTGGTTGTTGAGCGACAGTGACTTGACTGCGGTGATCAGCCCGTCTTTCAGCTCCTTGTATCGGCGCTGCTGCGACGGCGATAGCGTGCCGGCTGCCGCCAGCCGGTTTTCCACCTGCTGGTCCTGCAGCTTGCGCAATTTCTTGTAGGTGTCGGCAATCAGGTCGAGCGTTTCCATCACCTGCGGGCGCAGCTCGGCTTCCATGGCCGCCAGCGACAGGTTCTGCTCGTCCTCTTCGTCGTCGTCCTCCTCGCCCTGCCCCTCGCCGCCGACATTGGTGATGTCGTCGTCATCGCGCCGGCGCGGCATGCGAGCCAGGCGTTCCTTCTCCTCGCGCTCCTTCTTGGCCGCCTCGATCTCCTCGGGCGTCGGAACGGCCGGAACCTGCTTGGCCTCGGGGCCAGCATAGGTGGCTTCGAGATCGATGATCTCGCGCAGCAGGATCTTCGCTTCATTGAGCTCGTCGCGCCAAATGATCAGCGCCTGGAAGGTGAGCGGGCTTTCGCACAAGCCCGCGATCATCGTTTCGCGGCCGGCCTCGATGCGCTTGGCGATCGCGATCTCGCCTTCGCGCGACAGCAGTTCCACCGACCCCATCTCGCGCAGATACATGCGCACCGGATCGTCGGTCCGGTCGGTCGGTTCCTTCTTCGTCGCCGTCTGCACGGCGGTGCCGGTTGTCTCGGCTACCTCGTTGGCGTCCTCTTCGTCGTCATTGGCCGCCGGCTTTTCGGAATCGTCGTCGTTCTGATCGTCGTCCTCGACCACGGTGATGCCCATGTCGGAGAGCATGGACATTGTGTCCTCGATCTGCTCCGACGTCACCTCTTCGGAGGGAAGCACCGCGTTCAGTTCGTCCATGGTCACATAGCCGCGCTTTTTCGCGGCCTTGATCATCTTCTTGACCGCGCTGTCGGAAAGGTCGAGCAGAGGGCCGTCCGGCGCATTCTGTTCGGTTTCGACCTCTTCCTTTTCCTTGGTTGCCATGCTTTCGTCTCTCCTGGAGATGGGCCGTGTGCCGTACCGTCGATCGATCGCGCCTGTCTGCCGCCCGCAAACTGTCGTATCGAAACGAACTAGGGCTCAATGAATGGCGTACAAGCCCCGCCTTAACGACTGTTTAACCCTGTTTGTCCCGTTCGCCGATCGGGCCCGTTTTATCTGCCGTCTTTCGTTTTGCGGCCGGGCTTCCGGTTTTGGCCCAGTAAAAAACCTGTCTGATTCCGCCAATTCCGGCTCGCGTCAACCCGCCAATGCCCGATTCGGGTAAAAAAAGCGAATCAGTTGCCGCTCCGTACGCTCCGCCCCGAAGCCAGTCCAAAGCCTTCCAGCAATGCCTCGGTCGCCCGGGCATCGCGAAACTGACTCTGGATTTCGAGCAATTGGCGGTAGTTGGCATCGCTCGGGTCGCGCGCAAGATTGGCTTCGGCCGCCTTGAGCTCCTTATGTAGGCCGCGCGCATTGCGGTGCAAGTGCAGCGCCTGCCGGAATCCCGCCAGCGCGTCTTCGAGCGCGGCCGCCTGAAGGGCTGGCCATAGCCGCGCGCCCTTCACCAGCATTTCCGCCCGGTCGAACACCTGCGCCAGCCCCGACCGGCCTATCGCCGCGCGCATCGTCTCGCCGTCCTGCGCTTCACCGTGGGCGAGCGCGTCGAAAGAAGCGGTCAGCAGCTTGCGCAATTCCGCATGTTCCAGTTCGAGGCGTTCGCAATCTTCGAAATGCACGTCGAGGATCGCCGGGTGGTTGATGATCGCGACCACCAGCGCCGCCTCGCGCAGCGACATCGCCTCGCCGGCGTTTTTCAACATCGCCGATCGCGCCAGGCTATCGGAAACCGCAAAACGGCCGGCCGCCGCTCCGTGCCGTACGCCGCCCTGCGGGCGGAAATCGCGGTTGCTGCCGCCCTGCCCTCGCGGCTGGCGCCCGGTGCCGAAAAAGGCTTGCGCCCGTTCCCGCATGTCCTGGCCATAGTGGCGGCGCACGCTTTCGTCGCCGATCCGACCGGTCAGTTCGCGCAGGTTCGCTTCCAGCTCCGCGCGCCGCTCCGGCGTGTCGAAGGTGCGCCCGGACGTCTCGCGCGACCAGATCAGGTCGGCCAGCGGCCGCGCTTCGGCGATGACGGCGCGAACCGCATCGGCACCGCCGGCACGCACCAGATCGTCGGGGTCCCGTCCTTCGGGCAGCAGCGCGAACCGCAACGAGCGGCCCGGCTTGAGCGCCGGCAGGGCGAGATCAGCGGCCCGCCAGGCTGCCTTCATGCCCGCATGGTCACCGTCGAAACACAGCACCGGCTCGCTGCTCACCCGCCACAGCATGTCAAGCTGGTTTTCCGTCAGCGCCGTGCCGAGCGGCGCGACCGCGTTGGCGATGCCGGCCTGGGCGAGCGCGATCACATCCATGTAGCCCTCGACGGCGATCAGCGTCCCATCGTTCTGCGACGCCTTGCGCGCGCGGGCGAGATTGTAGAGCACGTTGCCCTTGTGAAAGAGCTCGGTCTCCGGCGAGTTGAGATATTTTGCGGGAACGTCGGCCGACAGCGCCCGCCCGCCAAAGGCGATGATTCGCCCGCGCGTATCCTCGATCGGGAACATGATCCGGTCGCGGAACCGGTCGTAGGAGACGGGAATGTCATCGCCGAACACGACCAGCCCGCAGGCTTCGATCTGTCCCTTGTCGACCCCTTTTTCGGCCAGGAACGCCTTCAGCGCATTGCGGCTGTCCGGCGCATAGCCGAGCCGGAAGGCGCGCTGCGTCGCCGAGCCCAGTTCGCGCCCGCGCAGATAGGCCCGCGCCTTCGCGCCCTCGGCCGCCTGCAGCTTTTCTTCAAAGTACCTCGCCGCCATCTCCATCACGTCGTGGAGCGAGGCGCGCTCCCGGTCGCGCTTCTCCGCCGCCGGGTCGCGCGCCGGCATCGGAACGCCGGCCATCTCCGCGATCCGCTCGACCGCTTCGGGAAACGGCATGCCGTCGAGATCGGTCAGGAAGCGAAAATGGTCGCCCGACACACCGCAGCCGAAACAGTGGTAGCGGCCCTTGCGGTCCTCGCAATGGAAGCTCGGCGTCTTTTCGCCGTGGAACGGGCAGCAGGCCCAGTAGTCGCCCTTCGACGCATTCGTCTTCTTGCGGTCAAAGGTCACGCGCGTGCCGACCACGGCCGAAATCGGCACGCGGTCCCTGATCTCGTCAAGGAAGGACTGCGGAAAGCGCATGAAATAATGCCTCGTCTCGTTTCCATATAGGACGGACCGCGCGGACGCGCGAGCGCCAAAACCGCTTCTGCCCGCGATTCACAGGGCGACCGGATTAATCCGGATGCGCATGGCTTGGGATCGTCGCGCCGCTTCCCGCGACCCGTGCGAAAAAATTCCGCGCCTTCTTTGAACCTTTTCCGGTCCCCGCGCGACCCACTTCCAGGATCGCAGACGATCCTTATCGGTTTCAAAGGGACGAAAGGAAACGACCATGTTCATCAAACGCATCACTCAGGCCATTGTAGCGGCCGCGATCGCCACTGCGGGGATTCAAACCGCAACACCCGCCTTCGCCCGCGACGGCGGCGGCGTGCCTCCGATCGAATTCAAGGCGCCGACAGCCAAGAAGAAGACGTTCAAGGAGCGTGGCGCCGAGCGGCGGGCCAAGCAGGAAGCCGCCAAGAAGGCCAAGAAGGCTGCGAAGGAAGCCCGCAAGGACGCGAAGAAGAAGGCCAAGTACAAGAAACAGCTGGACGACAACAAGAAACGCCTCGCCCGCCTCGAAAAGGAGCTGAAGCGGCTCGAGGAGGTCCGCAAGACCAAGGTCTGGAAAAAGAACTCGGACGTGCGCAAGCACTTCGAGAAGATCAAGTCCGTCGAGCGCGAAATCGAGAACACCAAGCGCAACATCCACAACGCGCAGAAGAAGCTCGGCTACAAGTTCAAGATCGTCATTCTGAACAGCAAGCACGAATGACGCCCGCCATAATCAACTTCCCGTCGACTCCACCCCGCGGTAACGCGGGGTTTTTTCTGTGTTTGGAAAATGCGACGGCCCGGATTTCACCGTCGGGGCGGTTTTCACGTTCGGTTAACGGCAAGACGCGCGATGCCAAACTGTAGCTCGCGAAGCCCGGTTACCGGCGCCTCCCAACTCCGATTGGAAGGTCCGGTTGCTGTCGCACTCAATTCGGGTCTTCCGGAAAAACCTCATAAAGAACGTGGCGGCCGACTTCTGCCAGCAACGGATCGAAAGGCCAGATACGCCATAGCTTTACAACACGTCACCACGTAACGTGGTCGCCATCGTAAGAAAAATTCACGCCTTCTTTGAACCTTTTCCAATTCCCACGCGACCCATGAAGGTGATCGCAACGATCCGCAATGTTTTTAAAGGATACCCCTATGCTTATTAAACGTATTACACAGATAGCCCTCGCCGCCGCCGTCGCCTTCGGAGGTATTCAGTTCGCCACCCCCACAATGGCGAATGAAGGCGGCTTTGCTCCGTCATTCGAACAGCCGACAGCGAAGAAAAAGAAGACGTCCAGACAGCGTATCGATGAGCAACGGGCCAAAGACGCGGCGAAGAAAAAGGCCAAGAAGGCCGCAAAGAAGGCAGCCCGCAAGGCGAAGAAAGAGGCTGGATACAGGAAGCGCCTCAAGAACGCCAAGAAGCAGCTGGCCTTTTATGAAAAGCAGGGGAAAAACCTGAAACTGGCCCGCGATAGCAAGACCTGGACCAAGGGTTCCGACGTCCGCAGATACGAGGAAAAAGTCAAGTCGACCAAACGCGAGATCAAGCATGCCAAACGCATTATCCGGGATATGGAGAAAAAACTCGGCATCAAGCGCCCGATTCGCGGCGTGGTGATCATCAAGTGAAGTGAATCTCGAATTTGCCGCCCAAGACAAAGGGCCCGGACATCGCTGTCCGGGCCCGTTCGCTTCAGATCGGCTCGAATTACTGCAGCAGCGACTTGACGATGCCTGAAGCCTTGCCGAAATCCATCTGGCCCGGGAATTTTTCCTTCAGCGCCGCCATGCAGCGGCCCATGTCGCGCAGACCCTCCGCGTGTACTTCATCGATCACGTCGGCCACCGCCTTACGCGTGTCGTCCTCGCAGAGCTGCTTGGGCAGGAATTCGCGAATGATTTCGATTTCGTCGCGCTCCTGCTCGGCTAGTTCGAGCCGATGGCCGTCTTCGAAAGCCTTCGCCGATTCTTCGCGCTGCTTCACCATTTTCGCCAGGATTTGCATGATATCCTCATCGGACACCGGGTCCTTGCCGGCGCCGCGATTGGCGATATCGCGATCATTGATGGCGGCCTGGATCAGGCGCAAGGTACATATACGACGCTTGTCCTTGGCTTTCACAGCCATATTCAAAGCGCCGGAGAGCGATTCTCGCATTTGGTTGTCTCCAGGTGCGAGGGCGGAACATAACGCCGCCCGCGCGCCATTGCAAACCGTTTGTCGAAACGGTAACGCATTGATTATATTAATATTTGCTCTTTCCTTGCCGATCGGCGCCGTATTGGACGTCCCCGGAAACGGTTTTCCACAGGCACGCCGCGACGCCGCGGCCGGCTTCTCGGAATCGCTTTCAGGCACTTAGCGCGCGCTTCCCGGTTCACGCAAAGATATCGGACTGGCCATACCGGCTTTCAAGGTGTATTGCGCACGCGGCCGGTCACGATCGCGCGAGCACCGGCCACCAAGATGGAGACGATGATGACCGCTGCGACAGCCGCCTGGAGTGAAACCCGGCCGACCGCACTTCTGTTGTTGGCCGATGGGACAGTGATTGAGGGCCACGGCCTTGGCGCGACCGGTGCGGTGGAAGCCGAGGTCTGTTTCAATACCGCCCTGACCGGATACCAGGAAATCCTCACAGACCCGTCCTATGCCGGCCAGATCGTCACCTTCACATTCCCGCATATCGGCAATATCGGCGCCAATGACGAGGACATTGAGGACTTGCAGCCGGCTCGCAGGATCGGCGCTGTCGGTGCCGTGTTCAAGGCCGATATCACCAACCCGTCGAACTATCGCGCAACGGAACATCTCGACGCCTGGCTGAAGCGGCGCGGCATCATCGCCATGGCGGGCATCGACACCCGCGCCCTGACCACCTTCATCCGTGAAAACGGCCTCGCCAACGCAGTGATCGCCCATGCGGCGGACGGCAGTTTCGACACCGACGCGTTGATGGCGCGCGCCAAAGCCTGGCATGGCCTCGAAGATCTGGACCTCGCCAGGGAAGCGACTTCGGGCCAGACCTCGACCTGGTCGCAAACGCCCTGGGTCTGGAACGAGGGCTACGGCGAGCGCGGCGCCGAAACGATGCACGTTGTCGCCGTCGATTTCGGGGTCAAGCGCAACATCCTGCGCCTGCTTGCAGGCCTCGGCGCCAAGGTGACCGTGGTTCCCGCCTCGACGACCGCCGACGACATCCTCGCGCTGAAACCGGACGGCGTCTTCCTCTCCAACGGCCCGGGCGATCCCGCGGCCACCGGCGAATATGCCGTGCCGATGATCCAGATCCTGTTGGAGACCGATATCCCGGTCTTCGGGATCTGCCTCGGCCACCAGATGCTCGGGCTGGCGCTCGGCGCGAAGACGGTGAAGATGCACCAGGGCCATCACGGCGCCAATCACCCGGTCAAGGATCACACCACCGGCAAGGTGGAGATCGTTTCGATGAATCACGGTTTTGCGGTCGACGGCAAATCCCTGCCCGACGGCGTTCGCGAAACACACACCTCGCTGTTCGACGGCTCCAATTGCGGCCTGACCCTGACCGGCAAGCCGGTGTTTTCAGTCCAACACCATCCCGAGGCCTCGCCTGGCCCCCAGGACAGCCACTACCTGTTCCGCCGCTTCGCCAACCTGATCCGCGAGCGCAAGGGCGAACCGGCCCTGGCGGAGCGCTAGGGCCCGCGACCGGCAAGCCCCGCACCGGCGAGGCCTTGTGTGGCTTCATTCACAGACCGCCGAAACGGCGCGGCTTAAACTCTGACAATCGACCGTATTGTTGGAGGCCATGCCATGACCACGAAAACGCGTGTTTTCTGGGGGTTCCTGGCCGGTATTGCTATTGTACTGGTCAAGATCCTCGGACCAGACAGGGATTTCGTCAATTCGCTGTTCGCCGCGATATCGCTGCCCGACATCACCTTCTACGCCTTCATCTCGATCATTACGATATCGCTGGGCGCCATTTCCGGCGCCTTCTGCAATGAATCGGACAGGGTGAAGTTGCTGCTGTTCTGCGCCTCTGTGCCTGCGTTGCTGTCAACTGCAACGGCTGAAAAGCGCGACATGATTCCCATTCCGCCCGAAACCGTCGCGCGCGCGGGAGGTTCCGTGAACTCATTCCGGCTTCCGCCGGTTTTCGCAACGCCCGCCTACGCGCAAATAGCCGACAACACTGAATGCCGCGAGGACAGCTTCTTCTCCAAGTTCGCCCAAAGCGCCCAGAACTATCTCAGCGGAACGTCGCAGGCGAGCCGGGCGAACTACGTCGTCATTGTCTATTCGAGCGCCGATCTGGCAGAAGCGCGCAGCGTGGCGGACCGGATCGCAGCCGCCGGCGGCGATTGGAACCCCTATGTCGGTTGTCACAGGCCGGGCAACCCAAACTATCCGGTGATCGTCGGCGAGCGCGGTAGCGAACTGCAGGCAGCCGACCTGAAGGGCAGGTTCGATGCCTTGGGAATGCTCCCTGACCCGGCCTATCTGTCCAACTATGCCTGGTCTGTCCCCATCTACCAGCCGCACCGTTGACCGGACATGAAAAAGGGCGGCCTCAAGGCCGCCCTTTTCCTGCCCCGTCGCGCCGTCATGGCGCGACCGGCTGGCATCGTTTACGACGCCAGCCTGACACTGACCATCCGATCCTTGATCTCGTCAAAGATCTTCTGCAGGTCATCCCTGGATGGGCTGTCGAAATAATGATCGGCATCCGACGCGCATTTCTGCAACATGTCGCCGGTCTCGACATTCGGCTCTTCCAGCCGGATCGTGTAGATCTCCACGCCGTCGTCCTTTGCGTTGTTACAGGCCGTCAGCGTCTTGGCGTTGAGCGCATCGTTGGCGGCGGCGGCCGAACTGATCGGCGTCACGCCGGGCAGGCGATTGTCGGTCGGATAGCCGACGCTGGAATAGCCCGCGCCCAGATCGTTGTTGAGCATGGTGATCGAGTTCGACCCGTCGGTCAGAAGGATCAGCACCTTCTTGTTTGATCCCGACGATTTCGGCAGGCCTTCGCTGAACGGCTCGCGATCCGAAAGAACGCGCCAGGCCCACATCACGCCTTCCATGATGTTGGTGCTGCCGTTGGCGTTGAGCGCATTGACCTTGTCCTTCACCTTCTGCAGGTTGGTGGTCAACGGCAGCAGCGGTTCGACCTCGCAGCCATAGCCCGGCCCCTTCGGATCGGCCTCGTTGGAATAGAAATAGGAGGGCGAGTCGTCGATCTTGACGGCACCGAACGTCCCGCCCTTGTCGGCGCCCATGACATAGCCGTATTTCAGCAGTTTCTTGGCAAGTCCCTTGGGGGTCTTGTCGAGAACCGGGACGGTCGACTTGATATAGTTATTGGGATATCTCGGCCGGCCGCCCCACCAGGTGTCGTCGGGTTCGTCGATGCTGAACGCCGGCACGAACAACGATTGCTTGTCTTTCGGGCTGGCCTCGATATCCATCACGTCGTAGGCGAGGCCCTTCTTGTCGTCGGGCACGCGCGTTTCCACGCAGCCGGGCCAGGTTTTGCCCATGCGGTAATACAGCTCAAACCGGCTCGGTTCGTTGCCGAGTTCCATCTCGGGGAACTTGACCGCGCCTTTCTTGTCCAGCCAGTCGGCCCCTGTCTTCGGGTCCACCTGCCCGTTCTTCTTGAAGCTCGGCCCGTATTGCGGGCCAACATTGACGAAGCCTGCATAGGGCACGACGCCGACCTTCAGGTTTTTCGGATCCGAGACCTGGATGCTCATGGCGTTGACGAGATCGTTCACCGCCGCCTTCATAGCCGCCAGCTTGGCGCCTTCCATCGAGCCGGTGGTGTCCAGCGCCAACGCGATTTCATACTTCGACATCGCGTATTCGGCGGTCGCGTCGACCGTCACCGACCACTTGTCCTTGCCGATGACTCCGCCAAACGCCAGCTTCGGCTGTAGGGTCGCCGCGACGTTGACCGAGTAACCGTTGCGCGTGACCGACAGCTTGGTCACGTCACCCTTGTAATTGGCTTCGACGAAATCCCTGGCGATATCTTTCGCGTCCTTGTTGGACAGTTTCACGCCTTCCCGGGCTACCGCGAGAGCAGCCGAATCGATCGTTTGTTGGAGTGCGCTCCGCGTGCTCGTCACTGTCTGGAAATCAACCGCAACACCAACACCCAGGAGGAGGGGCACGGACGTCACCGCCGCTGCGATCGCGTAATTGCCGCGGCTGTCTGCCGCGAATTTCTTCAATCTATGCATCAATTTCGCCCCCTGCTCTTCCGATCCACGGATCGAGATTCGGTGAGCAACATGACGTATAAAGTTCAAATTGACGCTAAAGCCGCCTGCCGCATTTGCGGTCGTCCATTAATCGGAAATAAACTGTCGCCGGGGCGGCTCGTGGCCTGCTCACCACCTCTTGGCTCCCCAGTTGGTCGTGTTACCCTCGCGGCACGCAGCGTCATTTCGCATCGATCGGAGCCCGGGCATGCACACAGTGAGACTTGACCGGAACGGACCGCATGTTTCGCGGATCAGTCTCGGCTGCTTGGCGACGGCGCAGGCCGCGGCCGCCTGGGTTTCGGCGCAGGGTAGCGACATCGTGCCGCTTCTGGGAACGCACCCGACCCAGGCCGACCTGGCCGAAATCGAACGGGCGGCGCCCAAAGGGTCCGGCGCCGGACCGCGCTACAACGAGCACCAGATGGCGATGCTCGACTCTGAAAACTGACCCAAAACGGCTGGCGCGCCTTCACACCGGGTTGTTGAAGGTGTCGCAGGCCGACAGCTTGCCGGTTTTCAGGCCGCGCGCGAACCAGGTGCTGCGCTGCCTGGACGTGCCGTGGTTGAAGCTGTCGGGCACGACGTAGCCCTGCGTCCGTTTCTGCAGCGTATCGTCGCCAATCTTGTTGGCCGCGTTGAGTGCCTCCTCGATATCGCCCTTCTCGAGTAGTCCCTTCTGGCCGGTGTAATGCGCCCAGACACCGGCGAAGCAGTCGGCCTGCAATTCCACACGCACCGACATCCGGTTGGCCTGGGTCTCGCTCATCTGCCGCCGCATCTCGTTGAATTTCGGCAGCACGCCGATCAGGTTCTGCACATGATGGCCGACTTCATGCGCCACCACATAGGCCTGGGCGAAGTCGCCCGATGCGCCGAACTGGCGCGCCAACTGGTCGAAGAAGGACGTGTCGAGATAGAGCTTGTGATCTCCCGGGCAATAGAACGGTCCCGATGCCGAAGACGCGAAGCCGCAAGCCGAGCGCACCTGTCCGGAAAACAGCACCATGGTCGGGTTTTCATAGGTCAGCCCCTCGGACTGGAATATGCCGCCCCACACATCCTCGGTTTCCGCCAGCACGGTGCGCATGAATTGCGTCATCTCGTCATTGGCCGTTTCGCCAGGCGTTACCTGCTCCTGGCCCGGCGTCATGGCCTGGTCGAGCCCGCCTTCGGTTAGCACCTGCAACGGATCGATGCCGCACGCCTTCAACACGAAGAATAGAACGACCAGGATGACGATGGTGGACAGGCCACCGCCGCGGGCGCCGACGGTCCGCCCGGCGCCCATCGGGATACGGATGCGCCCGCCGCCGCGATTGATGCCGCCGCGATAGCCGCTTCCGCCCCGCAGATCCTCGACATTGTCCGATTGTCTCCGGCCTTTCCAGCGCATGATCAATACTCCGCTTGCCACCCCTTGCACGGACTATTGCCGTAAATATCCACCGGCCGCAACGCCGGCGGCCGGTCCGGCCAGGGAAATGGAGCTCGCTGGTTTTCCGTCCGCGACGCGGCTATCATGGCTGCGCGGGGCGAACCTAGGTCCGAATGCCGGACGGAAAGGATCCCGATGCCCGCGCTTGCCCATTTTACCTCCCCGCTCCAGGTTGCCGATGTCGGACGCGCCGAACAGTACCGGCCGATCCGTATGCTCCTGACTGACCTGTCCTATGGCGTCGGCAGTCGCGAATCGACCGACCGAATCGTCGTTCCGGCCGGCTTTTGCTGCGACGGCGCCTCGGTGCCGCGCGGGTTCAGGCTCTTCTTTGCCCCCTGGGGTGTCTACGCCGCGGCCGCCATCATCCACGACTACCTCTACGCGTCATCCAACCGTCCGCGCGACGAGGCCGATGCGATCTTCCACGAGGCGATCATTCAGTTGCGCAGCGAGCTCGACGAAACCGACGGCGCGTCCGACAATGATCCGACCTTCGCCGGCAAGACCATGGCATGGCTGGCATGGATCGGCGTCCGCCTGTTCGGCGCGGGGTCCTACGCATCGGGATCCGAAACCTATCGCATCCGCGCCGAGCGGGCCCGCGACCGGTTGCTGGAAAAGGGCTACGACACGCTCGCAGCCAATGTCATTCTGGACCCGGAAATCCTGTAGTCGCGACGAGTCGCGGCAGCGAACGGCTCAGGCACCCGAATCGCGCCCGTGCTGCGTGTTCGCCCGCCACCTGACCCAGGCTGCCAACATGATCGCGCCGATCAGACCGACCACCCAGGCGGACGGCAGGCCGAGGCCTTGCCCGGCACCGCCAAGGACAACGGCATTCATAATCCGCCCGGGCAGCAGCGTGAAGACGCCAGCCAAACCGATTCCGCCCCAATAGAGCCCCTTGACGGTCCGCTGGTGGATCTCAAAGCGACGCGCGCGCGCCGACCACACGATGACGCCGCAACTGACAAGCGTTACAATCGATAAAACGTGGATCGGGCTGAAGACTCCGATCAGGCGTAACTCGTGGACGAAGAAGCTCGACAGCGCGGTGACAAACATCAACGCCACCCAGACCCGTCCGAGCGCCTTGTGCAGAGCTGTTCCCTTGCGCCCGAATAGAACCCACGCGCCCAGGATCGCGGCCGGAATGACGGTAGCCACGTGGATTTGTATGGCAGGCGTAGCATTAAAAAGCGGTTCGAGTGTCACGATGATCTCCTTGCGGGTCTTCCAGCTTCCCGGTTGCGAATGACGATCTCATCGGCCATGGTCCGCCCCAACACTCAACGCTGCATGCGCCGAACCGCCGGAGAACTTCGTGAACGGGCCGATCCTGCAATCCACGCTTCGCGAACTGCAGGCGATCCTGTCATTGCCGCGCATCTGGCTGGTGTTCTTCGCCATCGTCGCCCTGTTCGCGGTCACCGGCCCGTTCGGCACCAGCGAAACCCTCGCCTTCCATGCCCGGGTCGGCTACTGGCTGGTGATTCACGGCTTCGCCTGGCTGCTGGCGCTGACCTTCGTCACTTTCTTCGATGCCGCCCTGGCCGGACGCATCGGCCATTCGCTGTCGCGCATGATGATCGGCGCCGCGCTCGCCGCGCTGCCGATCGGCGTGGTCATCATGACGGTGACGGCCGCAGCCGTCGGTTCGCCGGTCTCGTGGGGCGAATATGTCGACGACGTTTTCAACGCCCTGCCGGTTTCGCTGGCGCTGTGTCTGCTCGCCTGGCTGGCGATCAGCGGCGCGCACCTGCCGCCTGCCAGTGAGGTCGCCGGTCCCGTTCCGGCCGAGCCGCAGCCCGCGCCTCGCGCCGCCATCCTCGACCGCCTGCCCGCCGAAAAACGCGGCAGCCTCGTCCGCATGGAAGTCGAGGACCATTACGTGCGGGTGGTGACGTCAAAGGGAACCGAACTGCTGCTGATGCGCCTCGCCGACGCCATCCGCGAGACCAAAGGCATCGACGGTTGCCAGGTCCACCGCTCCCACTGGGTTGCCCGCACCGGCGCTGAGACTCTCGACCGCGAGCCCGGCAAGAACGGCCGCGCCATCCTGAAGACCGCCGACGGCGCCACCGTGCCGGTCAGCCGGGCCAACGTCGCCAAGGTCAGGGCCTGGCTGGGATGAGCTCTCCGCAGCGGATTTCAACTTCGCTCCCGGTGATCCGTGCGAAGGGACTGTTAATCCCCCATTTCCGGGGTTCCCACGCCGTAATTCCTCCCCTATAAGGCGCGCCTAGCCTGAGACTTTTATCCGCTTCGGCCGGCCGGGAATTCCGCGCCGGTTTTCGCGCGCAACACAGCCGGACGTACCATGCCCAAACGCACAGACATCAAGTCGATCCTTGTCATCGGCGCGGGGCCGATCATCATCGGCCAGGCCTGCGAGTTCGACTATTCCGGCACCCAGGCCTGCAAGGCATTGAAGGCCGAGGGCTACCGGATCATCCTGGTCAATTCCAACCCGGCCACCATCATGACCGACCCGGAGCTGGCCGACGCGACATATGTCGAGCCGATCACGCCGGAGGTCGTCGCCAAGATCATCGCCAAGGAGCGGCCGGACGCGCTGCTGCCGACGATGGGCGGCCAGACCGCGCTCAACACCGCGCTGTCGCTGCGCCGGATGGGCGTTCTTGATCGCTACAATGTCGAGATGATCGGCGCCAATGCCGACGCCATCGACATGGCCGAGGACCGCGCTCTGTTCCGCGAGGCGATGGCCCGCATCGGCCTCGAAACGCCAAAATCGATGCTGGCCAACGCCACCGACGTCAAGGACGCCGATCGCAAGGCCCACGAGGCCAAGCGCGCCGCGCTGAAGGAAAAGCTTTCCGGCGACGAGCTCGACGAGGCGCTCGACGAACTCGAGACCGAGTGGAACCTCGGCGAGGGCGACCGCAAGCAGCGCTACATGCGCCATGCCCAAGGGATAGCCGCCACCGCGCTCGACGAGGTCGGCCTGCCGGCGATCATCCGCCCGTCTTTCACGCTCGGCGGCACCGGCGGCGGCATCGCCTACAACGAGGCAGAGTTCTTCCAGATCGTCCAGTCCGGCCTCGACGCCTCGCCGACCACCGAGGTGCTGATCGAGGAATCCGTGCTCGGCTGGAAGGAGTACGAGATGGAGGTCGTCCGCGACAAGGCGGACAACTGCATCATCGTCTGCTCGATCGAAAACATCGACCCGATGGGCGTGCACACCGGCGATTCGATCACCGTCGCGCCGGCGCTAACGCTGACCGACAAGGAATACCAGATGATGCGCAACTCCTCGATCGCGGTGTTGCGCGAGATCGGGGTGGAGACCGGCGGCTCCAATGTCCAGTTCGCCGTCAATCCCGCCAATGGCCGCCTCGTCGTCATCGAGATGAATCCGCGTGTGTCCCGCTCCTCGGCGCTGGCATCGAAGGCGACCGGCTTTCCCATCGCCAAGGTGGCCGCGAAGCTGGCTGTGGGATATCTCCTGGACGAACTACAGAACGATATCACCCGAGTCACGCCGGCCTCTTTCGAGCCGACCATCGACTACGTCGTGACCAAGATCCCGCGCTTCACTT
>JBNLDE010000242.1:0-18798 GCA_050304175.1 Zhengella sp. | reverse complement strand
TGCGCCAGCGCACCGGAACCGGCGGCGTCGGGAAAAAGTAGCGCAACATGTCGAATATGTTCTTCACGTCGTATTTCGTTCCCAGCCGGTCGATCATGAATTTGATCAGGCCTTCACGGTCTGGCGGCGTCAGGCCGACCGGACGGCAAATCCGGGTGTTGTAGGTGCGGTACTTCTTCAGCGGGACGGCAATGCATCCGTCGCCCAGATTGACCTCGATGAGGCGCGGCTGGTCCTCATCGGTGTAATTGCCTTCCAGCGCGTCGCCGATATAGAGCGCCGCGTGGCTCCAGGTCGATTGTGTCAGGTATTTGATGACCGCCGAGACATGCTGGTTTCCCTCCACCAGCAACACGTCGCCGGGGCGTAGCGTGCGGTGCAGGGTCTCCGGGTCGGACGGCGTATAGGGCTGATAGCCGGACGACTCTTCCTCAAGTCTGGCGGCAAGGAAATGCCCAATCCGGTCGAGTACTGTCTCGGTCTGTTGCATGGCGCGCCACAATTCGTTGCGCCGACAAGTGAACAGGAACTCAGGCGCCGATCAAGTCGCTGATGGCGGTGGTAATGCAATCGTGTAGGCCTGTTATCCGTTGCCCGGTTCGTTTTCCGTCAAATGCGCGATTAGGCGCCGCGCCAGCGCCTGCGGATACGGCCGGCGAAGTCGCGCGGCCGGGCAAGAAACATTGCCTCCAAGGCTCCCGCCGCCGCGTCGCGCAGCTCCAGGGTGCGGATCCCGGCGAGCGCGGCGATCCGTTCCCGGTCGGCTTCCGCGACGATCGGGACGTCGACGATAAGGGCGACGAGGACGGCAAGGTCGTGATCGTCGCCGAGCGACTCCCCCAATTGGTCGAGTGCCTCTGCGCGCTTCCTCATGGTCCTGGGTTGGGCCAAACGCATCAGCTTTACTTGCATCATGTGATGCTTCACCAGTTTTCGCAGTTCGTGCCAGTCCTCAGCCGCGCCGCTGGCCTTCGCTTTGGCAAAACCGTCGCGAATACGGCCATAGGACCGTTTGAGGGAACCGACGAGCAGTTCGCGTTGGCCCGAACGCGATGCCGGCAACTTGATGGCTTTCAGCGATTTTCGAGCGCGTTTGCACTCGCGGGTGGCATCTTCCAGGTGGGCGTCGAGATCGATTTCGGCCTGAGCGATGCGGTCGCGGCGTTCGATCAACGCACCTCGAAGACGGGCCAGCATCTGGGAATCGGCCGGATCTGTAAAACGGGCCGCAAGCTTGTCGGCCGTCTCCACCAAAGCCGTTGCGTCGCGCACCGCCGACAGCGATCGCGCGACGTTGCCCAGCCGCTCATCCTCCTCCCGGGCGAGGGAGCCAGTCGCGGGACGAATGAGCCTGTAGAGCCCGCGCAGCCGCTTGATCCGTTTCCGGGCTTCGTGCACGGCTTCGTGCGCAGCTTCGCCGCGGACGCCGAACTCTTTCTCCATGCGGTCGAGTTCCCTGCCGGCGATGCGTCTCACCTGCCGCGTCAGGTCCTTGCGCGGATTGATCGCGAAACTCACAATTCCGGCTTCCCGTGCAAGGCAAGCGAGATGTTGGAAAAGGCCTGCACGCCCGTGACCTCCCGGCCGACCCAATCGGGCAATGGCGGATTGTCGTCGACCGTCTCCATCTCGACCTCGGCCACGACGATTCCCTCCAGTTCGCCCTGATAGACGTCGATTTCCCAGATGAACCCTTCATGGGCCAGCAGATACCGGGTCTTGTCGATCACGGCGCCGATGCATTGCTCCATCATCCTGCGCGCATCGCCGACCGGGATCGGGTATTCGAATTCGTCGCGCACCATGGCCGCGCCGCCAGTCTTGACGGCAAGCATCGCCGAGCCGTCGCCCTTTATCCGGACCCGGACGGAATTGCCGTCCTGAACCGCCACGTAGGCCTGCAGGATCATGGTCCCCGAATCGGCTTCGCCGCGCCATCCATTGCCGGACACAAGAAACTTGCGCTCGATTTCCTTTGCCATCCTGCCTCGTTTCGACTTTGCGACCGCTGTTTTTGGACGCAGGTCATATCTGTGGAAACCCTGACCTCCCGACCTGGACAATCCGATTAAGCCCTTGCTGCAATGTCGCGTCAATGGCGGGTTTCGGATACTAAATCGATGGCGCTGCAGGGTTCTTGACCCTGTAACATGCACTCCCTAGTTTGGAATCATTCCAAAGAACGGATCCCATTTCATGTTTTCTCGCTTTTTCGGCACCAAGCGTTCTTTTGACAGTCTGTCGGAGCAGGAAGTTCTCGCGCTCGCGATCTCGTCGGAAGAAGACGACGCCCGCATCTACATGGCCTATGCCGACGGCCTGCGCGACGAGTTTCCGCAATCGGCGAAGATTTTCGATGAGATGGCGGAGGAGGAAACGCATCATCGCGCGATCCTCATCGATCTGCACAAGAAACGTTTCGGTGACCGGATTCCGCTGATCCGCCGCGAGCACGTGCGCGGCTACTACGAGCGCAAGCCGGATTGGCTCGTCCGCCCGCTTGGGGTGGAGCGGGTGCGAGAGCAGGCTGCGGCGATGGAAGCCCAGGCAGAGCGGTTTTACCGGGCCGCGGCCGCTCGTTCGCAAGACGCCGACACGCGCAAGCTGCTGGGCGAACTGGCAGTCGCGGAAGGCGGGCACATTGCCACCGCAAAGGGTCTGGAGGCCAAACACACGCCTGAAGAGGTACGCGAGGAGGAGCACGCCTCGGAACGCCGGCAATTCATCCTGACTTACGTGCAGCCGGGCCTGGCGGGTCTGATGGACGGCTCGGTGTCCACCTTGGCGCCGATCTTTGCCACGGCGTTCGCGACCCAGAACACATGGACGACGCTGCTCGTCGGTCTTTCGGCGGCCGTCGGCGCCGGCATCTCGATGGGATTCACCGAGGCGGCGCATGACGACGGCAAGATCTCGGGGCGCGGTTCGCCGATCAAGCGCGGTTTCGCCTCCGGCATCATGACGGCGATCGGTGGCCTCGGCCACGCGCTACCCTACCTGATCCCGGACTTCTGGACGGCCACGATCATCGCGACGGTGATCGTCTTTATCGAGTTGTGGGCGATCGCCTGGATCCAGAACCACTGGATGGAGACGCCCTGGAGCCGGGCGATCTTCCAGGTTGTCCTCGGCGGGGCGCTCGTGTTTGGCGCTGGTATGCTGATCGGCAACGCCTGAGGCCCGCGGCGCCCGCCGGTGGCAACGGTACGTCCTTTCAAGGGTTGTTCTTTCGTCTGTTGACGCTAACCTGCCCGTCCCGGGGAGTGGGAAAGATGTCAAGGAGGAGAACAGGATGAAGAAACTGCACCTTTATGCGGTCGCGTCGGGTGTTGCTTTGTCGCTTGTCGCAGGCAGCGCCTTTGCGAAGACCGAATGGAATGTCTCGACTTGGGGCAAACGGCGTGCGTTCACCGAGCATATCCACAAGCTGGCAGACCTGGTCGCCGAAAAGACCGGTGGCGAATTTACCCTGAACATCTCTTACGGCGGCCTGTCGAAGAACCGCGAAAACCTCGACGGTATATCGATCGGCGCGTTCGAAATGGCGCAATTCTGCGCTGCCTACCATCCCGACAAGAATCCGACCTTGATGGTGCTCGACCTGCCGTTCATCGGCGTCGAGACATTGCGCCAGGAGGGCGCGCTCGACGCGGCGCTGTACAACCACCCGGCGGCTGTGAAGGACATGGCTCGGTGGAACGCGAAGATCATCATGGCTTCGCCGCTGCCGCAGTACAATCTGGCCGGTGTCGGCGCGTCGCCGAAATCCGTCGCCGATTTCAATGGCATGCGCGTGCGCGCCACCGGCGGTATGGGCAATGCATTCGAAAAGGTGGGTGCCGTGCCGACATCGGTAACCTCGTCGGAAGCCTACAACGCTCTGGAATCCGGAGTCGTCGACGCGGTGGCATTTGCGCCGCACGCTCATCTCGCATTCAAGACGGTCGACATCGCAAAGTGGTGGACGACCAATCTCAATCCCGGCTCGGTGAATTGCCCGGTTGTCGTCAATACCGACGCTTTGGCCGCGCTTTCCGATGCCGAGCGTGACGCGCTTCTGTCCTCGATTCCGGAAGCCATGGAAGCCTACTATACAGCTTATCAAGCCGTGTACGATAAATGGGATCCCGTGCTGGCCGACAAAGGGATCGAAAAAGTGACGCTCCCCGACGCCGAAGTCGCCAAGATGCGCGAAGCGGCGGCGGGCCCCGTTCGCGACGAATGGATCAAGGCCAATACCGAAGCCGGCCTTCCAGCCCAGGAACTCTATGATTTCGTGATCAAGACGGTCGGCGAAACCAAGGGCATGTAGGAACAACAGGCACGCCACTGCCGCCTGCCTTCTTCGGAGACGGAGAGGGCGGGCCTTCGCTGGCCAGCGCAATGGCGGGCCGTTGAAAGAACCGCCGGGCAACCGGGAATTCGGGGAGGGCAGGCTCAATGTCATCGGGCAACGTCCGCGAGGACGATTCAACACTCAGTCAGGTCGACCGGGCGGTATTTCGGGTCGAAGGCTGGCTGAATCTGACCGCCGGGCTCGTCATCCTGGTGGTCATGCTGCTTTCGGTCGCCAACATTCTCGGGCGGAAATTGTTCAACTGGCCGATCCCCGGATTCATCGATTGGATGATTTCCGCGGTGCCGGTGATGGCCTTCCTCGGCCTCGCCTTCTGCCAGCGTCTTGGCGGCCACATCCGCATGGACATCCTGATTTCGAAGCTGAGGGGCAGGCCGCTCTGGATCGCCGAATTCGCCAGTATCCTCCTGATGATGGTGGTAACAGCGGTGCTGATCTTCGGCTCGTTGGATCACGCGATGCGGGCGCTGAACATCGGCGACTCGACCGGGGACATCCGGCTGCCGACATGGCCGGTCAAGATCGTCGTGCCGATCGCGCTGGGATTGATGATGTTGCGCCTGGCCCTGCAACTGTGGGGTTATGGTCGCGCCATCGTGCGCGATGATGAAGCCCCTGTGGCGGTGCCCCTGATCGAGGATCCGGCCCCCCAGGCCGCGCACGAGGCCGAAACGGTTTCCGGTTTTGGGGAAACACGCGGATGACCACGATCGAAGTTTCCGCGCTGCTTGCCGTATTGCTGGTTGTCCTCGTCCTGATTGGCGTACGGGTGGCCTTCGCAACCGCCCTGATCGGCTTCATCGGTCTCGTCGTGATATTTGCCGTCGACAAGCACCAGGGCTTCGCGCGCGGTCTTGTCACGGCCATGAAGATCAGCGGCCAGATTCCGCACTCCAAGACCGCCAGCCACGTGCTAGCCTTGATCCCGACCTTCATCCTGATCGGGTATCTCGCCTACTATGCGGGCCTGACCAAGGCCCTGTTCGAGGCGGCAAAACGCTGGGTCGGCTGGTTGCCCGGGGGGCTGGGCGTAGCCACCGTATTCGCGACAGCAGGCTTTGCCGCTGTCTCCGGCGCTTCCGTCGCGACGTCAGCTGTGTTTGCGCGCATTGCCATCCCCGAGATGCTGAGACTCGGTTACGACAGGCGCTTCGCCGCCGGGGTCGTTGCCGCCGGGGGGACGCTCGCGTCGTTGATCCCGCCATCGGCCATTCTTGTCATATACGCGATCATCGTCGAAGCCAGCGTCGGCCAGTTGTTGATGGCCGGTTTCCTGCCTGGCCTGGTTTCGGCGGTCATTTACGCGGCGCTTATCATCGGCTTGGCCAAGTGGCGCAAGGACCTTGGCCCGCCGATCCGCGGCTTTACCTGGAAACAGCGCTTCGAAAGCGTGCCCGGCGCATTGCCTATTTTCGCCGTCGTCGCGATCATCATCTATTGCATCTATTTTGGCTGGGGCACGCCGACCGAGGCCGGCGCCCTGGGGGCATTCATCGTTCTGGTGCTGGCGCTGGCGCGCGGCATGCGCTGGAAGGATTTGCGCGGCGCACTGGCCGAAACAGCGAAACTCACCACGATGATTTTCACCATGATCTGGGGTGTTCTGATCTATGTTCGCTATCTTGGATTTGCCGACCTGCCTGGCGCATTTTCCGAATGGATTGGGGGATTGCACCAACCGCCGATGGTTACCCTGCTGCTGATCCTCGGCGCCTATGTGATCCTCGGCATGTTCATGGATGCCATCGGCATGCTGATCCTGACCTTGCCGGTCACCTTCCCTGCAGTCATGGCGCTCAATGGCGGCGAAAGCGTTACCGCGGCCCAATCGGCGCTTGGCATGAGCGGGACTGAGTGCGCCGTCTGGTTTGGCATCATTGTCGTGAAGATGGCCGAACTCTGTCTGATTACGCCACCGATTGGCCTCAATTGTTTTGTGGTCGCCGGCGTGCGCGACGACATTTCGGTACAGGACGTTTTCCGCGGCGCGTCGCCATTCTTCATCGCCGACGTCGTGACGGTTGGCGTACTGATTGCTTTCCCGGGCATCGTTCTGTGGCTGCCGCGGCTGATCATGGGCTGAGGTCTTGCAGCGCTATTTCGCGTCGAGCTGGTTGTAGGTCGCCTTGGCGAGCGCAAACAGCCTGTCCCGGCTCAGCTCGCCGCTCAACGCGTAGCCGAAATTGCTGCCGACCCAGTAGAAGCCGTTGACGGCGCCCTCGCTGGCGAAGCGGAACGCCATCTGCTCGCCGCCCTCCTTGCGTAGGTAAAGGGTGACGCGCTCGCCAGCCGGGTTTTCGTACATCAACTGGCCGGCCGCCCCGGCGCTGGAGGGCAGCAGCCGGCCTCCGACGAGGGCGAACCCCGATTTCGACAGGTCGGGGATGGAAACCGTCCCTCCGATCCGCTTGGAAAGCCAAGCCGACAAATGGGCTGCTTCGCTGGCGTCGACCTCGACAGGGTGCCGAACTTCGACCGCGTAGGTGCGATAGGCAACGGCCGCATCCCCGGGAAGCGCGGCCAGAGCCATTGTGGCTTGTGGCGCGGTTACGTTGTCGACGCGGTGGGCCGCATACCAGCCCGTTGTGCCGCCCAAGACAAATAACGCCAGGCCCGCGGCCAGCGTCCCCGCAAGCCGCAGCGGACCGGATCGTTCGGGGGCGGGGGGGATCTGCAACCGGTAAGGAAGCGGTTCACGGGCGATCGGATCGAGTTCCGCCCTCAACCGGTTTGCAATCTCGCGGTCCTTGGCGATGTCGGCATGCAGGTGCAATTGTTCTTCGAGCAACCGCTCCACAGCCTTGGCGCGCTGTGGTGCCAGCCTGCCGTCGATAAAGGCCTGGATGTCGGTCTCCGTGACGGGACGATCATCGCCGCTCATCATTTCACTCTCCTGATTGCCGGCGGGCTTTCGCCCGCGAGCGTACGCAATTGCTGACGTCCGCGATGCAGGCGCGACATGACCGTGCCCATCGGGACGCCTGAGATCCGAGCTGTTTCCTCGTAGGAAAACCCTTCGACCACCACGAGAAGAACCGTCGAGCGCTGGTCCTCCGGCAAGGTGTCGAGAAGGCGCAGCATCTTGCCGGCGTCGGCGGCATGTTCCTGTCCCGCGGCGATCGCTGGCATTCCCTTTTCGGGTTCAAGGGGAACGTGCTGTGCGCGGCGGCTGTCCTTGCGGCGCGCCGAGACGAACAGGTTGTAGAGGATCTTGAACAGCCACGGCCTCAGTTTTCGCCCGGGGATGAACAGGTGCCAGCGGCTGAGCGCGCGTTCAAGTGCATCCTGAACAAGGTCGTCACCCTCGTCCCGGTCTCCGGTCAGGCCATAGGCAAACCGGCGCAGTGCTGGAATATGGGTCTCGATATCGCGTTTTGAAGCCGCCAAGCCCAGTTTCTCCGGTTTCGAAGGCATATACGATGCAGCGCGCGGCTTTATTCCGCAAAAAGAAATTTTCTTTCCGGGAATAAGCGGTCCACCCGCCGCGTAGTTGTTGCAGGCCGTACGCATCCGCGTGCGGTCATTCACATTGGCAGGAGTACTGACATGAAAACCATCCTAACAGCCGCCGCCGTGGTCTTTCTGGCCGGGCCGGCCTTCGCCCAGGATGCCTCGATTGCGGCATCGCCTCAGCCGGCCGGCAATTCGGTCACGATCGACAAGGTAACCATGCCTGCCGACGGCTGGCTGGTGATCCACGAAATAAAAGACGGCAAGCCGCAGGCGCCGCAGTCGATCGGTCATGCCCCGGTCAAGGCGGGCGAGAATGCCAACATCACCGTTACGCTGGACATGGACGTAGCCCCGGGTTCGAAAGTCCTGGCTATGTTGCACGAGGACACCGGGACGATCGGCACCTACGAATTTGGTCCCGGCTCTACGGACAACGACAAGCCGGTCATGGCCGACGGCAAGCCTGTGGTCCTCCCGGTCGCTATCGAATAACTTCCCGAAATGGCGCGCGCACCCGCCTCCGGGGCGGGTTGCCGGCCACTTTGGTAACCATTCGCATTCAACCAATATTCATCTTCCCGCGTTAGTCTTCCGATCGTGGACGATGCGCTTGAAAAGCGCCGGGAGACAAGACGATGACTTTGATTGCTGCAATCCGCAGCTATAGCAGGGCCGTTCGGGAGTTTGTACTGCCGTCCTATCGGCCCGAACGCCACTATATGCGTGGCCCGGGACCTGCTTGCGCAAAGCGGTTTCAGGATGTCGGATCGGGATCGCGTATCCAGCTCTGACCTGGGGTCGCGCTTTACGGCTTGGCCCGTTCTCCGCGCAAATAGGCGGCCATCCTGCCGTTGAGCGGCGTGCCGAGATAGCGCTGCCGCGTCTCCTCCGAAATCCGTTTGTAGGGGTAGGTTTCGACCAGTTCGCCGAGTGTGACCGTCGCGCCGGTCGCCGGCGTGATCACAAAGGCGTCGCCTGCGCCTACCGTTCCGGGCATGACAACCCGGCAATAGATACCCGGCCGTCGCGCGGCCATGAAACGGGCCGGCATGTCGGAGACTCCGATATGGGCGGCGAATGTGGAACACGGAATACGCGGGCTCGTCACTTCCAGAATGAAACCGCCGCATTCGTAGCGGTCGCCGACTTGCGCATCGGTACTCACGATGCCTTCCACGGTCAGGTTTTCTCCGAACAGGCCCGGCGCCAGCGGACGGCTCAGTTCCTTCTCCCAGAAGGCATAGTCTTCCAGCGAATAGAGATAGACGGCCTGGTCCGTTCCGCCATGGTTTTCCAGATCGCAGATTTCGTCGCCGTCGAGGCCAAGTGAACCGACCTCGACGCGGCCGGGACGCGGGCGCTTGTCGATCGCCGTGCACCCGGTCTTGTTTGCAAACGGAACCGCGGTGCCTGTGTTGACGCTGATGACGCGCATGAATGTGTTTCCTGTTTCCGGACTCCGAAGGTGATAACCGGATTTGGAACAACCGTCAGCCGAGATCTTCGAACAGGGCGGTTGACAGGTAGCGTTCGGCGAAAGACGGGATGACGACAACGATCGTTTTGCCGGCATTCTCGGGCCGGGATCCGACAATTGTCGCCGCTTCAAGCGCGGCGCCCGACGAGATGCCAACCGGGACGCCTTCGAGTTTAGCCAGCAACCTGGCATTCTCGAAGGCCGACTCGTTGGTGACTGCCACCACCTCGTCATAGACCGACTTGTCGAGGATGGCGGGCGCGAATCCGGCGCCGATGCCCTGGATCTTGTGCGGGCCGGGATTGCCGCCCGAAAGCACGGGCGAATCGGCCGGCTCCACGGCGATGATCTGGACGCCCGGCTTGCGGGCCTTCAGCACCTGGCCGACGCCGGTGATCGTGCCGCCGGTTCCGATGCCGGACACGAAGATGTCGACCTCGCCATTGGTATCGTTCCAGATTTCCTCGGCCGTCGTGCGGCGGTGAATGTCGGGATTTGCCGGGTTCTCGAACTGTTGCGGGATGACTGCATCGGGCAGCGTTGCCGCCAGTTCCTCGGCTTTCGCGATCGCGCCCTTCATGCCCTTGGCGCCTTCGGTCAGTTCGAGGTCGGCGCCGAGCAGGGCCAGCATCTTGCGGCGCTCCATCGACATCGTCTCGGGCATCGTCAGGATCAGGCGGTAGTCCTTGGCAGCCGCGGCAAAGGCGAGTGCGATGCCCGTATTGCCAGACGTCGGCTCGACCAGGACGGTCTTGCCCGGCGTGATGCGCCCCGCCGCCTCCATCGCCTCGATCATGGCGACGCCGATACGGTCCTTGACGCTGGCGATCGGATTGAAGAATTCGAGCTTGCCGACGAGCTTCGCCGCGATGCCTTTTTCGGCTGCGAACTTGTCGAACCGCACCAGCGGCGTGTCACCGATGGTTTGGGTGATCGAATCATAGATGCGGCCACGGCCGGGTTTGTTTTGCGACATGGTTCCCTCCGGATGTTTTTTCCAGTCTATGCCCCATCGTGAGAGGATTCGAGGTGTTGAACACGATAATTCGGTATTTCCGCGCGAAACGGTTTCCTTTTGTCGGGGATTGGCGGATTGCATTTGCACCGCCGGTCCATCCGTCCAATTACCGACAAATTCGCGTGGCTGATGGCGCTCGGAAAATCCATGACCTGCTGGGAGTGCGGCCAAGATGCTGAAACACGGGAAACAATTTCTGGATCTCGCCGGAACGATTGCGGTGACCGCGCTCGCTGTCTTTGTCATGAAGTCCTTTGCTTTTGCCTCCAACTACATTCCGAGCGAGAGCATGGTGCCGACGCTCGAGGTCGGCGACAGACTGTTCGTCGCGCGCTGGCCGTATGGGGTCAGCCGCTATACGCTTGCAATCGATCCGGGTTTTTCGATCGGCAGCAAGAACGGGCGTCTGCTGTCGCGTCTGCCGAAGCGCGGCGACGTTGTCACCTTCGCGCATCCCGTGA
This sequence comes from Zhengella sp., assembly GCA_050304175.1. Classification (GTDB taxonomy): domain Bacteria; phylum Pseudomonadota; class Alphaproteobacteria; order Rhizobiales; family Rhizobiaceae; genus JAIOIW01. The sequence goes on along the minus strand of JBNLDE010000242.1, from coordinate 8,032 downwards.
ATCACGAGACCTATGTGAAGCGCGTGATCGGCTTGCCGGGCGACCATGTGGCGCTGCGCCACGGGAGGCTTTTTATCAACGGCGAGATGGCCGGGCGGCGCAAGGTCTCGACCTATGACTACCGCACCCCGGCCGGCAATGTCGCGCGCGTGACCCGCTATGTCGAGACGCTGCCCGGTGGCGCCGAGCACGCGATCATCGAGCGCGGCGACGACTATATCGCCGACAACATGGACGAGATCGCGGTTCCCGCAGGCAGGCTGTTCCTGATGGGCGACAATCGCGATAATTCCGCCGACAGCCGCTTTGCCGAAATGGGTTTCGTGCCGCTGGAGAACCTGGAAGGCCGGGTCGACGCCGTGCTGTGGTCGCTCTACAGCTGCGAGGAGGAGCCGGACCTCGCCTGCGCTAGCAAGCGCTTCCTTGCGAAGGTGGAATAGCCTTCAGCGCACGAGGAACCCGCCGCCAAGCGGGTCGTCGTCTTCGACGTTGAATTCCGCCTTGCCGCAGTAATGGGCCCGGCCCGAAACCGAGGCGACGATGGCCGGATGCGGCCCGGCGACGGTTTCGCGCGCGACCTTTCCCGTAAAGCGCGACCCGACGATGCTTTCGAACACCCGAGTTTCGCCAATAGCGACCTCACCCCTGGCATGCATCGCCGCCAATCGCGCCGTGACGCCCGAACCGGTCGGCGAACGGTCGACCTGCGCGTCGGCGAAAACGCAGACATTGCGGCTGGGCGCATCGCGCCCGTCGCCGCCGTCGGTCAGGATCGAGCCGTAGAGGAAGGCGAGATCGTCGTGGTCGGGGTGGGAGAGAGCGTCCTTGCGCTTGACGGCTTCCGTGAGCGTTGTCGCCGCGTCGACGAAATCGCGCGCCCGGTCGCGGCCGAATTCAAGCCCGAACTGCCGGCAGTCGGCCAGCGCGTAGAACGCGCCGCCATAGGCGATGTCGTAGCGTACGACGCCATGGCCGGGCACCTCGATGGTGCGGTCGCCGGCATGGAGGTATGCCGGCACGCTATCGAAACTGACATGGCCGGTCTTGCCGTCTGATACCTCGACGGAGGCGACCACCATTCCGCACGGGCACTCGATTTTGACGGTGGTGACCGGCTCCCTTGCCGTGACCAGACCGTAATCGACCGCGTAGCGGCCGAGCGCGAAAATCGCGTGGCCGCACATGGTCGAATAGCCTTCGTTGTGCATGAAGAGAACGGCAAGGTCCGCGCCGGGCAGGTCGGGTTCCACCAATAACGCGCCATACATGTCGAAATGGCCGCGCGGCTCGAACATCAGGATCCGGCGCAGATGGTCGAGATTGTCGCGGACATGGGCGCGCTTTTGCAGGATCGTGCCCTTGGGGATCGGTGGATAGCCGCCGGTGACGATCCTCAGCGGCTCGCCGCCCGTGTGCATGTCAACAACTGTGAGCGCATTCATGAATTGTCTCCCCCACGCAAGCGGCGGTCAGGATGTGATCAGAACCGCTCCGAAGTCTCTTCTTCCAGTACCTTGAGCGCATCCGAACTCGCCACGTAGCGTTCTGCGACCGCGTCCCAGTTGTAGGTGACGCTGATCCTGCGCTCCGATGGCGCCGGGGTGTCGACCGTGGTTTCACAGTCTTCACCGGTCGTCTCCACGATTTCGGTGATGCTTGCCTCGATGTCTGCCCGGATGCCGGTTGCGGCGGGTTTTGCCTCGAACTTCGGCTTCTGGTCCCGTGTGTACCCGCATCCTGCGTCCGACAGCGTAAGAAGGGTGTCGATCAGGGTGAGGCGCTCGCCGTCGAACAACATCAGGGTATCAACGGCATAGGCTTGCCCGGTGTTGAGGTGCTGGCTCCGCACATCGATGAACGATGCGCCGCCGGACAGGTCGAGCACAGGGCCCAGATAGCTGGATCTGTCGCTCGCCACCACGGCAGCATCGGCCAGCGGGTCTTTCCGTTCCGGGTCGAAAGCCGCCAGGATCGCGTAGAATTCGCCGGAATCGGCCAGCACCACGAACGTGCCGGATCCGCCGGGCAGGACCTCGGCCTGAACTCCGGACAACTGGAACTCTTCCGGCGGTTCGGGTTCGGCGCCATCCAGTTCGATGTCGCGCAGGCCGGGATTTGGTTTGAAGATCGGTGTTCCGCCGGCTTCACTGACCGTGCCAATCGCCGGTTGCAGCAATTGCAGAAACGTTTGTCCGTTGCCGCCCGGCGCTGGATCGTGAAGCCCGAACTCAGCCGCGAGTGCAACGGAGGCAAGGCAGCATGGAACGGAAAGACATATCAGGCGCGAAAGGAAACCCATCGGTCGGTCCTGCAGAAACAGCGACGGAGCAGAAGCCTGAATAGAGCGTTGACCACATGCGTCGTCAAGCGGCGCGATAGGGTCGGTCACGGGTGATGAGTAGCGTCGCAAAAAACCGTCGCCTATCCGGTCCCGGTCGAGCCGAAACCGCCGCCGCCGCGCGCCGTCGTCGACGCCAGGTCGCGCTCCTCGATCACGGCTTGCACGACCGGAGCGACCACCATCTGCGCAATACGCATGCCGCGCCCGATCTCGAAGTCCTCGTCGCCGTGGTTGATCAGCAGCACCTTAACCTCACCGCGATAGTCGCTGTCGATTGTGCCTGGCGTATTCAGGCAGGTGATGCCGTGCTTGAAGGCAAGGCCGGAGCGGGGCCGTACCTGCCCCTCGAACCCGTGCGGGATCTCGAACACCAGGCCGGTCGGAACCAGTTGGCGACGGCCAGGCAGTAGAATCAGCGGCCGGTCTTCAGGCACGGCGGCACGCAGGTCCAGCCCGGCCGCGCCTTCGCTTTCATAGGCCGGCAGGTCGAGGCCTTCGGCATGGGGGAGGCGAACGATGCCGATCTTGGGTGTCATGGCTGGCTGCCTCGTCTGTGGGGCTTCGCGCCTTTGTGATCGGGGCCGTTTGCCGGGTCAACGCCGCGGCATGGCGGCCGCGCCGATTTCCACCGAAACCTCGTCCGGGGCCGGCCCTACACCAGCACTTCGCGCTCGACCCGGGCCTCCGACCCGAAGATCCTCAGGTAGCGTTCGATCTCGGCCGGGTCGCCGGTCGCCTTTTGCGGGTTGTCCGACAGTTTGACCGCGGGCCGGTCATTGGCCTCGGTGATCTTGCAGACCAGCGAGATCGCTTTCAGCTGCTCGTTCTTCTGCGGCGCGCAGTCCTTGAAGTCGTTGGTCAGGTTCGTGCCCCAGCCGAAAGCCATGCGCACGCGGCCGTGGAAGTGGCGGTAGGCCTGCTCGATGGAATCGACGTCGAGCCCGTCGGAGAAGATCAGGATCTTGTCCTTCGGGTCCTTCCCCTTGCTCTTCCACCACTCGATGATCCGCTCGCCGCCCTCGATCGGGGGAGCGGAGTCGGGGCGGAAACCGGTCCAGTCGGCCACCCAGTCCGGCGCGTTGCGCAGGAAGGAGGCCGTCCCGAACGTATCCGGCAGGACAATCAGCAGATTGCCGCCATAGAGCTTGTTCCAGTCCGCCAGCACCTTGTACTGGGCCTGGACCTTGGCGTCATCGTCGTCGGTTAGCGCGACATAGACCATCGGCAGTTCGTGGGCATTGGTGCCGACGGCTTCCAGGTCCGAGTCCATCGCCAGCGAAACGTTGGAGGTGCCGGTGAAGGAATTGCCGATCCCTTCCTTGAGCGCCTCCACGCACCAGCGCTGCCACAGGAACGAATGCCGCCGCCGCGTTCCGAAATCGGAGATGCGGATGTCGGACAATTGCTTCAGGCGCTCGACCTTGCCCCACATCTTCGCCTTGGCGCGGGCGTAGAGCACGTCGAGCGTGAACGGCCCCATGCCGCGCATGGCCGCGCGCGAGCGCAACTCGTTGATGATGGCCAGCGCCGGGATTTCCCACATCGACGTCTCGGCCCAGGACCCGTGGAATTCCAGCTCGAACTGGCCGTCGCGCACATTCAGTTCATAGGGCGGCAGCCGGAAAGTCTCGAACCAGGCCAGGAACTCCGGTTCGAAGATCTGCTTGCGGCCGTAAAACGTGTTACCCGCCAGCCAGATCGCCTCCTTCTTCGACAGCGACAGGGTGCGCGCATGGTCGAGTTGCTCGCGCAGCTCCAGCACGTCGATCTCGTCGGCCAGCCGGACCTTCGGATTGCGGTTGATCAGCGAAAAGGTCACCTTCACGTCGCGGTGCATCTTCCAGATCATCTGCAGCATCAGCAGCTTGTAGAAATCCGTGTCGAGCAGCGACCGCACGATCGGATCGAGCTTCCAGGTGTGGTCGTAAACCCGCTTGGCGATATCGGTGACGGTCATGGCGCTCTTTGTGCAGGCCGCCGCGGCGGCTGTTCCGTTTCGCGCACAGCAATAAGCGAGACAGGCCGGTTAGCCAAGGGCGGGTGGCGGAAACGGCGTCTGCCTCAATCCCCGATCTTGATTAAAAGCTCGGTGACCCATTGCGCGGGATCGTCGGTATCGGCGGGCGAGACGCGGTAAATCTCGATTTGGCAGCTGGGGCGGCCGGGCGCGCCGTCCGGCGTCAGGCCCCGCCCCGCGATCCAGCCGTTCAGCATGCACATCGAATCGTGGAGCCGGTCATAGGGGCCGGTGAAGGTGGCCGTGGCGTAGCGCCCGGCTGGCAGGGCCGAGGACAGCACTTCGCCTTCGCCGGCGACCGGCTCCGGGGTCGTCGTTGCGACCTCCATTTCCACCACGCCGTCGTCGCGAAAGCGCCGGTAGCGGAAGAAGCCCGCTTCGCCGGCAATGCCGTTCCGGCTCATCCACGCTTGCAGGATGGGGAGTTTCGTCGGCGCGAACTCCGGCATCCGGGTCATCGGGCCGGAAACGGCGATGGCGACATAGGGTTGCGGATCGCGTGTGACGACCTGCGGCACGGAAAGATGGGCGCCATCGAAGGCGGTTTCGGTCACGGCGAGCATCGGCTTTCTCCCTCAAGCTGCCGCGCGCTGCAGCGCGGCGATTTCGATTTTCTTCATGGTCATCAGGACCGGCCACACTTTCGCGGCGGCGTCGCCGGTGAGCAGCGCCAGTGCCGGCCGCGGCAGGATCTGCCAGGACAGGCCGAACCGGTCCTTGCACCAGCCGCAGCGGCTTTCCGCGCCGCCGTCGGCGGTAAGCGCCGCCCACAGCCGGTCGGTTTCCGCCTGGTCCTCGGTCTTGACCGAGATCGAGACGGCTTCGCTCAGCGTGAAGTGCGGGCCGCCATTGAGCGCCTGGTAGGGCGTGCCGGCGAGGTTGAATTCCACCATCAGCACGCCGTCCGATCCTTCGGGAATCCGGTCGCTGCCTTCGGCATGGCGGCCAATCTCGGTGATCTCGGAGTCCGCGATCAGCGAGCAGTAGAATTCGGCGGCGGGAAGCGCCTGGGTGTCGTACCACAGGCACGTGCGCACTTTCGGGCTCATGTCAGACCCTCCGGGCTTTCGAACACGGTCTCGAATCCGCCATAGATCATGCGCTTGCCGTCAAAGAGCGCACCGTCAGGCCTCGTCTGCATGCGCGGATCCTCCATGATCTTCGGCCACGCGGCGTCGCGGGCGGCTTTCGACGGCCATTTGATCCAGGAGAAGACGACCGCCTCGCCCTCCTCGCATTTCACGGCCATCGGAAAGGACGTCAGCTCGCCGTCCGGCACGTCGTCGCCCCAGTTTTCGGTGATGGAAAGCGCGCCATGCTCCTGGAAGAGGGCCGACATGTTTGCGGCGAAGGCGACGTAGCCTTCCTTGTTGGCGAGTGGCACCGCGGCCACGAATCCGTCGATATAGGTCATGTTTCACCTCCCGGCGGACAGATTGCATCGTCCGCGTCGCATGGTTTGTTCAAAGGGTTTTCGCAAGTGCCTCCAACTGGTCGGCGGCGGTGTTCCAGCCCGGATGGAAGCCCATCTCCTCATGGGCCTTGCGGTCCGCGGCGCTCCAGTGCCGCGCGGTCGCGACGTAGCGCGTCGTGCCGTTTCCGGCGTCCGCGAAGGTCACGTCGGCGACCATGAAGGCCTTGCCGGAGGGGTGCCACGCGCTGGAGAACGCGTCGGTGAAGACAAGGCGTTCTTCCGGCACGACATCGAGGAACACGCCGGGATTGCCGTGTTGCTCGCCGTTCGGTCCGTTCATCAGCGAATAGAATTCGCCGCCGGGCCGCAAGTCGAGGCGCACGTCCGAAACATACCAGGGCTTCGGGCAGAACCACTGCTTCAGAAGCTCCGGCTCGGTCCAGCATCGCCAGATCCTGTCGCGCGGTGCGTCGAGGGTGCGGTCCAGGGTCAGGGCGTTTCCATCGTCGCTCATGGCGAATTCCTTTCAGGTTTTCCAGAAGCGGAGCGGCGATCCCCTGCCGCGCGCCATTTCGCCCCGCGCCTCCATGTCGAGCTGGACGCATTTCTGCCACCAGCCGGAGGTCTTGCCGCCGGGAAAAAGGTCCTGCGGCAGATGCGCCTTGGCCGCCTCCTTCATGTCGTTCGCCGTCATTCCGGGCGGGCCATCGGGCGCGACCAGGAGAATGGCCGCTTTCATCGCGTTGTACTTGGCCGCGTCGACCCTCGCGGTATGGCCGGGGGTGTTGACGTTCAGCACTTCCACCTTGTCGCTCATCGCTTCCGCCTCAGCCCATCGCGTTCTTGCCGGCGAAGTTCAGCATCCACGGCGTGCCGTAGCGGTCGGTGAACATGGCGAAACGCTCGGCCCAGAAGGTCTCGGCCGGGGCCATGCCGACGGCCTGCGCATCCTTCGAAAGCGCGGCGTAGATGCGGTCGAAATCGGCGCGCGAAGCCGGCGCGATGGAGACCGAGAAGCCTTGCGGCTTGTTGTACCATTCGCCCGGCGCGTCCGACGCCATGATGTTCGAATTGCCGAGCCGCATGTTCATGTTCATGACGAGGTCGTCGCCACCCGGCATCCGGCTTTCCGGATCCGGAGCATCCCCGTTGCGGAACACGCCGGTGATCTCGCCGCCGAGGACCCCGGCATAGTGGGTCATGGCTTCCAGGCAGTTGCCGTTGAAATTCAGGTAGACGGTCGGTTCCATGGTACTCACTCCTCTTGGTGGCGCCCCGCCGAAAACAGCAACCGGATGTAGCGGTCGAGATGGTCGATCATGTCGCGGGCGATTTCGGGGCCGCCTTCCGCCTTTGCCAGGATGAAGCTGCCCTGAAGCGTCGCCTGGGTGAACAGGGCGAGGCTCTTCGGCGTCCAGCCGGCATCCGGGCAGTATTTCGCCTTCGCTTCTTCGATATCCGGTTCCAGCGTCGCCGCGTGGCCGAAGATCGAGGCCTGGCAGGCGTCGCGGATCGCCGGGCTCGACAGGTGTGTCTCCTGCGCCATGGTGCCGACCAGACAGGTGAAGTCGGCGGTGCCGCCCTCCATGATCGCCTTGCGGAAGGCGACGTAGCCCAATACGCGGTCGAGCGGGTCGGCCGGCTCATGATAGGGCGCCTGCTCGAACAGGCCGCCGGTCACCATCGACCAGTGCTCCGCGGCCGCGACCGCCATGTCTTCCTTGCCCTTGAAATGGTGGAAGAAGCCGCCCTTGGTCAATCCCGCCTCGGCGCAGATATCGTCGACGCGCGTCGCCGCATAGCCCTTCTCGCGGATGATCTTCAGCGCGGCGTCGAGAATACGGGTCCGGGCATCGGGTTGGATTACTGTCTTGTTCATGCCAAAACCATACCGACTGGTTGGTATGTTGTCAACCGGGATGGACTTGAGGGCGCGCTTCGGCCCCTTGCCTCCTTCGGGGGGAGAAAGTCACGACGTATTCGGCGCGTTCAGCGCGTCGAAGGCGAGGCCGTGAAGCTCCTCCAGGATGTCGTGGACTGCGTGGGTCGGTTTTCGGACCTGCCCCGGCGGCTTGCCCGGGCGCAACGGCCAGAGGCGGGTGACGCGGCCTGAATTGCGGCTTTGCCAATTTTGCGCGCCTGCGTTGCGACGCGCCCGCCAGCGCGCGAAACGCTTCGCATGGGACGGCAGGTCATCGAGCGCCGCGGCCAGCGCGGCAAGGCGCTGGGCGAGACGCGTGGCGTTGACCGGATCGTCGGG
>JBNLDE010000241.1:0-10214 GCA_050304175.1 Zhengella sp. | reverse complement strand
CATGTGGAAGGTGCGCATGGTGAGCTGGGTTCCCGGCTCGCCGATCGACTGTGCCGCGATAACGCCAACGGCCTCGCCCATATTGACGGGTGTGCCGCGTGCAAGATCGCGTCCATAGCAGACGCCGCACACGCCGGTCTTGACCTCGCAGGTGAGCGCCGAACGGATGCGCACCGACTGGACGCCGGCCTTCTCGATCAGTTCGACGTCGGCCTCCTCGATCATGGTGCCGCCCTTGACGATTACGTCGCCGGTGACGGGGTTCACCACATCATCGAGAGCGGTACGTCCAAGCACGCGCTGTCCGATCGATGCGACGACCTGGCCAGCATCGACGATCGGCTGCATGGTGAGGCCGTTCTCGGTGCCGCAGTCCGCCATGTTGACGATGCAGTCCTGCGCGACATCGACGAGGCGACGAGTGAGGTAACCGGAGTTCGCCGTCTTGAGCGCGGTATCGGCCAGGCCCTTTCGTGCACCGTGGGTGGAGTTGAAGTACTCCAGAACGGTCAGGCCTTCCTTGAAGTTGGAGATGATCGGCGTTTCGATGATCTCGCCCGAGGGCTTGGCCATCAGGCCGCGCATGCCGGCGAGCTGGCGCATTTGGGTCGGCGAGCCGCGCGCACCGGAGTGCGACATCATGTAAACCGAGTTCATCGGCTTCTGACGCTTGGTTTCCTCGTCGAACTCGACGGCCTTGATACGCGCCATCATCTCGTCGGCGACCTTTTCCGAGCACTTAGCCCAGGCGTCGACGACCTTGTTGTACTTCTCGCCCTGTGTGATCAGGCCGTCATTGTACTGCTGCTCGTATTCCTTCGCCAACTTGTCGGTCGCGGCGACCAGCTTGGCCTTGGAATCGGGGATCAGCATGTCGTCCTTGCCGAACGAAATGCCCGCCCGGCAGGCATGGCCGAAACCGAGCTGCATGATCCGATCACAGAAAATGACCGTCTCCTTCTGACCGCAGTGGCGATACACCAGGTCGATCATCTTGGAGATGTTCTTCTTGGTGAGCTCCTGGTTGCAGATATCGAAGGGCACATTGGCGTTCTTCGGCAGCAATTCGCCGACGATCATGCGACCAGGCGTGGTCTCGTAGATTGCCGACACCGGATTGCCTTCGGCATCGATCGTCTTGAAACGACCCTTGATCTTGGAGTGCAGGGTGACGACACCGGAATCGAGCGCGTGATGCAGTTCGCCCATGTCGGCGAACACCATGCCCTCTCCAGGCTCGTTCTGGTTCATGATCGACAGGTAGTAGAGACCCAGCACCATATCCTGCGACGGCACGATGATCGGAGCACCGTTGGCCGGATGGAGGATGTTGTTGGTCGACATCATCAGAACGCGGGCTTCAAGCTGGGCTTCCAGCGACAGCGGCACGTGGACGGCCATCTGGTCACCATCGAAGTCGGCGTTGAAGGCCGTGCAGACGAGCGGATGAAGCTGGATTGCCTTGCCCTCGATCAGCACCGGCTCGAAAGCCTGGATGCCAAGCCTGTGCAGCGTCGGAGCGCGGTTGAGCAGCACCGGATGTTCGCGAATGACCTCGTCGAGGATATCCCAGACTTCCGGCTTTTCCTTCTCGACCAGCTTTTTCGCCTGCTTAACGGTGGACGAATAGCCCTTGGCGTCGAGGCGCGCATAAATGAACGGCTTGAACAGTTCGAGCGCCATCTTCTTCGGCAGACCGCACTGGTGCAGTTTGAGCTCGGGACCGGTCACGATGACCGATCGGCCCGAATAGTCGACGCGCTTGCCAAGAAGGTTCTGGCGGAAGCGGCCCTGCTTGCCCTTAAGCATGTCGGAGAGCGACTTCAGCGGACGCTTGTTGGCGCCGGTGATGACCCGGCCGCGGCGGCCGTTGTCGAACAGGGCGTCGACCGCTTCCTGCAGCATCCGCTTTTCGTTGCGGATGATGATGCCCGGCGCACGCAGTTCGATCAGACGCTTCAACCGGTTGTTGCGGTTGATGACGCGGCGGTAGAGATCATTGAGGTCCGACGTCGCAAACCGGCCACCGTCCAGCGGCACGAGCGGACGCAGGTCCGGCGGGATCACCGGGACGACCTTCATGATCATCCATTCCGGACGGTTGCCCGACTCCATGAAGTTTTCCACTACCTTGAGGCGCTTGAGCAGCTTCTTCTGCTTCAACTCCGAGGTGGTCGTGGAAAGCTCTTCGCGCAGATCGACGGCGATCTTCGGGAGTTCAAGTGCTGTCAGCAGCTCGTGAATCGCCTCGGCGCCGATCATGGCGGTGAACTGGTCCTCGCCATATTCGTCGACCGCCAGCATGTACTCTTCCTCGGAAAGAAGCTGGTGCTCCTTCAGAGCGGTCAGGCCGGGTTCGGTGACGATATAGTTCTCGAAATACAGAACGCGCTCGATATCCTTGAGAGTCATGTCGAGCAGCGTTCCGATGCGGCTCGGCAGCGACTTCAGGAACCAGATATGGGCGACGGGCGCAGCCAGTTCGATATGGCCCATGCGCTCGCGGCGAACCCGCGAAAGGGTGACTTCCACACCGCACTTCTCGCAGATGATGCCCTTGTACTTCATGCGCTTATACTTGCCGCACAGGCACTCGTAGTCCTTGATCGGACCAAAAATACGCGCACAGAACAGGCCGTCGCGTTCGGGCTTGAACGTCCGGTAATTGATCGTCTCCGGCTTTTTGATCTCGCCGAAGGACCAGGACAGAATCTTCTCAGGGCTGGCGAGCGATATCCTAATGGAATCGAAGTTCTGCGCCGGAGCCTGAGGGTTGAAAAGATTCATGACCTCTTGGTTCATGCCGTTCTCCTTGACGGGATGCGCATCCATCCCTTTTTCATTGTCGGGCACGGCGGCGTTCAGCCGTCGCGTAACCCTGGCCATGGCCGGCGCGGATCAAACTGATCTGCCAGCCGCGGATTAAGCCGCGCGGCGGGGGCTGACCCGCGCCGCGCGAAGTGTATCATTCTGCCGCGTCGCGCATGTCCGCGGGCGGCAGTTCGGCCGGGTCGGCCCGCGCCGTCGTCAGCTCGACGTTGAGGCCCAGCGACCGCATTTCCTTGACGAGCACGTTGAAGCTCTCCGGAATGCCCGCCTCGAACGTGTCGTCGCCGCGCACGATTGCCTCGTAGACCTTGGTACGTCCGGCGACATCGTCCGACTTGACCGTCAGCATCTCCTGCAGCGTGTAGGCGGCGCCATAGGCTTCGAGCGCCCACACCTCCATCTCGCCGAAGCGCTGGCCGCCAAATTGCGCCTTGCCGCCGAGCGGCTGCTGGGTAACCAGCGAGTAAGGCCCAATCGAACGGGCATGGATCTTGTCGTCCACCAAGTGGTGCAACTTGAGCATGTAGATGTAGCCCACAGTCACTTGGCGATCGAAGGTCTCGCCGGTGCGACCGTCATAGAGCACAGTCTGCCCCGAAGACGAGAGCCCGGCCTTTTCCAGCATCGCGTTGATGTCGGCCTCGACCGCGCCGTCGAAGACCGGCGTTGCGATCGAAACACCACGCGTTAGCTGCGAAGCAAGCTGCAGCACTGACTCGTCGTCGAACTTACGCACCGGCTCGTTGCGGTCATTGTCGGGGATCACGTCCTCGATCGTCGCCCGCAACGGCTTGATGTTGCCGTTCTCGTTGTAAGCCTCGATCATCTCGCCGATCCGGCGGCCCATGCCAGCACAGGCCCAACCAAGGTGGGTTTCGAGGATCTGGCCAACATTCATGCGGCTCGGCACGCCCAGCGGATTGAGTACGATGTCGACATGCGTTCCGTCATCGAGGAACGGCATATCTTCCACCGGCACGATGCGGGAGACGACACCCTTGTTGCCGTGGCGCCCGGCCATCTTGTCGCCGGGCTGGATCTTGCGCTTCACCGCAACAAAGACCTTGACCATCTTCATCACGCCGGGCGGCATTTCATCGCCGCGCTGAACCTTCTCGACCTTGTCCATGAAGCGCTGCTCAAGCGCCTTCTTGGAGTCGTCGTACTGGGTGCGTAGCGCTTCGAGCGTGGCCTGGAGCTTTTCCTTCTCCACGGCGAACTGCCACCATTGCGAGCGCGGAAACTCGTCGAGCATTTCCGCAGTCAGCTTGGTGCCCTTCTTGAAGCCCTTCGGCCCCGCGATCGCAACCTCGCCCACCAGCATCTCGGTCAAGCGGCCATAGACGTTGCGATCGAGGATCGCCTGTTCGTCGTCGCGGTCCTTGGCGAGACGCTCGATCTCCTCGCGCTCGATGGCCATCGCGCGCTCGTCCTTCTCCCCGCCGTGACGGTTGAACACGCGCACCTCGACGATGGTCCCGAAGGTACCGGGCGGCATCCGCATCGAGGTGTCGCGAACATCCGACGCCTTCTCGCCAAAGATGGCGCGGAGCAGTTTTTCCTCCGGCGTCATCGGGCTTTCGCCCTTCGGCGTGATCTTGCCGACGAGGATGTCACCGGGCTGAACTTCCGCACCGATATAGACGATACCGGCCTCGTCGAGGTTCTTCAGCGCCTCTTCCGAGACATTGGGAATGTCGCGCGTGATCTCTTCCGGTCCGAGCTTGGTGTCGCGCGCCATGACCTCGAACTCCTCGATATGGATCGAGGTGAACACGTCATCGCGCACGATGCGTTCGGACAGGAGGATTGAGTCCTCGTAATTGTAGCCGTTCCACGGCATGAACGCGACCAGCACGTTGCGGCCGAGCGCCAGATCGCCGAGATCGGTCGACGGACCGTCAGCAATGATGTCGCCCTTTTCGATCCGGTCGCCCACCTTCACCAGCGGGCGCTGGTTGATGCAGGTGTTCTGGTTGGAACGCTGGAACTTCATCAACCGGTAGATGTCGACGCCGGACTTCGCCGGATCGAGATCCTCGGTGGCGCGGATAACGATACGGGTCGCGTCGACCTGGTCGACGACGCCGGTCCGGCGGGCAGCAATGGCCGCACCGGAATCGCGTGCGACGACCGGTTCCATGCCAGTGCCCACGAACGGCGCTTCGGCACGCACCAACGGCACGGCCTGACGTTGCATGTTCGACCCCATCAACGCACGGTTGGCGTCATCGTTCTCAAGGAACGGGATGAGCGCTGCCGCCACCGAGACAAGCTGCTTGGGCGAAACATCCATCAGGTCGACCAGGTCACGCGGCGCCATCATCACTTCGCCGGCATGACGGCAGACGACGAACTCATCGACGAATCGGCCGTCCTTGTCGAGCGCCGCATTGGCCTGCGCGACGTAGTGCTTGGCCTCTTCCATCGCGGAGAGGTAATGCACCTCCAGAGTCACCTTGTTGTCGACAACTTTGCGGTACGGGCTCTCGATGAAACCGTACTTGTTGACGCGCGCAAAGGTGGCCAGCGAGTTGATCAGGCCGATATTTGGGCCTTCCGGCGTCTCGATCGGGCAGATGCGGCCATAGTGAGTCGGGTGAACGTCGCGGACCTCGAAGCCGGCGCGCTCGCGGGTCAGACCACCCGGTCCGAGCGCCGAGAGGCGGCGCTTGTGGGTGATCTCCGACAGCGGATTGGTCTGGTCCATGAACTGCGAGAGCTGCGAGGATCCGAAGAACTCGCGCACCGCAGCCGCGGCCGGCTTCGCGTTGATCAGGTCCTGCGGCATGACGGTGTCGATCTCGATCGACGACATGCGCTCCTTGATCGCGCGTTCCATGCGCAGCAGGCCGACGCGGTACTGGTTCTCCATCAGTTCGCCGACCGAACGCACGCGGCGGTTGCCGAGATTGTCGATATCGTCGATCTCGCCCTTGCCGTCACGCAGTTCGACCAGGGTCCGGACGATGGAAATGATGTCGTCCTTGCGCAGCACGCGAACGGTGTCCTCGACATCGAGGCCGAGTCGCATATTCATCTTCACGCGGCCGACTGCCGACAGATCGTAGCGCTCGGAATCGAAGAACAGCGAATTGAACATCGCCTCCGCGGACTCGATCGTCGGCGGTTCGCCCGGACGCATGACGCGATAGATGTCGAACAGCGCGTCCTGGCGGCTCTCGTTCTTGTCGACGGCGAGCGTGTTGCGAATATAGGCACCGACATTGACGTGATCGATATCGAGGACCTGAATCTCGGTGGCTCCAGATTCGATGAGAACCTTGAGGGTTTTCTCGTCGATCTCGTCCCCGGCTTCCAGATAGATCTCGCCGGTCTCAACGTTGACGATGTCCTCCGCCAGGAAGGAACCGTGTACGTCTTCCTCGGTGGCGCGGATCGCCTTCAGCCCCTTTTCGGCAAGCTGGTTAGCCTGGCGCGCAGTGATCTTCTTGCCAGTTTCGACAACCACTTCGCCGGTGTCGGCGTCGATCAGGTCGGTGACGGCCTTGAAGCCCTTGAAGCGCTCCACGGAATAAGGAATGCGCCAGTTCTCGCCGTCGCGCTCATAGGTGATGCTGTCGTAGAACGTGGACAGGATTTCCTCGCTGTCCATGCCAAGCGCCATCAGCAGGGAGGTCGCCGGAATCTTGCGGCGTCGATCGATACGCGCATGCACGATGTCCTTGGCATCGAACTCGATGTCGAGCCACGACCCGCGATAGGGAATGACACGGGCGGCAAACAACAGCTTGCCCGAGGAATGCGACTTGCCCTTGTCATGGTCGAAGAACACGCCCGGCGAACGGTGCATCTGCGAAACGATGACGCGCTCGGTACCGTTGACGATGAACGTGCCGTTGGACGTCATGAGCGGCATGTCGCCCATGTAGACGTCCTGCTCCTTGATGTCCTTGATGGACTTGGCCTGAGTATCCTCGTCGATATCGAACACGATCAGGCGCAGGGTCACCTTCAGCGGCGCCGCGTAAGTCAGATCGCGCTGACGGCACTCATCGACGTCGAATTTCGGCGCTTCGAACTCATACTTGACGAATTCGAGCATGGCAGCGCCGGAAAAATCGGAAATCGGGAATACGGACCGGAAAACGGCCTGCAATCCCTCGTCGGCGCGTCCGCCTTCGGGCTCTTCGACCATCAGGAACTGGTCATAGGATGCTTTTTGAACCTCGATCAGGTTCGGCATCTCCGCAACTTCCGGAATCTTTCCGAAGAATTTGCGTACGCGCCTGCGACCATTGAAAGTCTGGGTCTGGGCCATCGTCGCTCCTCGTATCATGCACTGGCCGGTCGGCCAAATTTCCCGTTCGTACCGGAACGGATCTCTAAACGGTTAAAACCCGTTTCCTGAAGGCCTCATCGGGGCACTCAGGAAAAGGGCTGTCCGGGCAATTGCCCGTGGTCCCCGATACGCGGGACCGGCGGACGGGTACGCTCCCGCCCGCCGAACGCATAAACGGCTATTATTTGAGCTCGACCTTGGCGCCAGCCTCTTCGAGCTTCTTCTTGATTTCCTCGGCTTCCGCCTTGGCAACGCCTTCCTTGACAGCCTTCGGAGCGGCCTCGACCAGATCCTTGGCTTCCTTCAGGCCCAAGCCGGTGATGGCGCGGACTTCCTTGATGACGTTGATCTTCTGGGCGCCGGCGTCGGCCAGGACAACGTCGAATTCGTCCTTTTCTTCAGCGACTTCGGCAGCGGCACCGCCACCAGCGGCAGCAGCGACGGCCACCGGAGCTGCAGCGGAAACGCCCCACTTCTCTTCGAGCATCTTGGAAAGCTCAGCCGCCTCAAGGACGGTCAGAGCCGACAGGTCTTCAACGATTTTGGCAAGATCAGCCATTTTTCAATTCCTTTACAGGGTTCGAACGTGTGTGTTTGCTGAGAACGGCCTCATACCGTCTCGTTCTTCTGGGCATAGGCACCAAGCACCCGGGCCAACTGGCCTGCCGGTGCCTGAACAACGCCTGCGATCCTGGTAGCCGGGGTATTGATCATCGCGATGATCGTTGCCCTGAGCTCGTCGAGCGACGGCATGGTGGCGAGTGCCTTCACACCATCGGCGTCGAGCATGGTCGGGCCCATCGCGCCACCGATAATGACAAGATTGTCATTGGCCTTGGCGAAATCGGCTGCGACCTTCGGCGCAGTAACCGGATCCTCCGAATAGGCGATCAGCGTCTGTCCCTTGAACAGTGCCGACATCCCTTCGGATTCAGTGCCCTGAAGAGCGATCTTGGCGAGGCGGTTCTTCGCGACTTTGACGGAGCCTCCAGCCGCGCGCATTTTGGAACGAAGATCGTTCATCTGCGCGACCGTGAGACCGGCATAGTGGGCCACAACCACCGAACCGGTGTTCGAAAACACCGTATTCAGGCTTGCGACGAATTCGCGTTTTTCCGCTCTGTCCACAGCCTCTCTCCAGTTGACCGGCGTGTCGTCTGACAACGACCGGTCGGGTTGGCATCAACCGCCCCGGCTTAACCCGGATCCCGGGTGCCGGAACGGCACTTGAGGATCCTGCCCCCTCTCGCCGCCATTCGACGGCAAAAAGGTCTACACGGTTCGAACCATCCTCGGGGTGGAACACCCCGTTTCCGGTTTAAACCCGTCTCATGCAGGCTCATTTGAATTAAGGCGAGCCACCCGCAATCTCGGACAGGATGTCCGGAAGTTTCCTTCCGTATCCGGACCCGAAGGCCCGGAATTCAAAGTAAGAACAGGCCAATATGGCCGGTTCTTCAATTCATGTCTCAGGCAACGGAGATGCTGCCGACGTCAACTTTCAAGCCAGGCCCCATGGTCGACGAAATCGCGACACGCTTAAGGTAGTTGCCCTTGGCACCCGCCGGCTTGGCCTTGATCACCGCATCGGTGAAGGCACGCACATTCTCTTCGATCGCCTTGGCGTCGAAGGAAGCCTTGCCGACACCGGCATGAACGATGCCCGCCTTCTCGACACGGAACTCGACAGCGCCGCCCTTGGAGGCCTCGACCGCAGCCTTGACGTCCATGGTCACAGTGCCGACCTTAGGGTTCGGCATCATGCCGCGCGGACCCAGAACCTTGCCGAGGCGGCCGACGAGCGGCATCATGTCCGGCGTGGCGATGCAGCGGTCGAAATTAATCTCGCCCTTCTGCACGGTTTCCACCAGTTCCTCGGCACCAACGACGTCCGCACCAGCGGCTGTTGCTTCTTCCGCCTTGTCGCCGCGGGCGAACACAGCGACGCGGACGGTCCGCCCCGTGCCGTTGGGCAGGTTGACGACACCACGGACCATCTGATCAGCATGGCGCGGATCGACGCCGAGGTTCATAGCGACCTCGATGGTCTCGTCGAACTTGGCAGTCGCGCGCTCCTTGACCAGAGCAACCGCCTCGCCCAGTGCATAAATCTTGTCGCGATCGATACCTTCGCGGGTGGCAGCGATACGCTTTGCAATCTTCTTCGCCATCGGATCAGCCCACCACTTCCAGGCCCATGGAGCGGGCAGAGCCCTCGACCATGCGCATTGCAGCCTCAACGTCGTTGGCGTTGAGGTCCTTCATCTTGGCTTCGGCGATCTCGCGGACCTTGTCGCGCGAAATTTTGCCTGCGACTTCGCGTCCGGGCGTCTTGCCGCCGGATTTCAGATTGATCGCCTTCTTCAGCAAATACGAGACCGGCGGGGTCTTCATTGCGAAAGTGAACGACTTGTCCTGGAAATAGGTGATGGTGCAGGGGATCGGCGATCCCTTCTCCATTTCCTGCGTGGCGGCATTGAATGCCTTACAGAATTCCATGATATTGATGCCACGCTGACCGAGCGCGGGACCAATCGGCGGCGACGGGGTCGCCGAGCCGGCCGGCACCTGCAGCTTTAGCTGGCCTGCAACTTTCTTAGCCATTTGAGCTCTGCCTTGTCATATCTGCCGGCAATGCCGGCGGTTGCAAAGTGGTGGTACGGACATTTCCGCGGCCGGCTACAGCCGCCTGTCCTTCCACCGGTTGAGGACACCCGAAGGCGCCCCGCCCGGTCAGACCTTTTCGACCTGACCGAATTCAAGATCCACGGGCGTCGCGCGCCCGAAGATCGAAACCTCCACCTTGAGGCGCGAACGCTCCTCATCGACTTCCTGAACAAAACCGTTAAACGAGGCAAACGGCCCGTCGGACACCCTCACCTGCTCGCCAATCTCGAACGTTACCGAAGGCTTGGGCCGCTCGACGCCCTCCTGAACCTGCTGCAGGATCAGCTCGGCCTCCGAGTCCGGAATCGGGATCGGCTTTGAATCCGAGCCAAGAAACCCGGTGACCTTGGGCGTATTCTTGATCAGGTGAAACACTTCGTCCGTCAGGTCGGCGCGCACCAGCACGTAGCCGGGG
>JBNLDE010000240.1:0-2019 GCA_050304175.1 Zhengella sp. | reverse complement strand
CTCCCGCGGCCTCGGCGGCGCTGCGGCCGCCCTTCAGTTCGCCGCTGATGGCCAGAAACATCTGCGCGGCCGGATCGTCATCGGGAGACGCGAAAATCAGCTCGTGGTCGAGCGTGTTGGGCACTTTCACCCAGCCGTCGGGAACATCGATCGCGAAACCGGCTATTCCTGCGCTGCCGGCGACTGCGAAGCCGAATTGCGCGCTGTCGACGGCGCGGTAGCTGAATTCGTCGGGCCCATGCATGTCCGCGGGCTCGTTGTTCGCGGGCATGGAACCGCCTTCGCAGGCGGACAGGAACTTGTCGCCGGCCAGTTTCAGGCTGATGCCGCCAGCCAGACGCCAACTCATGCCGTCCGCTGACACGATCAGCGCGTCGGCCTGGATGAAGGAGCGGAGATCTTCCATCTCGACCGGCGCGAACAGGATATCCGCATCCCAGTTGATATTGGGCCGCTCGCCGCCGGTAGTCCCGTAGAGACTGCGCATCGGCAGCGAAAGCGCGCCCTGGGCGCCCGCCCCTTCGACCGCAAGACGCATGTCGGCGGAATCCGGCGGCAGGGACGGCGCAACCAGCAAGGCGAAATAGGCCGGCGAGACGGCCGACTTCTGGCAGACGAAAGTCAGCTGCCCGATCCGGTTGTCGGGCGAATTGCCGGTTTCGGCCACCAGTGCCGGCAGGTCCGCGAAATCGTTCTCCGGGTTGTTGTAGGCCCATGCGGCTACCGACAGGTCGATTGCCTTTCCCGGACCGGCCGTGCCTGACTCGACCGGTTGCGCCGGGTCCGGCGCAATCCCCGCGCGGGTTTCCTGGTGGCCGTCCGGTTCGCCCGCGCCGACCCTGAAGCTCGCGATCATCCGCGCTGCGATGGGATCGTATTTTGCCGCCAGCGTCGACGGATAGCCGATCTCGAGCCAGTGCAGCATCGAGCCCTGCTCGCTGGTCGACAGGTGGCGTTGAATGACCTCGCCCGCCCGCTGGACCACCACGGTGAAACCGTCGATGCCGGTTTCCTTGCGCAATACGGTATCGGCTTCGATGCCGTCGAGCGCCTCATTGCGCAGTGTTCCCAGATCCTGATCGAGCGCGTTGGCGCTCGAATAGACGTAGAATCGGGCGCCGTCGCCGGCCGTGAAGTTTCGTCCGGAATTGTCAGGCGGCGCCTCGCCCATCGCGAACAGCGCCGACGGGTAGTCGACGGAAACGGCGTAGCGGCTGTTCACATAGGGTTTCCAGGCCAGGTCCGGCGCTTTCGCGATGCCGGCAACCGGGACGGCACCCATCGGCAGCGTGCCAGCGTCGTGGGTGCCGGTCTGGACGGATTGCGGTTTGACGGGACTGCCGGCGCCGTCCTTGTCGTCATCCGGCACCAGGATCGCGTTGGCGGTGACCGCCAAGAGGCCACCGACCACGATCATCAGCAACGGCCGGCCGAACCGTCCGTGCGGCTTCGCCGCTGCGCCGGCCGGCCTCTCCGGCGCCGGTCCCTCCCCAGGTTGCGGCACATTGGTTTGCGCTCCGCAAGCGCCGCAAAAACGGGCACCCGGCTTCAGCGGCGCGCCGCATTGTTCGCAAAAATGACGGTCATTCATCACATCGTCCCAATGGCTCGGTCACGGCTTTCGCTGACTGGACTTGCCGCGTGCCGCGATTTGATCGCGAGACATGCGTCTGTCAGCCCCTTCGTGAACCACTCTGGGGAAAACTGCAGCGTTTTTCGTTGATACGCGTCAAGGCTTCTGACGGCATCAGGCAGATGGGATGATATCGTCGGCAGGTAAGCGAAATCCCTGTTGTGCAAGCCCCGCGGCGCAAGACCCCACGCGACCGCGCCCGGGGTCGCTGGCCAATACAGCCAGGTAAACCGTCCCTGCGCCTACGGAGATGCGATACACGCGCCATTCCGGCTTTCGCATGCGATGTTGCGGGCCGTGGTACACGACTTGCAAGACATGCCGCGGCGCATGCGGTCGGCGGTTAGGAATGGTGCCCCCTGCCGGACTCGAACCGGCACGGCCAA
>JBNLDE010000239.1:0-23618 GCA_050304175.1 Zhengella sp. | reverse complement strand
CGAGCGCGCCCTTGATCGCCACCGCGCCCAGTTCGTGGGCAGGCGTGTTGGCAAAGGCTCCGTTGAACGAACCGACCGGCGTACGGGCCGCGCCGGCAATCACAACCGATTTCGACATGTAGGCTTCTCCTCTTGGGATCTCTAAGACCTGGGTCCGGTGTAGGCTGTGCCGAGTTTGCGAGTCAAACCGGAAATTCGGCCAATACGGCATCCCTATCGGTTATCGGACACGAATTCCAACATTTTGACGCACCGCACAAAGCGCTTGGAATCCGGGCCGTTTTCCGCGTAAGGTTCGGATTCAAGCAGCTCGGCCCCGCCGGCGGCTGAACACATAGTGCCGATCAGGAGGCTCGCAATGGCCAAAAAGGACGACGCGGTGATAATCAAGAAATACGCGAACCGGCGACTCTACAACACCGGCACGAGCACCTACGTCACCCTCGACGACCTGGCCGAGATGGTAAAGAAGGGCGAAGAGTTTTCGGTGCAGGACGCCAAGACCGGCGAAGACATTACCCACACCGTTCTGACCCAGATCATCTTCGAGCTCGAAAACAAGAGCGGG
Source organism: Zhengella sp. (assembly GCA_050304175.1). Lineage (GTDB taxonomy): Bacteria > Pseudomonadota > Alphaproteobacteria > Rhizobiales > Rhizobiaceae > JAIOIW01. The sequence continues at coordinate 23,050 of JBNLDE010000239.1, read as the reverse complement.
CAGTCGATGCTTCCGGTTTCGTTCCTCCGCCAGCTCATCGCCTTTTACGGCGACCAGATGCAGATGATCGTGCCGAGCTTCCTCGAACAGTCGATGATCGCCTTTGCCAGGGAACAGGAGCGCCTGCGCGAGCAGGTGACGTCGGCATTCGGCAAGACGCCCATGGGCAGCATCATGGACGTGGGCGATTCGATGAAGGCGATGGAAGAGACGACGCGGCGCAACATGGAGGCGTTTCAGGACGCTATGCGCCTGTTTTCGCCGTTCAGCACAATGGCGGGCAAACCGGAAACCGAATCCCAATCCGAGCCCGGCGAACCGGTCGGGGACGATCTGAGCGATCTCAAGGAGCAGATCGCCGCGATGCAGCGCAAGATCGATTCGATGGGCAAATAAAGCGCTCTGGCCACCATTATATCGCCTTACCAGCCGGCCGCGTGGCCATCCTTGCGCGGATCGGACCCACCGACAAGAAAGCCGTTTTCCTCGTCGATCTGGATCATCTGCGACCCGCCCCAGGGAGAGGATGCGGGAACGACGCGATGACCTTTGGCCGCCAGCGTCTCGCGCACGTCCGCGCCGATTCCGGTCTCGCAGCCAAGCGCACCGTCGTCTTCCCAGAATATGCGCGCATGGTCGATCGCCGCCTGGGCATCCATGCCGTGATCGGCGACATTGGCGAAGACGTGCGCATGGCCCATCGGCTGGTAGGCGCCGCCCATCACGCCGAACGGAATCGCGGCCTTGCCGTTTTTCATCGCCATGGCCGGGATGATGGTGTGCATTGGCCGCTTGCCGCCTTTCAGCTCGTTGGGATGGCCCTCTTCCAGCGTGAAACAGGCGCCGCGGTTTTGCAGCACTATGCCGCTTTCCGGCGTCACCAGCATTGAACCGAACGGCCCGTAGATCGAATAGATGAACGAGACCGCGCGCCGGTCCCGGTCGACCACGGTGAGATAGACGGTGTCCGAATTCGGCAGCGCCGGCAGCGCGATATCATTGTTGCGCCGCTCTGGGTCGACCTTCGCGGCAAGCGCGCGCGTATAGGCCTTCGACAGGATCTGCTCCGTCGTCGCCGTCATGTGCGCCGGATCGGCGACCATGTGGTCGCGCACCGAATAGGCGAGCCGCGCCGCCTCGACCTCGAGATGGTAGCGCTGCGCGCTGTCCGGCGGCAGGTCGCCGGCGCCCAGTTCGTCGAGAATGTTGAGAATGATCAGGGCCACGATGCCCTGCCCGTTGGGCGGGATCTCCAGCACGTCGTAACCCTGGTAGTGCGTCGAGATCGGCGTCACCCAGTCACCCGACACCGCGGCCAGGTCCTCTTCCGTCATGGCGCCACCCGCGCCCTGGATCGTTTTTGCGATCTCCGCCGCCAGCGCGCCCTCGTACAGGGCCCGCGCTCCTTGCGTTGCGATGGCCCGCAGGGCATTGGCCAGCCCCGGCGAACGGAAGCGCGTTCCCGCCGCCGGCGCCTTTCCGCCAACCAGCAGGTGCCGCGCGGCGCCTGGATCAGAGGCCAGCCCGTCGACATGCTCAGCCCAGTCGAGCGCCACCCGGTCGTGAACGGCATAGCCGTCTTCGGCATAGCTGATCGCCGGCGCGAGCAGTCGGTCGAAATCCATCGTGCCAAAACGCTGGCCAAGCTTTTCCCAGGCATCGACGGCGCCGGGTACGGTGACCGGCAGCGCGCCGGTGAAGGGAACTTCGGTCAGCCCCCGATCGCGATAGCCGGCAGCGTCAGCCGCCGCCGGTGCGCGACCCGATCCGTTCAGTCCGTGCACGGTGCCGTCGGGTTCCGCCACGATCGCGAAACAATCACCGCCGATGCCGGTCATGTGCGGTTCGACAACACTCAACACTCCCGCCGCCGCGATTGCCGCGTCGATGGCGTTGCCGCCCTCCCTGAGAACGGCCAGCGCATTGGCGGTGGCCAGTGGATGGGAGGTTGCGGCCATGCCGTTCTCGGCAATGACCCGCGAACGGCCGGGAAGATCGAAATTACGCATGGATGGCTCCGATTGGGCGAATGGATCAGTTGAACGATACGTCGCGTCCCGCTGAACGGATGGAGACGGTAAAACCGGCGAGCAGATCGATCAGCGCGATCACCATCAGGGTGAAGAAAAGCGAGGTCGACGCGCCGCGGACCAGCAGGAACTCGACGAGGAAAGCGACGAACACGAAGGCGGAAAGCAGATGGTCGATGACCGAGGCGTTGCTGGTGCGCGTCGACTTCAGGATTTCGAAAAACAGCAGGACGAGCGCGATCAGCACCATCAGGTCGCCGAGCGTCATCGTCCATTGCCCGCCCGACACCATCGAAACCGTGAACAGCGCGCCCGCATAAACGTCGCCGCTGCCGAACAGTCCGATCAGCCCGAGATTGAACAGAATGAGGGGGATGACAAGAAGCGGAACTGGAGCGATCACGGCGCGGGCCCTTTTTCGTGCGGCAATGCGCGGTAAAAGAGTCCCTCCGCGGCATTCCGTCAAGCCTTGGCGCGCTTCAGGACCGGATTGAATCGGTTAGAGGCGTTCGCCCGCGCTACAAACAAAAAGACCGGCCTGCTCGGCCGGTCATCCTGTGTCGGTCTGGCGCGGATGGAATACTTATTCCTTCGGCTCCAGAACCTGACGTCCGCGATACATGCCGGTCTTCAGATCGACGTGGTGCGGACGGCGCAATTCGCCGGAATTGCGATCCTCGACATAGGTCGGGTTCTTGATCGCATCGGCGGAACGGCGCATGCCGCGCTTGGACGGCGATGTTTTTCGCTTCGGTACAGCCATTCTTCTTACTCCAGTAAATGGTCAAACGGCCCCGCATGCCCCTTTTCAGGGGACAGTCGGTGCCGGAATCCGGAAATCGGGCGTCGCTATACACCGCTTCCGTATGTTTGACCAGCGCCGGACACAAAATTTTCCGGCCGGAGCGCGGGCGCCCCTTCGAACGTCACCTTACGCAGCCGACGTAATCGCCGGCTGCGCGCGCGCGCCGTTCCACGATGCTCGCAACCCGGCTCATCCCCTTGCCGGGCCGCGCCGGGTTTCGCTCGGCCGGATTCGGCAGCGTGACCGCGAGCAGCGCCGCCTGGCGGCGCGACAGCTTCGCCGCCGACCGGCCGAAATGATGGCGCGAAGCCGCTTCCACGCCATAGATATTCGGCCCCAGTTCGACGATGTTGATATAGATCTCCATGATCCGCTTTTTCGGCACGATCAGGTCGAAATACAGCGCAAGCGGCGCCTCGATCGCCTTGCGGATCAGCGACCGGCCCGGCCACAGAAACAGGTTTTTCACCGTCTGCATGGGGATCGTCGAGGCACCGCGGACCGGCTCGCCATCGAGCGCATCGTCGATGACCGCGTTCAACTCGCCGAAGTCGATCCCGTAGTGGCGGCAGAACTGGCCGTCTTCCGACATGATGATCGAATGGACCAGCACCGGCGACACGTCGTCGATATCGACCCATTGCCGCTCATAGCCCTTGAGCGTGAGCAGATCGGCCAGCATCAGCGTCGAGATCGGGTGAACGAACCGAGGCAGATAAACCACGGTCAGCAGGATTGGCACGGCCGCCAGCGCGACAAGGGCCAGCAGCACGCGTTTGGCCCAGCGGCGGACGGGCGAAATCGCCGCCACGCGCCGCGCCGGTTTTTTCTTCCCGCCCGCCCGAGTGGCCTTTTTCGGTTTGGCTGCGCCCAAAAGTCTTCTCCAGATCCGCGCCGGACATAACGCCGCCGCCCGGTCCGCGCAACGCCGCCACGTGAAGTCATGTCACAAAGGATCCCGCCCGCAGGCTTGACCCGGAGCACATTTGATAGCATGCGCGGAGCATGAACAGCATCGACAACAGCTTCGAAACCGCTCTCGCCGGCTTTGCCGCGGAATTCGAACCTTTGCTCGCCGACCTGCTCACCAGCCGCCCGCTTGGCGGCGAGATCGTGAGGCCGCACCGCCTCATGCTGGCCATGCGCCACGGCGCGCTCAACGGCGGCAAGCGGCTGCGGCCATGGCTGGTCTGCGAAAGCGCGAAACTGTTCGGCCAGTCGGGCGAAGCCGTCATGCGCGTCGCGGCGGCCGTCGAGGCCATCCACAGCTATTCGCTGGTCCACGACGACCTGCCCGCGATGGATGACGACGACATGCGCCGGGGCCTGCCAACGGTCCACAAGGCGTTCGACGAGGCCACCGCAATCCTTGCCGGCGACAGCCTCCTGACGCTCGCTTTCGACATCATTGCTGCGCCGGAAACCGATCTTCCCGACGCGGCCAAGACGGCGCTGGTCTCTGCGCTGGCGCGCGCGTCGGGCCCCGGCGGCATGGCGGGCGGCCAGGCGCTCGATCTCGCCGCAGCGTCCGACAGGCCGGACGAGGAAGGGATCATCACCCTCCAGGCAATGAAAACCGGTGCCCTGATCCGGTTTTGTTGCGAGGCCGGCGCAATCATTGCCGCCGCATCCGAACAGGATCGCGCGCGCCTGGGCGAGTTCGGTTCGGCGATCGGGCTTGCCTTCCAGCTTGCCGACGACCTGCTCGACCTGACCGGAGATGCCGAAATCCTCGGCAAGGCGACCGGAAAGGATACCTCGTCGGGTAAGGCAACGCTTGCCGCGCTGCATGGTGCGGACTGGGCGCGCGCGCAGCTCGACGGTCTGGTCGCCCAGGCCTGCGAAATGCTGGAGCCCTATGGCGAACAGGCGGCGGCGCTCGCATCCGCAGCCCGTTTCATTGCCGCCCGCAACCGCTGATTAGCGGTCGAAACTCACCCTTCGCGGCTGTTTCAAATCGGGATAACCGGTTCAAAATTAACATTAAACGAATATTAAACCTGCGGTGACAAATTGTCTGGATTGCAGGCAGTATTGAGTATCCGTATGTCCAAGGTCCTGACTCGTTCCTATTTGCGCCAGAGGTTGTTTGTCATTCTGGCCTGCATATCCATGTTTATTTCGACCGGCGCAGGTTTCTTATTCTACAAGGTTCAGGAAACCAAGAACACGGTCAAGTTTTCCGTCGTCATGATAGCGGCGGCCGATGCGACTCAGACGATCCTGAACCGTATCGCCCGCGTGGATGCGCTAAACCACGAAATCGAGTTCGACCACGACGACAGCGCCAGCGACGTCGCGGCCATGAAGGCGATGCAGACCGACATCACGGTCGCGCTCGCCCACCTCGAAAAGATCAACCGGGCGCTCGTCCTGTCCAGCGACGGCGAAATCGGCATGGGCGAGAGCAAGCGGATCACCGCTGCCGAATCCAATCTCGAGCACGATTCCGCGTCGCTCGGCGAAGGCACGGCGATCGAGGGATTGAGCATGCCGCCCGTCGCACGCGCGTTGTGGACCGGCCAGACGGGCAGTATCGGCCTGCGCGACGCGCTCAAGGAAGTGATTACCCCGGCGGGCCGGATCGCGATCTACAACGGCTTTTCCTCGCCGACGGCGCGGCGCCTGCTTGACCAGATTTCGCGGCAGGCCGACACCCGTCTCTCGCCCGGCCTGGACGACGCGATCAACACGCTTAACCAGGAGACCATCAGGTCCCAGGGCGTGCTGCAATGGATCGTCGTGGGCGCATCAGCGACCGTTCTGCTGCTGACCGTCCTGGTTGGCACTCTGGTCTTCCTGCCGCTCGAAAACGCGATTACCAGCGCGCGGCGCAAGCTCGAAGAGTCCCATCAGGCCGAGGAGGAGGCGCGCCGCTCCGCCCAGGCCGCCGATCGGGCAAAGTCCGAATTCCTTGCAAATATGAGCCACGAGATCAGAACGCCCATGAACGGCGTTCTCGGCATGGCCGAACTGCTGGCCAAGACCGATCTCGACACGCGCCAGAAGACCTTCACCGATGTGATCGTCAAATCGGGCAATGCGCTTCTTACCATCATCAACGACATCCTCGACTTCTCGAAGATCGATGCGGGACAGCTCCAGCTCGATCCGGCCCCCTTCCGTCTGGCGGAGGCCGTGGAAGACGTCGCGACACTGGTTTCCACCCGGGTCGCCGAAAAGGACATGGAACTGATCGTGCGCGTGGCGCCAAACTTGCCCTCGACCGTGTCCGGCGATGTCGGCCGCTTCCGGCAGATCATCACCAACCTCATGGGCAATGCGGTGAAATTCACCGACCACGGCCATGTGCTCATCGATGTTTCGGGCGATGTCCGGGAGGGAACCGCCCATCTCATGGTCCGCGTGGAAGACACCGGGATGGGCATTCCGGCGGAAAAGCTCGCATCCATCTTCGACAAGTTCGCCCAGGTGGACACCTCGTCGACCCGGCGCCACGAGGGCACCGGCCTCGGCCTTGCGATCGCTTCCCGCCTGATCGAACTGATGGGCGGCGAGATCGGCGTCGAGTCCGTTCTGGGCAAGGGGTCGATATTCTGGTTCACGGTGCCGATGGCCGTTGCCGAAGCACCGGTGTCTGTCAAGCCGATCCCCGTCGACGTGACCGGATCGCGCATCCTCGTGATCGACGACAACTCGGTCAACCGGGACATCCTGACCGAGCAACTTTCGAGCTGGGGGTTCGAGTCGATTGCCGTCGAAAGCGGCGCCTTGGGCCTGGCCTTCCTGAAGAAGGCGCACGAGATCGGGATGAAGATCGATTGCGTGATCCTCGACTACCAGATGCCCGACATGAACGGAACCAAGACGCTGGAAGCGATCCGCGCCGAACCGGCCATCGCCGATGTCGCCGTCATCATGCTGACTTCGGTCGACCAGATCGACTTTGCAAGCCTCGTCGTCAACAACAGGATTTCCGCGCATCTGACCAAGCCGGCGCGGTCGTCACTGCTGCTCGAGACGATCATCGAAACGCTGCAGAAATCAGCATCCTCGCACCAGGTGGCGCGCGGTTCGGCCAGCCTTGCCTCCGGGCCGGTCAAACCGCAATTATCCGCCGGGGAGCCGTTGCCGGCACCGTCGCTGGAAAAAGGCCCGAAATCGCGCGATCGGCTGGACGTCCTCGTCGCCGAGGATAACGAGGTCAACCAGCTGGTTTTTTCCCAGATCCTGTCTTCGCTCAAATTGCGCTACCGCGTCGTCGGGAACGGCCGGCTCGCTGTCGAGGCCCATCGACTGCACGAACCCGCGGTCATCATAATGGACGTGTCGATGCCCGAGATGAATGGCCTGGAAGCGACCGCCGGGGTCCGGGTAACGGACACCGAGCGGGGCACCCACACGCCGATCATCGGAGTGACCGCGCACGCGCTCAAGGGCGACCGCGAGAAATGCATCAATGCCGGCATGGACGATTACATGTCGAAGCCGGTCTCGCCGGACACGCTCGCCAAACTGGTCACCAAATGGCTGGCGCAAATCAACCAGAAAGCCGCCTGAGGACCTATTCGGCCGCCCGCTTGCCCGTGCCGAAACGGCTTTCGACATAGGCTTCAACCATCGCTTCGAATTCCTCGGCGATCTTTGCACCGCGCAACGTCTTGGCCTTCTTGCCGTCGATGAACACCGGCGCCGCCGGCGTTTCGCCGGTGCCGGGCAGCGAGATGCCGATGTCCGCGTGCTTGGACTCGCCCGGCCCGTTGACGATGCAGCCCATCACCGCGACCTGCAGGCTTTCAACGCCGGGATACTTCTCGCGCCAGACCGGCATGTTTTTGCGGATGTCGGACTGGATCTTGGAGGCCAGTTCCTGAAACACGGTCGAGGTGGTGCGCCCACATCCCGGGCACGCGGCGACGATCGGCAGAAACTGGCGGAAACCCATCGTTTGCAGAAGCTCCTGGGCCACCTGCACCTCGCGGGTCCGGTCGCCGCCGGGCTCGGGCGTCAGAGAGACGCGGACCGTGTCGCCGATTCCCTGCTGCAGCAGGATCCCCATCGAAGCGGATGACGCCACGATACCTTTCGACCCCATGCCGGCTTCGGTCAGCCCCAGATGGAGCGCGTAGTCGCCGCGGTGCGCCAGCATGGTGTAGACGGCGATCAGGTCCTGCACCTGGCTGACCTTGGCCGACAGGATGATCTTCGATCGGGCAAGCCCGATCTCCTCGGCCATCTGCGCCGAGATCAGCGCCGACTGGACGATCGCCTCGTGCATCACCTGCGTGGCCGTCAGCGGCGCCCCCCTGGCGCGGTTCTCGTCCATCAGCCGCGTCAGCAGCTCCTGGTCGAGCGATCCCCAATTGACCCCGATCCGCACCGGCTTGTCGTGCCGGATCGCGGTTTCGACGATCGCGGCAAACTGGCGATCCTTCTTGTCCTTGAAGCCGACATTGCCGGGATTGATCCGGTACTTGGCGAGCGCTTCGGCCGCGGCCGGATGGTCCGCCAGCAACTTGTGGCCGATGTAATGGAAATCGCCGACCAGCGGCACCGTAACGCCCAGCCTGTCGAGCCGGTCGCGGATCTTCGCCACGGCGGCGGCCGATTCGTCGCGGTCCACCGTGATACGCACGATTTCGGACCCGGCGCGCGCCAGCGCCGCCACCTGCGCAACCGTCGCGTCAATGTCGGCGGTATCTGTGTTGGTCATCGACTGGACGACGATTGGTGCCCCGCCGCCGACCACGACGCCGCCGACATCGACCCCTACCGAGGATCGGCGTTCAAACGGTGCGGAAAAATAACCTGGCATGGGATGCATCTCCGGCTCGCCCTACCGGCACTGCATGTGGAGCCAAGGGCGCACCTTGTCAACCGGGGCAGTCCGGCGGACCTACCTTACATTTTTGCAATGTCATTGATTTGATGATGCGACGCACAACGTTTAAGTTGCAACGCAACAACAACCCGAAAAAGGATTCTCCCATGAGCAAACCTCGCACCGCAGTCGTCACCGGTTCGACCTCGGGTATCGGACTGGGCATCGCCCGCGCCTTGGCGGCAGACGGCCACAATGTCGTCCTCAACTCGTTCACCGACAACAAGGAAGACCACGACCTCGCCGACGAGTTGGACAAGGCGGGCTCTGGCCGGGTGATCTACATCCAGGCCGACATGTCGAAGGGCGACGAGTGCCGGGCGCTGATCGACAAGACGGCCGCTGAATTCGGCGCTGTTGACATTCTCGTCAACAATGCCGGGATCCAGTATGTCGCTCCCGTCGAGGAATTCCCGGTCGACAAGTGGAATGCGATCATCGCCATCAACCTGTCCTCCTCGTTCCACACGATTGCCGCCGCCGTGCCGCTGATGAAGAAGGCGGGCTGGGGCCGCATCGTCAACATCGCCTCTGCCCATGGGCTTCGCGCCTCGCCCTACAAGTCGGCCTACGTATCGGCCAAGCATGGCATACTCGGGCTGACCAAGACGGTCGCGCTGGAATTCGCCGAGGCGCGCGTCGCCGCCACCGTCAACGCGATCTGCCCCGGCTATGTGCACACACCCCTGGTCGAAAACCAGATCGCCGACCAGATGAAGGCCCACAAGATGAGCCGCGAGGACGTCATCGAAAAGGTCATGCTCGAGCGCCAGCCGACGAAGCAGTTCGCGACGGTCGAACAGATCGGCGGCATCGTGCAGTTCCTGTGCTCGCCCGCGGCGGACCAGATCACCGGAACGTCGATATCGGTCGATGGCGGCTGGACCGCTTTGTAAGATGGCTACGCCCGATATCAGAGCAAACGGAGCGGCCCGTCCGGCAAACCTCGCACTGCAGGGCGGCGGCTCGCACGGCGCCTTCACCTGGGGCGTGCTCGACCGCCTGCTGGAACTCGGCGGGCTCGAATTCGCTGCGATATCCGGAACTTCCGCCGGCGCCATGAACGCAGTGGCGCTGGCAGACGGCTGGATGCGCGGCGGCGCCGACGGTGCCCGCGAGCGTCTTCACGCCTTCTGGAGCGCGGTGGGCGCCGTGGGCCGGTTTTCGCCTTTGCAGCGCATGCCCTGGGACATCCTGATGGGAAACTGGTCGGTGGAAAACAACCCCGCGTGGCTGTTCTACGAATTCCTGTCGCAGAACCTGTCGCCTACCCTGGCGAACCCGTTTCTCATCACCCCGCTGCGCGACGTCGTCGAGGCCGAGATCGATTTCGAGCGCGTGCGCGCCTGCAAGAGCACCCAGCTTTTCATTTCCGCCACCAACGTCGAGACCGGCCAGCCGCGCATTTTTGAGACGCCCGAGCTTCACGTCGACGTCGTCATGGCCTCCGCCTGCCTGCCAAGCATCTTCCCGGCGGTCGAAATCGAGGGCGTTCCCTATTGGGACGGCGGTTATGGCGGTAATCCGGCGCTATTCCCGTTCTTCTATGCCAATGCCGTCGAGGACGTGCTGCTGGTGCAGATCAATCCCATCATGCGGGCCGGCGCACCGGCCTCGGCCCGCGACATCAACAACCGGATCGACGAGATCACCTTCAATGCGGGGCTGTTGCGCGAGTTCCGCGCCATCGCCTTCGTCAAAAAGCTGATCGACGCCGGCCGGATCAGCGACAGCGACTACCGCGATATCCGCATGCACCGGATCGACGCCGACGACGCGCTGAAGGAGCTGACGGCGGCCTCGAAGATCAACGCGCAATGGGACTTTCTTCAGTATCTGCGCGATCTCGGCCGCGCGGCCGCCGATGACTGGCATGAAACCGATTACGCATCAGTTGGTCACAAGGCCACGGTCGAACTGCATGACGAACTGACGCCTGTCTCGGGCCATCCGCCGCGGCGGCGCCTCGGCCGGCGCGTGCGCGACTATCTGGCAAGCCGGAAGGCGCCTCACGCGGGTTGAACGGTCTTCGGCAGGGCCGCGAACTGCAAGTCGAGGAACGCGCGCAGGGCCTCGATCCGTTTCCCCTGATCGGAGACGCGGCACTTCATGCCCTCCAACCAGTCGATCAGTTGCCAGGCGAGCGTCTCGCCGGAGAAGGGCGATCCGGTGGCGGCGGCCTCGTAGACCTGCGACAGCAATTCGAGATGCCGCCTTTTCCATTCATCGATGATATCGCCACAAAGCTCGTTGCTCATGTCCAGCAACTCGGCACCATGCTGCGAAGCATCCAGTTCCGCCAGGATATCGAGGAATCCGACCCGGATGACATTCTCGATCCGCTCCCTGGCCGGCTTGTCTTCCTTCAGCGCCGACTCCGCCGCCGCGATGGCCTGCACATGCATGTCATCGGCAATCGCCCTGTATATGTCGGTCTTGTTGCGAAACGACTGGTAAAGCGCGGGCCGCGACATGCCGGCCGCTTTCGCGATGTCGTCCATCGTCACACGGCTGTAGCCGTAGCGCATTACCAGATCCATCGCGCAATGAAGGATTTGTGCCCGCCTGTCCAAGAATGCCGCCCCGATTGCCAGTCCTTAGATGCCTCAATACGCAAGAATGCCTGTCTTGACAATCTGACAAAATAACGCATTTTGTCAGAACGTAAAGGTGCCGGCTGAAAACCGGCCAATTCGTGACGACCGCGGGAGGCAGTGTGCCGATGAAACTGACCGTCAACGGAACCGAGATCGAGATCGATGCGGATCCGGAAATGCCCCTGCTGTGGGCATTGCGCGATCTCGCCGGCATCACCGGACCCAAATATGGCTGCGGCATCGCCGCTTGCGGTGCCTGTACGGTCCACGTCGACGGTTTGCCGGTTCGCTCCTGCCAGTTGGCGGTCGGCGATGTCGACGGTGACGTGACTACGATCGAAGGCCTTGGCACCCCCGACGCGCTGCACCCGGTGCAGGAAGCCTGGATCGAACACCAGGTCGCCCAGTGCGGCTACTGCCAGTCGGGCCAGATCATGGCGGCCGCAGCACTCCTGGAAGTAAATCCGAACCCGACCGATGAGGACATCGATCGCGCGATGTCGGCCAATCTCTGCCGCTGCGGCACCTATCCGCGCATCAGAGCCGCGGTGAAATCCGCCGCCGCCAAGCTGAACGGAGCGTAACTCATGTCGCGCATCGCAAAGATCACCCGCCGCACCCTGCTTGTCGCGTCCGCGGCCATCGTTGGCGGCGTGGCGTTCGGCTACTATGCCTACAAAAAGCCGCCCCACAATCCGCTTCTCGACGAACTCGGCGAGGGCGAGGCGGCGATCACGCCCTATGTGAAAATCGACGCAAACGGCGTCACGCTGATCACCCCGCGCGCCGACAAGGGTCAGGGCGCCTACTCGGTCCAGGCAGCTCTAATCGCCGAGGAACTCGATGTCGACCTGAATGCGGTCAAGGTCGATCCGGGCACGCCGAGCCCGGCCTATTACAATGGCGCAGTCACCGGCGAAGGGTTTCCTTTCGCGGCGACAGATGACGGATTCCTGGCAAGCAATGCCCGCGGATTCGGCGATGTCGTCTCCAAATTCATGGGCCTTCAGATTACCGGCGGGTCGTCGACCGTCCCCGACGCCTATGTGAAACTGCGCATGGCCGGCGCCGTGGCGCGCGAGACGTTGAAGGCCGCGGCAGCCGCGAAGAGCGGCGTCGCGGTCGCCAGGCTGAAAACGAAGGACGGCGCCGTCGTCCTGCCCGACGGTTCGTCGATCAGCTATGTCGAGCTTGCTCCCGTCGCAGCGACGATCGAACCGGTCACCGATGTCGAGCTTCGCCCCGAAACCAAGTGGCGCTATCTGGGCAAGGAGATGCGGCGTGTCGACATCGTCGCAAAGTCGACCGGCATGCAGGTCTACGGCATCGATCTCGCGGTCGAAGGGATGGTGCATGCGACCGTGGTGACCAATCCGCATATCGGCGGCGCGATGAATGGCTACGACGCCAGCAAGGCCGAGGCCATGCCGCGCGTGCAAAAAGTCGTACCGGTCACCAATGGCGTCGGGGTGATCGCCGACACGACCTGGCACGCTTTCAAGGCAGCCGGGGCGATCGCCTTCGACTGGGGACCGGCGCCCTATCCTGCGACTTCGGAAGAAATGTGGGACAATACCGCCGCGTCTTTTGTCGGCGATTTGCAGGACAGCCGTTTCAGGGATGACGGCGCGGTCGACGATGCCCTCGCCGGCGGTGCTGCCGTCGAAGTGGAGTACCGTGTTCCGCATCTCGTCCACGCCCCCATGGAGCCGGTCAACGCGATCGTGCTGGTCGGCGAAAACCGGGTCGATATCTGGACCGGAACCCAGATTCCGCGCTTCGTGCAGAACAATGTCTCCAAACTAACCGGTATCGATACCGACAGCATCCACGTCCATGTGCAGATGATGGGCGGCAGTTTCGGACGCCGGCTGGAGGACCTCTACGTGGCGCAGGCGGTCGAAGTCGCGATGGCGATGAAGGGCACGCCGGTGAAAATGACGTGGAGCCGGGAGGAAGACATGACCCACGGCTTCCCGCGCCCGATGGCGATGGCGCGCGGCCGCGGCGCGGTCAGGGACGGCAAGGTCGACGCGTTCGACCTCGACGTCGCCATGCCGTCGGTGGCGGTCTCCCAGTTCGGCCGGCAGGGCATTCCGACGCCCGGCCCCGATGTCACGATCGTCGCCGGCGCCTGGGACCAGCCGTTTTCCGTTCCCGATTACCGGGTGACCGGTTACCGCGTGCCTGAAATGGTTCCCGTCACTTCGTGGCGTTCCGTCGGCGCGTCGGTCAACGGCTTCTTCCACGACAGCTTGCTCGACGAGCTGATCCACGCGGCCGGCGCCGATCCGATGGACGAGCGCATTCGCCTGTGCTGGCATGAACCGTCCCGCAAGGTATTGGAGGCGGTCAAGGAAATGTCCGCCTGGGACGGGCCCAAGATCGGCGAGAACCGCGGGCGCGGCGTCGCCTTTTGCCTGTCGTTCGGCGTGGCCACCGCAGAGGTCGTCGAGGTGACTGCCACGCCGAAAGGCATAAAGATCGACAAGGTCTATGTCGCCGCCGAGGTTGGCAAGGTGCTGGACCCTGTGAACTTCGAAAACCTGGTCATGGGCGGGGTCATTTTCGGCCTCGGCCACGCCATGAACTGCGAGATCACCTATGCCAGCGGCATGGCCGAGCAGACGAACTATCACGCCTACGAAGGCATGCGCCTCTACCAGTGCCCCGAAATCGTCGTGCGCGGGCTGGAAAGCGGCGAGCATATTCGCGGCATCGGCGAACCACCGGTTCCACCCGCCGCGCCGGCGCTCGCCAATGCGATTTTCGCGGCGACCGGCAAGCGCATCCGCGAGCTGCCGCTGAACAAGCACATCGATTTCGTGTGAGGCCTGACCGATGAAGAAACTCGCCTTGACGATCGCCATTGTGGTGGGCGTAACCGGACCTGCCCTTGCGGCGGGCGAAACCGGCACACCGGCAGTTTTGGCCGAAGCAGGCGTCAGCGCCAGCCAGGGGCTTGAAGCGTGGTCGCGCATCTATGAGGTAGTGTCACACCCCCGCTGCTCCAATTGCCATGCAGGCGCGGATAACGTTCCGATGTGGTCCGGCCCGAGCTACGGCAAAGCGCGACCGCACGGCATGAACATCAGTGCCGGCGCCAGCCGGATTGGTGCCGAACTGGTTCCCTGCAGCACCTGCCACGTCAATACCGGCCGCGCCAACGATATTGCGCATGCGCCGCCGCATGTGGCGTCGGACTGGCGAATGGCGCCGGCCGAAGCGCACTGGTTTGGCATGTCATCGAAGGATATCTGCAGCCAGTTGCGCGATCCGGAGCGCAATGGCGGGTTGACCTATGAGGAAATTGCCGCGCACCTCAATCATGACAAGATCCTGCACTGGGCCTGGAACCCGGGTGGGGGACGCGAACCGGCGCCCTTTTCGTTGCAGGAACACGTAAACGACATCGGGATTTGGGGCGCGGCCGGCATGCCATGCCCTCAATAACTGAAACCGCAAGGGAAACTGGAACCGCTTCGCCGCAATGGCACCCGCACCGGATGGCAGGATGTGTCGCGATGGCCACGCGCGCGAAGTAAATGACCTTTGATGCAAAGCACAGGCATGTTATGGGCCAGCAAGCATAGTAATTGCGACTTGCATTCCCCATATCGGCCGACAAGGTTTTGTTGACGCGAATGCTTTACAGACCCGTTCCGCATTCGGACGGGTGGATCGGAAATCGGTATAAATGGCTAAGATCAGTTTTCACAAACTCGCGGCGGTAGCCGTGCTCGCGGCTTCAGCGGCCTGGGTTATGACGGGCGAGTTCGCCTCGGTCGGCAGCGCCGCCAGCGGCGAGACGCCGGAAACCGCGCGGACAGAAGCGCTCGAAACCTCGCAGGCGGCCGAGAAGGCTGCGCCCGTCCTGAAGACTGTTGCCGTCGTCAAGCCGCCTTTCGTGGAGCACAGCCGCGCCATCCGCCTGTCTGGCCAGACCAAGGCCGACAAGTCGGCGACGCTGGCCACGCGCACGGGCGGAATCATCAAGTCCCTCCCCGTTCGCCAGGGTCAGCGGGTCGAAGAGGGCGACCTGATCCTTTCGCTCGAGAGCGAAGGCAAGGAAGCGGTGGTGACAACGGCGAAGGCCGTGCTCGACCAGCGCCAGAAAGAGCTTGAAGCCGCCGAAAAGCTGGCGGCCAAGGGCAGCCTTGCCAAGCTTCAGCTCGACAATGTGCGCTCGGCGCTGGCAGCGGCAAAATCGTCGCTTGAACAGGCTCAGGCGGATCTCGACCGCCAGCAGGTGCATGCGCCCTTTGCCGGCATCGTCGACAAGCTGAATGTCGAACTGGCGAGTTCGGTCCCCCAAGGCGCCCAAGTCGCTGTCCTGCTTGCGCTCGATCCGATCACCGCCTCCGGAGAAATCTCCGAAAACGACCTGTCCCACGTCAAGATCGGCGACAAGGCGCGGGTGCGCCTGGTCAGCGGCAAGATCGTGGAGGGCGAATTGCGCTACATCAGCCGGCAGGCCAACCCGCAGACGCGGACTTTCCCCGTCGAGGTCGCTGTGCCCAATTCAGATGCCGCGATCCCCGCCGGCATGACCGCGGAGATCACGTTGCTGGCCGAGCCGGTGCATGCCGTCGTCCTGCCGCGTTCGGTGGTCACCTTGTCCGAGCAGGGCGATCTCGGGATTCGGATCGTCGGCCCCGACAGCACCGTTGGTTTCGTGCCGATCGATCTGGTCGACGATACGCCCAACGGCCTGATTTTGGCGGGTATTCCAGACGACGCGCGCATCATCGTCGCGGGCCAGGACCTGGTCTCCGAAGGCGACAAGGTGAATGCCGTCGAGGCCGATGCAGAGACTGTGCAGCGGCTGATCCGTGAAGCCACAGGCGCGACGAACTAGGATACTGAGTATGGGTCTCATAGAATACGCCATACGCAATGCGCGCCTGACGATCTCGGTCCTGCTGTTCTTTCTGATCGCGGGTACGATGTCCTACATCTCGATTCCGAAGGAAGCCGAGCCGGACATCAAGATTCCGATCATCTACGTTTCCATGGCTTATCAGGGCATCTCGCCGGAAGATTCCGAGCGTCTGCTGCTGCGCCCGATGGAAACCCGTATCAAGACCATAGCCGGTATCAAGGAAATGAAGTCGACCGCCTACCAGGGCGGCGGCAATGTGATCGTCGAGTTCCAGGCCGGCGCTGACCTCGACAAGGCGCTGGTCGATGTCCGCAACAAGGTCTCCGATGCCAAACGCGACCTGCCGCAGGGCGCGGACGAACCGACCGTCAACGAAGTCAACATTTCGGAGTTTCCGGTTCTGGTGGTGACGCTGGCCGGCGATGTGCCCGAACGGGCGCTTTCCGCCGCCGCACGCGAACTCCGCGACCGGATCGAGGAAATCCCCGGCGTGCTCGACGCGGCCCTGCAGGGCGCGCGCGATGAACAGGTCGAAGTGGTCATCGATCCGGTCAAGCTGTCCTCCTACGGCCTTCAGCTCGATCAGCTGATCGGCGGCGTGCGCGCCAGCAACAGCCTCGTGGCCGCTGGTGCGATCGAGGGCGATGAGGGTAAATACGCCGTCAAGGTGCCCTCGCTGATCGAAACGGTCGAGGACGTGGCCAACCTGCCGATCGTGGCGAGCCCGAACGCGGTCGTGCGCGCCCGCGATCTCGCAACCATCCGCTCGACCTTCAAGGACGCCGAAACGATCACGAGGCTCGACGGCAAGCCGGCCATCGCGATCGAGGTGTCCAAGCGCACCGGCGCCAACCTGGTCGATACCGTCGATGCCGTGAAGGAGGTAGCCGACAATTTCTCCAAGCTCCTGCCCAAGGGCAGTATCGTGTCCTACAGCCAGGACAAGTCGACGACCATCCGCCAGTTGCTGGGCGACCTGCAAAACTCGGTTCTGACCGCGGTCATCCTGGTCTTCGTCGTTATCTTGTATGCGTTGTCCGGCCGCGCCTCGCTGCTGATCGGCCTGGCGATTCCGGCGTCGTTCCTGATGGGCATCATGTGGCTGTCGCTGGCCGGCTACACGGTCAACATCGTCGTGCTGTTCTCGCTCATCCTGGCGGTCGGCATGCTGGTCGACGACGCCATCATCGTCACCGAGTTCGCCGAGCGGCGCATGTCGGAAGGCATGGACAAGAAAGAGGCGTTCGCGCTGGCCGCTCACCGCATGACCGGCCCGGTCGTCGCCGCCACCATGACCCGCGTGGCCGCCTTCTCGCCGCTGCTGTTCTGGCCGGGCGTCGTTGGCGAATTCATGAAATACATGCCGATCACCCTGATCGTGACATTGTCCTCGTCGCTGATCTACGCGCTCATTTTCACGCCCACGATCGGCGCGATCTTCGCCAAGCCAACGGTCCATGAAGGCCCGGTGCGCGACGGATTCTACATGCGTTTCGTCAACCAGGCGGTGCGCCATCCCTTCATCGTCGTGGCGGTCACCGCGGCGGCACTGGTCGCTGTCCCGATCGCCTATGGCAAGCTCGGCAAGGGCGTCATCTTCTTCCCGGACGTCGAACCGGAATACGGCCTGCTTTATGTCCATGCGCGCGGAAACCTCTCGCTTGAGGAGAAGGACGCAGCCGTGCGCCAGGCTGAGGAGCGCATCCTCGGCTGGCCGGGGATCAAGACGGTCTACACCCGCGTCGGCAAGGCGTCCGGCGGTTTCGGAGCCCAGACCTCGGAAGACACCATCGGCGTCATCCAGTACGAGTTCGTCGATTGGCGCGAGCGCAAGCCGGCAAGCGAGGTTCTCAACGACTTGCGCGCCGCGATGAAAGGCATCCCCGGTGTCGATGTGGAAGTCTCCGTGCCCCAGGCCGGCCCGCCCACGGGCAAGGCGATCCAGGTTCGGCTGTCGTCGGCCACCAATCCCGACGGACTGACGGATGCCGCACGTGAAGTCGCCGCGATGCTACACAAGACCAAGGACGTCATCGACATCTCCGACGGACTGCCGGCGCCGGGCATCGACTGGGAGCTCAAGGTCGATCGCACCAAGGCTGCACGCTACGGCATCGGACCGGGCTCGGTCGGCACGGTCGTCCAGCTGGTCACGAACGGTCTCAAGCTGACAGACTACCGCCCGGCGGGGTCCGACGACGCGGTCGACATCCGCCTGCGGCTGCCGGAAGACCGCCGGACATTGTCGACGCTCGACCAGATGCGGATCGAGACGCCGCAGGGCTCGGTTCCGATCTCGAACTTCGTGATCCGCGAACCGGCCCAGCGCACCGGCGTGCTCAACCGTATCGACGCCATGCGGACCGTTACCGTGGAGGCCGGCATCGCCGAGGGCGTCCAGGCCGATGCGGTGCGCAAGCAGGTCATCGCGAGTCTCGACGGCATGGACCTGGCCAGCAAGGGCATCCGCTGGAAGCTGGCCGGCGAGGACGAAGAGCAGCAGGCGGCAATGTCGTTCCTGAGCAAGGCGTTCGGTGCGGCGATGTTCCTGATCTTTGTGGTGCTGCTTGCACAGTTCAACAAGTTCCTGTCGGTCGGCCTGGTGTTGTCGGCCGTGCTGATGTCGACCATCGGCGTCCTGCTCGGCCTGATCATCATGGGCCAGCCCTTCACCGTGGTCATGACCGGCATCGGCATCATCGCGCTGGCCGGCGTCGTCGTGAACAACAACATTGTGCTGATCGACACCTATGACCATCTGCGCAGGGAAGGCCTGGACAAGCTGGAAGCCGTGCTTCAGACCTGCCGCGAACGTTCGCGCCCGGTTGTCCTGACCGCCGTGACGGCCATCCTCGGCGTGCTGCCGATCGCGTTTGGCCTGAACCTCGAACTCCTGGCGCACGAGACCACCTTCGGCGCTCCGTCGACCCAGTGGTGGATCGCGCTGTCGAGCGCGATCGTGTTCGGCCTGGCCTTCGCGACCATCCTGACCCTGGTCGTGACGCCGTCCTTGCTGATGATCGTGACCCGGTCGAATGACTCGAAGGTGACGCGTTTCTTCCGCAGGATCGGTGGCTACTTCCGCAGGCGCAAGCCCGAGGCCGGTAATGCAGCGGTCGCTAAAATCCCTGGGACGGACGAACGCCCCGAGACCGAAGAAGATCTCGAGGCGCGTCCGCAAGCCGCCGAATAGCTTTTTCAGGCAGCCATCGCGACTTTCGGTTCGTCGATGCCGAGGTCCACAAGGGCCTCGGCGATCGCCTGTGAGGGCGGTGTGATGGCAACTGGCCCGACAGTGCGCTCCAGTTTCGAGCCGTCCAGCGAGTGGCCTGTACGCCACAGATAGGACATCTTCACAACTTCGCGCATGACCGGCATGAACAGTCCGGCCGTGCGGATCAGCATCCAGTTGACGTTCTTGCGCCTCAGCTTGCGACCGGTTGCCGCCTCGGCCGCCGCATGCATCTGCTCGCCGGTCAGCGTGTGGCCGGCAAAATGAAACCGGTCGAACCGCGCAAGCGTTTCCCGCCGCTCGGCCAGCGCCACGAAGGCTTTGGCCAGGTCGGGCAGATAGGCAAAGGCGTGCGGCAGGTTCCACGGCCCCGGCCAGGCAAAAACATTCTTCTTGGCATCCTTGAGGATCATCAGGTCGAACCAGCTCTCCGGCTTGTCGCCGCCGTAGAAATCGCCGGCGCGCAGGATGACCGTCCGGACACCGTCGCGCTCGGCATAGGTCCGGCACATCTCCTCCAGATCGATACGGATGCGGGCCTTGTCGGTCGAGGCCACCTGGGGGGCATCTTCCTTCATGCCGGTCGCGATGTCGTAACCGAAATTGTAGACGTTGCCGGGCAGCATATGTGTCGCGCCGACGGCCTTGGCAGCTTCCAGCGCGTTCCTCGCCATCGGCAGCACTGTGGCCGCCCAGTTGTCATAAGCCGGGTTGGCCGCGTTCATCACCACGTCGGCGCCTTCGCAAGCCCCGATCAGCGACTGGACGTCAAAAGCGTCGGCGCTGACCGGTTCCACACCCGGCGCCATCTCGTTGACCTTCGCGTTGCGGCCGATGCCCCGGACTCGCCAGCCCGCCTCGACAAAGGCTTTCGCAGATGCGTTTCCGACGCGACCGGCGGCGCCGATGATTGCAATCGTTTTCATGGTTGTCTCCGTTCTTCGCGTTGCGATATGCGAGAGATAGGCCTATTGTAGATGAATGGGTACTCGCATGAATCGGCTATATGGTATTCAGGTTTGAATAGATGCAGGACTTCGACTGGAACCTTCTGAAGAGCTTCCTGGCAGTTGCAGAAACCGGCAGCCTGTCTGCCGGCGCCCGGCGGCTTCGTTCGAGCCAACCGACGCTCGGCCGCCATATCGGCGAACTGGAGGCGCAACTCGGACTGACTTTGTTCGAGCGGGTGCCGCGCGGAATGGCTCTGACCGAAGCGGGCGCGCAGATGCTCGATCACGCCCGCAAGATCGCGACGGATACAGCCGCGCTGTCCCTGGCCGCCACCGGCCATGCCCAGGAGATCGCGGGGACGGTGCGCATCACAGCGAGCCAGGTGGTCGCGCATTTCCTGTTGCCGGAAATCGTCGTCGCGCTGCGCCGGGCCGAACCGCGGTTGCAGATCGAGATCGTCAGCTCGAACGCGGTGCAGAACCTGTTGACGCGCGACGCGGACATTGCCATCCGCATGACACCGCCTGCGCAGGCCGAGCTGATCGCCCGCAAGATAGCGGATGTCGCAATGGGTATCTTCGCGGCGCCGGCCTATCTCGAGCGCAATGGCACACCGATGCGCCCGGAAGAACTCATCGACCAAACGGTGATCGGCTACGACCGCGACGATCTCATGATCCGCGGCTTTGGCCAGCTCGGCTACGAAGTCGACCGCGAATTCTTCCCTGTTCGCACCGACGACCAGGTGCTGAACTGGCGTCTGGTCGAAGCCGGCGCCGGCATCGGTTTCAACCAGCTTCACGTCGGCCTGGGATCGCGCCACGTTGTGCGAATCCTGCCGCAGCTGCCGCTCCCGCAACTGCCGATGTATCTTGCCGCCCACCGCGAACTGCGCACGTCGCTTCGCGTTCGCCGCGCCTATGACTTCATCGCCGACGCGCTCGCCGCGCTGCCGCTCTCGAATCCGTCCGCCTGATCCGGCCCGGATGTCTATGCGGGCGCGGGCGCCTTCACCCGGTCGGCGTGCCGGGCGAGACCGGACAGAACGAGGACGACGGCGAGCAGCGCCGGCAAGGCGGCAAATATGACGGCAAAGCCTGTGCGCCCGGCGATGAACCCGATCAGCGAGGGCGCAAACAGGATGCCCGAATATCCCATGAAGGTAACGGCGGACAGCGCGATTCCTGGCGCCATGCCCGGCAGGTTTCCCGCCGCCGAAAATGCGATCGGTACCATGTTGGAAATCCCGATTCCGGCCAGCGCAAAGCCGGCGATGGCCAGTGACGGGCTGTCCGCCAGGCCGGCGGCCAGCAATCCCGCGCTAGCGGCCACGGAGCAGAGCCGTAGTGTCGCCACCGCGCCGAAGCGGTCCCGCACCCGGTCCCCGGTGAAACGCATCAGCGCCATGGCCGCGGAGAAAGCGGCGAAGGCGAAACCGGATTCTCCAAGCGAGGCGCCGAGTTCGTCGCGCAGGTAGAGCGCGCCCCAGTCGAGGACAGCCCCTTCCGGTATCATCGAGAACAGCGCCATGGCGCCGATCAGCCAGGGCAGCGGCGAAGACGGAAGACGCAGCCGTGCGCGCGCCGCCGGGATTTCGGCCCCGCCGTCGTCGAAAATATGCCTCCAGGCCGCCGCCAGCGCGATTGCGGCCAGCGCCGTGACGATTGCGGCGTGACCGCCAACGCCGGCTGTCGCGATCACCATCCCGCCGCTCGCCGCGCCCGCCAGCCCGCCAAGCGACCAGAAGCCGTGGCATGACGACATGATCGCCCGGCCCATCCGCCGTTCCACCGCCACCGCATTGGCGTTCATGGCCACGTCCATGCCGCCGATCATCGCGCCCGCAAAAACGATGGCGATGCCTGCCGTGACGAGATCCGGCGCGATCGTAAGCCCGGCAAGGACCACGCAGGTCAGCGCCGCCAGCGGCCGCACGGCCCTGCGTGAGCCAGCCCGTGCGATCGCCCAGCCGGTCAGCGGCATGGCGATGAGCGAGCCGATGCCGAAAAACAGGATCATCATGCCGAGCCCGCTTTCGGTCAGACCAAGGCGGGCGGCGAATTCCGGGATCTTCGGCGCCCAGGAGCCGATCACGAATCCGTTCAGCAGGAATAGCAGCGAAACGGCGCGGCGCGGCGGCGGGAAAGCGGTCGTCATGTTTGTGTTGCGGCTCCCGGCCCGCGCGCTTCGACAAGTGTCGCGCTGGAGGAACCTATCGCGGAAATCACACGCTCCGGCAGGCCGTCCTCCACCACCAGCGTCAGCCGCTCCGACAGGGGGACCACGTTGAACGGCGCGCGTACAGAGAACTTCGCCGCCGTCAGCGCCGCGATGATCCGCGCCGAGCGCTCGGTTACCGCACGCTTGAATGTCTGCTCCTCAAAGGACTGGGCCGTGAGCCCGGTTTGCGGATCGAATCCGCACGCGCCGATGACATAGGCGTCGATATTGAGGCCGCCGATCTCGGACGCCGCCCTTGCGTCGACCGCCGCGCCCAGTTGCGGGTCGATCCGCCCGCCGATCACGATCAGTTCGATCTCGGGCCTGTCCGCAAGCACTGCCGCGATAGCCGGCGCATTGGTGATGACGGTCAGGCGCTTCCCCTCCCCGATCGCCTGAGCCACCGCCAGATTTGTCGATCCCGCATCCAGGAAAACCACGGCATCTTCCGGGAGCAGAGCCGCGGTGGCGGCGCCCAGCGCTCGCTTCGC
>JBNLDE010000238.1:0-7226 GCA_050304175.1 Zhengella sp. | reverse complement strand
CCAGGGTGAATGTGCCATGGATAACACTGCTTCCGTCGGTCATTTCTCGTCCTTTCCCTTTTCCCTTTCGGCCTCCATGGAGGCGGTGAGATAGTCGCCCAGAGCATCGAGGCGATGTTCCCAAAGCCTGCGGCGCTCATTGATCCAGCGCTCGACGGCGCTCAACGCACCAGTGTCGAGCGAGCACATGCGTTTGCGGCCCCGCTTCTCCGTCTTCACCAGGCCGCTGTCTTCCAGTACCGCGAGATGCTGGAGAACGGCGGGAAGCGAGATCCCGAGTTCGTCGGCAAAGTAGCCCGCGGCGGTCGCTTCTTTTGCCAACCGGTCGATCATCGCGCGACGGTTGCTGTCAGCGAGCGCGTGAAACATACTGTCGAGGCTTTCTTTATAGTTAGGCATTAGCTTAACTATCAGGCCGTCGCCCGGCCTGTCAATGGTTAAGTAGATTATTTAGTAATAGTTGGCGATGGGAAGGCTTCGGACCGATGCCGGAAACGAAAACCGGCGCGCCGGGGAGAGCGGCGCGCCGGCGTCCACAAGCCCGGGCGAGAGGAGGGATACCGCGGGCTCAGACGATCATAAACATTTATACATATAGATGTATGAGATCAAGATAGGGTTTACGGGGTACGAAATGATTTTGGTGCTTCAGGACGAAACATATTCGGGCGAGATGCCGGCAAGATACTGCCCTGGGTCGTGTCATCGGCCGTCTGCTGTGCCATTGCGGGACGGAACCGGCTGGCACGGATGATGCGAGGGCATGCGCATCAACAGGAGGCAGCATGATGATGACAGTCCTGGAAAACCGCTTCGCGCCCGTCGATGTTCCCGTCGAACGCCGCAATACCCGCCGCACACGCAGCTTCAAGGGCGCGGTCCTGACCTTCAACAACGGCTACTCGGTGCTGAGCGCCGTGGCCAAGAACCTATCGGAAGGCGGAGCGATGCTGGCCATGGGCGACACGACCGGTGTCCCGTCCGGCGCGACGATCGAGATCAATGGCGAAGTCAGGCCGCGACGGATCCAGGTGGTCTGGCGCCAGGGCGAACGGATCGGCGTGAAGTTCGACTGACCGGCCGGCTTCCTAGATGTGAAGCCATTCCGGCTTGTCGACAGGCCCCAGGATTTCAACGCCGATGTCCAGGCCTTCGCGGTGTCGGACCTGAACCCGGTAGCACGCAAGGTCGACCGGGATGTAGAGCAGAAATTCGTTGGGGACGAGCGAGCTTTCGCCGATACGCAGCTTGGCGCCGCTGTGCGACCAGTTGCGCACGACGCAGTCGACGATGGCCCGCTGCACGCCGGTCAGGATCTTGCCACCCTTGTAGACGTGGTTGCGACGCAGGTTGCGCCGATCGGCGTCTTCTGCAGTTTCCGGGCCTGTCGCAGTACTCATTTCGGCACCTGCCATTGGCTGAATGTGGCAGCAAAAAATAGCCAGCGGAGCTTAAGGAAGGATGAAAACCGGCCGGGTGCCACCGCGCCCACGGCAGGAGAACACCCGTTTCCGGCATGGTGCTGTTTGGCCTTGCCATTCCGGGCCTGAGCGGTGATGTTCCGACCATGTCGCTGCGGATTGCAACCTTCAACGTCGAAAACCTGATGAGCCGGTTCGATTTTTCCGGGTACCGGAACAATCTGTACCTGGACCGCGCCATGGCGCTCTACGACATCAAGGACGAAGACCAGTTCAAGATGCTGGAAGCGGCGCGTGCCGTGGCCCACACCGACGACAACCGCCAATTGACCGCGCTCGCGCTGGCCGCGACCCATGCCGATATCGCCTGCCTTCAGGAAGTCGACGATCTCGACGCGCTGAACGCGTTCGAATACGGCTATCTTTTCAAGATGGTCGGCAGGGGGTTCCGCCACAAATACCTGACGCCGGGCAATGACGGGCGCGGGATCGACGTTGCGGTCATGCTGCGCGAACAGACGCGCGACGGCCAGGACATCACGTTCGAGCGCATGACCAGCCACGCCCATGTCACCTTCGCCGATTTCGGCCTGCACAACGACGCGCTGAAAGCGCTGGACATCGAGTCGCACGACCGGATTTTCCGGCGCGACTGCCTGGAGATCGACCTGAGGATCGGCGGCAAGCCGCTGACCATCTATACGATCCATTTCAAGTCGATGGGCAGCGGCCGCAACGGGCTGGACGGCCGCGAGGCGACGATGCCGGTCCGGGTCGCCGAGGCGCGGGCGGTGCGGCGCATCATCACCGACCGTTTCGAGGGCAAGCCGGAGAACAAGCGGTGGGTGATCTGCGGCGACTTCAACGACTACCGCGAACGGATCGTGATCTCCGGCGACGCGCTGTCGGGCTACGAATTCAAGCCGGTCAGGGACGAGGTTTCCTGCCTCGACGTGTTGCTGGACGACGGTTTCGCCGTGAACACCGGGGAGCGGCTGCCCGACATGGAACGCTGGACGCTCTATCACTCGCGCGGGCCGGAGGAACGGCATCTGTGCCAGCTCGACTACATCCTGCTGTCTCCCGAAATGGCGCGCAGCAACGCAAAGGCGGTTCCGCAGATCGTGCGCAACGGCCAGCCGTGGCGCACCCTGTTTCCGCCCGGCCAGGAGATCGAGCGCTATCCGCGGACCGGGTGGGATCGCCCAAAGGCCTCGGACCACTGCCCGGTGACGATCAAGCTGGACATCGTATGAGCGGGCAGGCGCCGGAGATGCGGTTCGACTTGCCGCAAGGGCGGGTTGTCCCGGTGCGCGACGTGTCGATCGTGGTCGATCCGTTGCCGCATCCCTACGAGACATCGATGGCCGAGGAGATCGAGCGGAACTGGCTGGCCGAACACGAGGCCAATCCCGCGCTGTTCGACGGCCGGATCTGCATGCTGGCGGAAGCCGCCTTCGCGCGCGGGCGGTTGACCGGGCGCTGCCACCTGGTGCGCTTCGCCACGTTGCTGCACTGGCGCAAGAACCGGGCGGGTGCCGAGGCCGAGCACATTTTCGCGCATGCGGTGCCGGTTTCGAGCGACGGCGCGCTGGTGGCGATCCGCATGGGCGCGCAAACCGCCAATCCCGGCCGGGTCTATTTCGCGGCCGGGTCGTTCGACCATGACGACATTTTCGACGGCCGGATAGACGTCAAGGCCAACATGCGGCGCGAAGTGCTGGAAGAGACCGGGATCGACCTCGACACCGCCCGTGCGGAATTCGGCTATCGCCTGTTCGCGTCCAATCGTCAGACCGTGCTGTTGCGCCGGTACTATTTCGACGCCACCGCGCAGGAACTGGCGGAAGGGATTGCCGGCCATGTGGCGCAAGAACCCAATCCGGAAATCGAGGGGCCGCTGATCATCCGCGACAGCGCCGGGCTGCCACAGAGCGCCGCGGCGCACATGTCGCCGATCGTCGACTGGCATTTTTCGCAGGGCGAGAGCCGGGGCCAAGGCCCCGGCTAGGCGGTTCAAGCCTGCGGCGACGGGTTGCCCGTCTGCGCGGCATCGTACTTCTTTTCGCGCAGCACGATGTAGATGGCCGGGATCACCAGAACGGTGAGCAGGGTCGACGAGGCGAGACCGAACAGCAACGATATCGCGAGGCCCTGGAAGATCGGGTCGAGCAGGATCGTCGCGGAGCCGATCATGGCAGCAAGCGCGGTCAGCAGGATCGGTTTGAAACGCACCGCGCCGGCCTCCAGCACCACCTCGCGCAGGGGCTGGGCTTCGCCGAGCGAATTGCGGATGAAGTCCACCAGCAGGATGGAATTGCGCACGATGATACCGGCAAGAGCGATGAAACCGATCATCGACGTCGCGGTGAAGGGCGCGCCGAACAGCCAGTGGCCGAGCACGATACCGATCAGCGTCAGCGGAACCGGCGTCAGGATGACCAATGGCAGCAGGAACGAGCCGAACTGGGCGACTACGAGGACATAGATGCCGACGATGGCCACCGCGAAGGCCGCGCCCATGTCGCGGAAGGTCACATAGGTGATCTCCCATTCGCCGTCCCACAGCAAGGTCGTGTGCGCTTCGTCTTCCGGCTGGCCGTGATAGGCGATGACCGGTTTCTGCAACTGCCCCCAATCTTGCTCGTCGATCAGCCGCTGGACCTCCAGCATGCCGTAGATCGGCGCCTCGTATTCGCCGGCCATCTCGGCCATCACCATGTCGACGAAGCGGCCGTCGCGGCGATAGATGTTTAGCGAGCCATCCTCGAAGACCGGGCGGACGACATCGCCGAGTTCCACTACGCCGTTGGCGCCGGGGATCGTGTTGGCCGGGATCGGGGTCGAGGCAATCGCCCTGTTCCACGTCAGCCCGGGTTTAGGCAGGCCGACCACGATACCGATCGGGTTGCGGCCGTCGCCGCGATGCGAATAGCCAACATTCACCGCACCGAACAGCATCGCGATCGTGTCGTACACGTCGGACTGCTCGACGCGATAATATTCGAGCTGGTCCTGATCGATGGTCAGGCGCAGGCGGGGCCGGGTTCCGCCGATCGAATCGTCGGTATCGACGATGAAGGGGACGGATTTGAAAATCTCCGACACCTTTCCGGCGACCGCGCGGCGCGACTGGGGATCGGGGCCGTAGATCTCGGCAATCATCGTCGCCATGACCGGCGGGCCGGGCGGCACTTCGATGACCTTGACCCTGCCGCCGGCGGGCACGTTCAGCGCCGTCAGCCTTTCGCGCAGGTCGAGCGCGATTTCATGGCTGCTGCGGTCCCGTTCGCCTTTCGGCAGCAGGTTGATCTGCAATTCGCCCAGTTCGGGCGACTGGCGCAGATAGTAGTGGCGCACCAGACCGTTGAAGTTGAACGGCGCGGCCGTGCCCGCATAGGTCTGGATCGACATGATTTCCGGCAGGTCGCGCGCAATGTCGGCGGCGGCAAACAGCGTCCTTTCGGTATCTTCCAGCGTCGCGCCTTCCTGAAGGTCGACGGTAACCGAAAGTTCCGACTTGTTGTCGAAGGGCAGCAGCTTGACGGTGACGTCCTTGGTGTAGAACAGAACCATCGAGGCGAGCGTCGCGGCGCCGACCAGCAAGAGGAATGTCCATGCCCGCGCATGCGAGCTGATCAGCGGGGCGGCGATGGCGCGATAGGCGCGTCCGAGCGGCCCGATCGTTTCATGCGCGTTGTGGGCGCCGCCATGGGCATGCTCCCCGGGCGCCAGCTTGAGCGTGAGCCACGGCGCGATCACCATGGCGACGAAGAAGGAGAACAGCATCGCCGCCGAGGCATTGGCGGGTATGGGCGCCATGTAGGGACCCATCAGGCCGGAAACGAACAGCATGGGCAGCAGCGCCGCGATCACCGTCAGGGTGGCGACGACCGTAGGATTGCCGACTTCGGCGACCGCCTCGATCGTTGCCTGGAGCCGGGTCCGCTTGTCGTCGAGGCTCCAGTGACGGGCAATGTTCTCGACCACGACAATCGCGTCGTCCACCAGGATGCCGATGGAGAAGATCAGTGCGAACAGGCTGACGCGGTTGATCGTGTAGCCCATTACCTTGGCGGCAAAGAGGGTGAGCAGGATGGTGGTGGGGATGACGACGAACGTCACCACGGCCTCGCGCCAGCCGATGGCGAACGCGATCAGCAGGACGATGGAAATGGTCGCCAGGCCGAGGTGGAAGATCAGCTCATTGGCCTTTTCATTCGCCGTCTCGCCATAATCGCGGGTGATCGACACCTGGACGTCGTCGGGAACGAGACGGTTCCGCAGCGTTTCCAGACGGTGGATGATCTCTTCGCCCACGACCACGGCATTGGCGCCGCTGCGCTTGGCGAAGGCGATGGAAACCGCGGGCGTGCGGCTCCACTGGCCGTCCTCGCCCTCGCGGGAATCGTTCCATGCCCGGTATTCGTCCGGTGCGGGTGCGTAGACGACGCTGGCCACGTCGCGTACGTAAACCGGCCGTCCGTCGCGACTGGAAAGCAGGAGCAGGCCGATGTCGGGGACGCCGGACATGGTCTGGCCGGCGCTGACCGTCAGTTCCTTCCCGGCATGGCGGATCCGGCCGGTGACAAAGGAGCGGTTCGCCTGCTGCACTTTCCGGGCCAGTTGTTGCAGGGTGATGCCGAAAAGGGCGAGCTTTTCGGGATCCGGCTCAACCCTGATCTGCTCCGGCGATCCGCCCGAAATGTAGGTCAGGCCGATATTGTCGACCTTCATGATCTCCGAGCGCAACTCGTCGGCAACCTGGCTGAGGTCCTTGGCCTGCCAGCGGTTCGCCGCGTAGGGTTTCGGCGACAGGGTGACGACCACCACCGCGACGTCATCGATCCCGCGGCCGACGATCAAAGGCTCGGGGATGCCGGCGGGGATTTGGTCCATGTTGGCGCGGATTTTCTCGTGCACCCGCAGGATCGCGTCGTCCGCGCTGGTGCCGACCAGGAAGCGGGCGGTGACCGTCAGATGGTCATCGACGGTCTGGCTGTAGACGTGTTCGACACCGTCTATGCCCTTGACGATCGTTTCGAGCGGTTTGGTGACCAGCTCGATGGCGTCGGTCGCCTTCAGGCCGGGCGCATCGACGATGATGTCGACCATCGGAACGCTGATCTGCGGCTCTTCCTCGCGCGCGATCGTCAGAAGCGACAACAGGCCGACGGCAATTGCCGCGAGAAGGAAGAGCGGCGTGATCGGCGAGCGGATCGTTGCCTGTGTCAGGCGTCCTGAAAGGCCGAGTTTCACGGCTGCACCAGATGGTCATCGGCGGAAAGGCCGGAGAGAATTTCGATGCCGTCGGGCATCTGCGGGAGCGGGTGTTCCAGGCCGCGTTGCACGGGCACCTGGATCGTCTTTCCGTCCTGCTCAAGCAGGACGTAGTCGACGCCGAAATGGGTGAAAACGAACGAGCCGGGAATGATGAAGGCCTCGCGCGATCCGGCCGATATCCAGACGCGGATTCGAGCGCCCACGAAATAGGGATCGATGCCCTCGACCGCGGCGTCGGCGATCACGCGACCGTCCTCGATCTGCGGATAGACCAGCGTGACCCGGCCGAAAACAGGGCCTTTCGTATCGAATTCGGCGCCGTCGATGCGCACCGCGTCACCCTGTTTCAGGAAACGCGCGTGACGCTCGGGAACGCGCAGGCGCAGAACAGGCGTGCCGTCGGAGACCATTGCGACGGTTTCTCCGGGCATCACGACCGACCCCTTTGTCAGCGGGACGGTGAGAATCCGGCCGCCGGCGGGCGCCAGGATTTCGCCTTCGGCAAGCTGCTGGCTGAGGACC
>JBNLDE010000237.1:0-28551 GCA_050304175.1 Zhengella sp. | reverse complement strand
GCGTCGCCGAACCCTCAGCCATCTTCCAATTGCCGGAAGGACGGCGCGGAATCTTCGTGGGCGGCGGCGCATCGGTCCGGGTCGGCCGCATTCTGGGTGCCGACCGGATGACCGAAATGATGCTGACCGGACATACCTATGACGCCGAGGAAGGGCACCGGATCGGCTTTTCGCACTACCTGGTCGGCGAGGGCGAGGGCATGGCCAAGGCGCGCGATCTGGCGGAGAGCATTGCCAGCAACGCGACGCTGGTAAACTACCTGATCATCAACTCGATTTCGCGCATTGACGACATGTCCCGCACCGACGGGCTCTATGCCGAAAGCCTCAGCGCGGCGATTTCGCAGACCGGCGAAGACGCAAAGGAGGGGCTGCGGGCCTTCCTCGAAAAGCGGCCGCCTGTCTTCCGCTAGGCGCAGCAAATTGGCGCAGTCACGCGACGGTGACTGGCCCCTGTCGTCGCTGGCGGTTATGAGGACGTCCTGATCGAACAATGGACGGCAAACCGGATGGCACTCGATATCGGATATGCAAGCGCGTTGGGAGCCGGAGCGCTTTCGTTCCTGTCTCCCTGCGTCCTGCCGCTGGTCCCGCCCTATCTGTGCTACATGGCTGGCGTGAGCGTCGAGGAGTTTGCCGGCGCTGCCGACAATGATCGGCCATCGGCCGGCAGGCGGGCGCTGATCGCCGCGTCAGTCGCTTTCGTCGCGGGTTTTTCCACGGTGTTCGTGGCGCTTGGAGCCAGCGCGTTCACCATCGCGCGCCTGCTCCGGTTGTGGCAGGAGCCGCTCGCCATCGTCGCCGGATTGCTGATCATCCTCATGGGATTGAACTTCCTCGGCATTGTGCGCATTCCGTTGCTGTCGCGCGAGGCGCGGTTCCAGTCGCGCGGGCGCCCGGCAAGTGTCGTGGCGGCTTACATAATGGGATTGGCCTTCGCCTTTGGCTGGACGCCCTGTATCGGTCCGATCCTGGGATCGATCCTCGCGCTCGCCGGCACCCGCGATACCGCGGGCGAAGGCGCGTTCATGCTCGCCGTTTATTCGGCCGGTCTCGGCATACCGTTCCTCGTCGCGGCGCTGTTTTCTGGCGCTTTCATGCGCTTCCTGCAGCGCTTCCGGGTTCATCTGGGAACGGTGGAAAAGGTGATGGGCGGATTGCTAGTCGCCGCCGGTGTCCTGTTTCTCACCGGCGGGATGCAGAGCTTTTCATTCTGGCTGCTCGAGACGTTCCCCGTTTTCCAGTCGCTCGGCTGACCTGCGCCGCAACAGCCGACGAATCCGCGAGGCCGGAAAGGTCGCCATCACAATCCCGCCCATGACCAGCAGGATCCCGGCACCATGATAACGATGGAATTCTTCGCCGAGCAGAATCACGGCAAGTGAAACGCCGTAGGGTGGCAGCATGTACATGAAGATCCCGGTCAACGAAGGGCCGAGATTGCGGGCGCCGAACTGGAACCCAGAGAAGGCCAAGAGCGAAGCAAACACGACGATGCCGCCAATACCCTGCCAGGCGGATGCCGTCCATGGAATGACCCAGCCGTTCAGCAGCTCGTAGGCGGCCACAGGCAGGATTAGCACCGCACCGGACAATGCGACGAGGCTGAACAACGCCATGTTCGGGACTTTCGCCAAGTCTCCGGAGCGGTAGATCAGCGAGTAGGCCGCCCAAGCGACCGCCGCGCCCAGGATGAGCATGTCACCGGAATTGAACTGCAGCGATAGCAACGCGGGAAAGTCGCCCCGCAATACGATCGTGGCGACGCCGGCAAAGGCGATGGCGCTGCCCAGTGTTTCGCGCACCTTCATTTTCCGTCCGGAAAAGGCGGCCTCCATCAGGATTATGATGACGGACGATGAGGTGTAGATCAGGGTCGCGTTGGTCGCCGTTGTCATGGTTAGCGCCACATAGACGATGGCGCCGCAGACGAACATGCCAAGGAAACCCAGAACGGCGATACGGCCCCGGTGACGCTTCACGATCGCGTTGATCGCCGCCCAGTCGCGAAACACGAAAGGGGACAGCACCAGTCCGACCGTGGCCCAGCGAATGAAGGCGAGCGTAAAAGGCGCGACCTCGCGCACCACGTCCCGGCCGAATACGAGATTTGTCGAGAAAAACAGCGGTGTGAAGAGCATCACGGCAACCGCGATCCGATAACGGGCCGGAGACAGGTTCTGCATGTTCGGTTTCAACCTTGTGAGGCGAGGACACGATGGGTTAGACCATGGGCCGCAATTGCTTTCAATGATCCGGATTCGCTCGGTGTACCCGCGCTGAACCGGCACACGGGACGATATCGATGACCCAACGCACCTGCCTGTCGGTGATCCTGGCTGCCGGTGATGGCACGAGAATGAAGAGCAACCGGTCCAAAGTGCTGCACGAGGTCGCGGGCCTGCCCATGGCAGCGCACGTTGCCCGCGCCACCCGGCAATCTGGCAGCGCTGCGACGGCGCTGGTAGTTGGCCGCGACGCGGATGCGGTCCGCGCCGCTGTCGGCCCGTTTGCGCCCGATGCCGAGACATTCGAGCAGACCGAGCGGCTGGGAACGGCTCACGCCGTGCTTACCGCGCGCGAGGCGATTGCACGCGGCTATGACGACGTCCTCGTCGTTTTCGGTGACACGCCGCTTGTCGACGCAGCCGATCTTGCCGCCGCGCGGGCAAGGCTGGCCGATGGCGCGCAAGTGGTCGTCATGGGTTTTCGCACCGAAACCCCCGCCGGTTATGGCCGGTTGATCGAACAGGACGGGAAACTCCTTGCGATCCGCGAGGAACGCGATGCCAGTGCCGCGGAAAAGGCGATCGACTTCTGCAATGGCGGCTTGATGGCGATCGCAGGTTGCCATGTTCTGGAACTTCTGGAGGCGGTCGGAAACGACAACGCCAAAGGCGAGTTCTATCTCACAGACATTGTCGCCATCGCTCATGACAAGGGACTCAAGGTTGTCGCCTACGAGGTGTCGTCACAGTCCGTGCTCGGGATCAACAACCGTGCCGAGCTCGCCGAGGCCGAGGCAATCTGGCAGGCCCGCCGGCGCCGCGAGATGATGATCGCCGGCGTTACGCTGATCGCCCCGGAAACGGTGCATCTTTCGTGGGATACGAACATAGCGCCGGAAACGGTCATCGAGCCCAACGTGTTTTTCGGGCCCGGCGTTACGGTGGCCGGTCCTGCGCGCATACGCGCCTATTCGCATCTGGAAGGCGCAACGGTCGCGGCCGGTGCGGAGGTCGGCCCTTTCGCGCGGCTCCGCCCCGGTGCCGATTTGCGCGAAAAATCGAAGGTCGGAAATTTCTGCGAGGTCAAGAAAGCGGTGATCGATACCGGCGCGAAGGTTAACCACCTGACCTATATCGGTGATGCCGAGGTCGGCGCCGGCGCCAATATCGGAGCGGGAACCATCACCTGCAATTACGATGGCCATTCCAAGCATCTGACGACAATCGGTCCGGGCGCGTTCATCGGGTCCAACGCGGCCCTTGTCGCCCCGGTTACGATTGGCGAGGGGGCCTATGTCGCGAGTGGTTCTGTCATCACCAACGACGTGCCGGGCGATGCCCTAGCGATCGCTCGGGGACACCAGTCGAACAAGCCGGGAATGGCGAAACGGTTGCGGGAGCGCTTTATCAGGTCTTCAAAATGACCGCGCGCATCGCTAAATCGCACTGTAATGGCACATAAACCTGTTTGTGATGCAATGGTCGAAACAGCGGGCAATAGCGCAATCTGATGAAATGATGCGTGATTTCCGTGCATTGGCAAATGCTGCTATCGGGCCTGTATACCAGACGCCACATCCGGAACCGGGATAGAACTGCAGATGTGTGGAATTGTTGGAATCGTGGGGAACGCGCCTGTTGCTCCGCTTCTTGTCGACGCGCTGAAGCGTCTTGAATACCGTGGGTATGATTCCGCCGGCGTGGCGACACTCGACGCCGGGCATCTCGACCGTCGCCGGTCGGAGGGCAAGCTCGTCAATCTGGAAAACCGGCTGAAGACCGAACCGCTCGCTGGAACAATCGGAATCGGCCATACCAGGTGGGCGACCCACGGCATTCCCAACGAAACCAACGCCCATCCGCATTTCTCCAATGATGTTGCGATCGTCCACAACGGGATCATCGAGAATTTCTGGGAGTTGCGCGAGGAATTGACGGCCGACGGCTACGAATTCGCGTCACAGACCGACACCGAGGTTGTCGCCCATCTGGTCTCGCGCGAGTTGCGCCGCGGCGCCTCGCCCGTCGAAGCGGCCCACAACGCGCTCAAGCGCCTTCGCGGTGCCTTCGCTTTGGCCATCATGTTTCGCGGCGACGACAACCTGATTATCGGCGCCCGCAACGGGCCGCCGCTGGCGATCGGCCACGGCAATGGCGAGATGTATCTGGGATCCGACGCAATCGCGCTCGCGCCGTTCACCGATACGATCACCTATCTGGAGGACGGCGATTGGGCCGTCGTGCGCCGCGGTGAATTCGCCATTTTCGACATGGACGGCAATCCGGTGCAGCGCACCGAGCAGAAGTCGATCGGCACCGCCTTCCTGGTCGACAAGGGCAACCACCGGCATTTCATGGAAAAGGAAATCCATGAGCAGCCTGAAGTCATCGCGCATACCCTTTCTAATTACATTGACTTCTCAACATGTTCTATCAAGCCATTGAATTCGAATATTGATTTTGGCTCTGTTGATCGTGTTGCTATATCGGCTTGCGGAACGGCCTACTACGCTGGACAAGTTGCCAAATACTGGTTCGAGCGTCTTGCACGCCTTCCAGTTGACATCGATATCGCTTCCGAATTCCGTTACCGCGAAATGCCTCTCGCCAAGGGCGATGCAGCGCTGTTCCTGTCCCAGTCGGGCGAGACGGCCGATACGCTGGCTTCGCTCCGCTACTGCAAGCAGCAGGGCATGACCATTGGCGCGATCGTCAATGTCCGCGGTTCCACGATTGCCCGCGAATCCGATGCGCTGTTCCCGACGCTGGCAGGCCCTGAAATCGGCGTCGCCTCGACAAAGGCGTTCACCTGCCAGCTTTCCGTGATGGCGGCGCTCGCGCTACGCGCGGCGGAAAAGAGGGGCACGCTGTCGCCCGAGGCGCTGCGCGCCCATGTTCAGGCGCTGGTCGAGGTGCCGCGCATCACCTCTCAGGTGCTGCACCTGGAAGAGCAGATCATCAAGGTCGCGCGCGAGCTCTCGACCGTCCGGCACGCGCTTTATCTGGGACGCGACACGAACTTTCCGCTGGCGATGGAAGGTGCGCTGAAACTCAAGGAAATCTCCTACATTCACGCCGAGGGCTACGCGGCCGGTGAACTCAAGCACGGACCGATCGCGCTGATCGACGAGGACATGCCGGTAATCGTCATCGCGCCACACGACCACATCTTCGAAAAAACGGTCTCGAACATGCAGGAAGTGGCCGCGCGCGGCGGAAAAATCATCCTGATCACTGACGAAAAAGGCGCGCGCCTGTCCACGGTCGATACCATGGAGACCATCGTGCTGCCGGATGTTCCGGAATTCGTGGCGCCGATCGTCTATGCGTTGCCCGTGCAGTTGCTTGCCTATCATACGGCGGTGTTCATGGGGACCGATGTCGACCAACCGCGCAATCTGGCCAAGTCGGTCACTGTGGAGTAGGCGCCCGGCAGATTTTGGCAGCGCCGGACGATTGCCTATTCAAAAGGATGGGGAAGCATCCTAAATAGGAAAGACACCTCGGTTTCGCGAGCCTCCATGTCCGACCACCCCCACAAGATTTCCGGGATGACCCGGCTACGCAACTATTTCCTGACCGGTTTCATCGTTGCCGCGCCGCTGGCAATCACCGCCTATATCGCTTGGTCGTTCATCGGCTGGGTAGACGGATGGGTGAAACCCTATATCCCCAATTACTACAATCCGGACACCTACCTGCCGTTCCCGGTACCCGGTTTCGGCCTGATTGTCGCCGTCATCCTGATCACGCTGATCGGCTTTCTGACCGCCAATTTCGTCGGCCGTGCCATCGTCAATTACGGCGAGAGCCTGCTGGAGAACATGCCCTTCGTCCGCAATATCTATCGCGGGCTGAAGCAGATCCTCGAAACGGTGCTTTCGCAGCAGAGCAACACCTTTAAAAAGGTCGCTTTGATTGAATACCCACGCAAGGGATTGTGGGCGCTGGTGTTCATCGCGACCGATGCGCGCGGCGAAGTGAAGGAAGAGCTTCAGGAGAAAGCCGGCAACGCAGTCGCGGTCTTCCTGCCGACGACGCCGAATCCGACGTCCGGTTTCCTCCTGTTCGTCCCGGCCGAGGACATACATCCGCTCGCGATGTCGGTCGAGGACGCGGCCAAGCTTGTCATCTCGGCTGGTCTTGTCGCGCCGCAATATCAGGAAAAGACCGCCGAACTGGCCGAAGCGAACGGGCTGACCGAGACCAAGTCGTCGCGCAAGATGAAGCCCGCGGAACCGGCTTGATCGCTGTTCAGCCGGCGCGGAGCAAGCGGATCGCCTCGTCGCGCCCGAACACGTAGAGCAACAAGCGCAGCGCCTTGCCGCGACTTCCATCGAGATCCGGATCGGTTGCCAGCACCAGACGCGCATCGTCGCGCGCGATTTCCAGCAGATCGCCGTGGGCGTCGATCCGCGCGACCTGAAAACCCGGTGTACCGGACTGCCGGGTTCCCAGTACCTCGCCTTCGCCGCGCAGTTTCAGGTCTTCCTCGGCGATCTTGAAGCCGTCCTCGGTCTCGCGCATGACTTCCAGCCGCCGATGCGCGGTTTCGCCGAGGGGACCCTTGTAGAGCAGGACGCAACTCGACGGTTTGTTGCCGCGGCCGACGCGCCCTCGGAGCTGGTGCAACTGCGCGAGGCCGAAGCGCTCAGCGTGCTCGATCACCATGATGGTAGCATCGGGCACATCGACGCCGACCTCGATGACCGTGGTGCCCACCAGGAGCCGTGTCTCGCCGGCCTTGAAGGCCCGCATCGCCTCGTCTTTTTGCGCGCCGGACATGCGGCCATGGACCAGGCCGATGCGGTCTCCGAACAGCGGCTTCAGGCTCTTGAACCGGTCTTCGGCCGCGGTCAGCTCGATTTCTTCGGATTCTTCCACCAATGGGCAGATCCAGTAGACCTTCTGGCCTTCCTCCACCGCGCGGCGCATCCGTTCTTCGAGTTCGCCAAATCGTTCGAACGGCAGCGTCACCGTCCGGATCGGCTGGCGTCCTGCCGGCTTCTCCGTCAGCCGCGACACGTCCATGTCTCCAAAGGCGGTCAGCACAAGGGTGCGCGGAATGGGCGTGGCGGTCATCACCAGCATGTCGGGTGCGTTGCCCTTGGCGGTCATCGCGAGGCGCTGGTGGACGCCGAAGCGGTGCTGTTCATCGACAATGGCGAGCGCGAGATCGTGGAACTCCACGGCCTGCTGAAACAGCGCATGTGTTCCGATCGCGATGTCGATGGAACCGTCGGCCAGGCCGGCCAGAATCGCCTCGCGTTCGCGTCCCTTCTCGCGGCCGGTCAGGATCGCTGCCTTCAGCCCGATCCGTTCCGCCAGCGGCTGAAGCGTCGCCAGATGCTGGCGCGCCAGGATTTCGGTCGGCGCCATAAGGGCCGCCTGGCCGCTGGCTTCCGCCGCATGAGCGATTGCCATCAGCGCGACCACGGTTTTGCCGGAGCCGACATCGCCT
Source organism: Zhengella sp. (assembly GCA_050304175.1). Taxonomy (GTDB): domain Bacteria; phylum Pseudomonadota; class Alphaproteobacteria; order Rhizobiales; family Rhizobiaceae; genus JAIOIW01. The sequence continues at coordinate 20,862 of JBNLDE010000237.1, read as the reverse complement.
TGCAGCAGCCGTAACATCCGTTCCGGCTTTTCCAGGTCGGCGGAAATCTCGACGATGGCACGGTCCTGCGATCCGGTCAGGGAGTAGGGCAAGGCAGAGCGCAACTTTTCCTGGAGGCGGCCGCTGGCGTGCAGAGGCCGGCCGGCCAGCCGCTTGATGCGCGCGCGTACCAGCGCGAGCGACAACTGGCCGGCGAGGAATTCGTCATAGGCGAGACGGCGGCGGGCCGGGTTGTCGATCGAGACATCGGTCACCGCCTTCGGATCATGCAAGCGCTTCAGAGCGTCGGCAAATGGCGGGAAGCTGTGTCTGCGCATCAATTCGGGATCGAGCCATTCCGGCAGGTCGGGCAGGCGGGAAACCGCCGCAACGACGGCCTTGCGCAACACTCGTCCCGAAAGGCCGGCCGTCAGCGGGTATACCGGTTCGATTTCCGGCAGAACTTCACCGGGCCTGGCGATATAGTCCGGATGGACCATGGAAGGGCGTCCGTTGAACCACTCCATGCGCCCCGAAACCAGCACCGTCTCGCCTTCCGGCAGGGAACGCTCCAGCCACGGTCCTTTGGCGTGGAAGAAGACAAGCGCGATTTCGCCGGTGTCATCGTGCCCGTACACCCGGTAGGGCACGTTCCTCTTGCCGCGCGGCGGGGGCTGGTGGCGATCAATCCTGATTTCCAGTGTGACGATCGCCCCCGCGGCGGCATGGGCGATGCCCGGCCTGTTGCGCCGGTCGATCAGCGAATGCGGGAGCGTGAACATCAGGTCGACGATCCTGGCTTCGCGGTCCTGAACGTCGCCGGGAACGATTCTGGCGATCAGGTCGGCGAGCTTCGGCCCCACTCCGTCGAGCGATGAGACCGGCGCAAACAGCGGATCGAGGAGGGATGGGCGCATCGCACGAACATATTCCGGCTATCGGCCGGGTGAAAGGCTGACATCGGCGATCTTCCACGATATATGCGACGCATCAAAAAACGGAACAATCACCATGACCGGGACGACGATTTCGTCAGCCAATCTTGATCCGCGACGACGCAAGATCCTGTTTCGCGCCTGGCACCGCGGCATGCGCGAAATGGATCTCATCCTCGGCTCTTTTGCCGATGACGAGATCGCGCATCTGAGCGAAGACGAACTCGACGCGTTCGACTCTCTGATGAACGAAAACGATCAGGACCTTTTCAAGTGGATTCTCGGCGAGATTCCGGTTCCGCCGGAGCAGGACCGACCGATATTCCGTCGCATCCTGTCGCATCGCGATGCGATGAAGTTTTGACCGAAATGCAACTCGTTCCCCCTCTGGGCCTGAAACCCGGCAGTGACCGCGCCGTGATGATTGACGGTGTCGCCGACGGTTATGAGCCGTTCGTGCTTTCACAGATCGCCGAGGAAGTGGCAAAGCGCGGGCCGGTTCTGTTCGTGGCCCGCGACGGCCAGCGCGTTCCGGCCCTGATTCAAGCGCTCCGGTTCGTCGCGCCAGGCCTACCGGTTACCGATTTGCCGGGCTGGGACTGTCTGCCTTATGACCGGGTGTCGCCCGGCGCGGATGCTGCGGCCCGCCGGATCGATGCCCTGTCTGACCTGATCGAGCTTGGCCGAAAGCCGCATCCGGCCATCGTCATTGCGTCGGCGAACGCGCTCCTGCAGCGCATCGCTCCGCGCGAAATGGTCGAGGCTCAGGCGCTGGCGCTCCGCCCCGGCAACCAGATCGATATGAACGTCCTTGTCGGGCGGCTGGAAACCGGCGGTTTCGAACGCGTCGGCACCGTGCGTGACGTTGGCGAATACGCGGTGCGCGGCGGCATTCTCGACGTCTTCGTGCCAGGAACCGCCGAACCGCTGCGGCTGGACTTCTTTGGCGACACGCTGGAATCGATCCGCGCCTTCGATCCGGCCAGCCAGCGCACTACGGGCCAGCGCAAGGACTTCCGGCTCCAAGCGATGAGCGAAGTCGCGCTGACGCCGGACACGATCAGCCGATTCCGCCGTTCCTATATCGATGCATTCGGCGCGCCGCAGCGCGAGGATGCGCTCTACGCCTCGATCTCCGAAGGGCGGCGGTTCGCCGGCATGGAGCACTGGCTTCCGCTGTTCTACGACCGGCTGGAGACGGTGTTCGACTACATGCCCGATGCGCCGGTCGTGTTCGACCATCTGGCCCGCGAGGCGCTGGAAAGCCGCCACGCGCAGATCCTGGACCATCACGAGGCGCGGGCGCGCCAGTCCGACATGACGCTCGCCGATGCCGTACCTTACAAGCCCGTCGCCCCCGAGCAGATGTATCTTTCCGCCGCGGAGGCCGTGAGGTTTGCGGACGAACGGCGCGTGGTCGATCTCACTCCATTCGACCAGCCCGCCGACGGCGCCCGCGCGGTGCTGCATGCGGGGGCGAAGCCCGGCCGGTCCTTCGCTGAGGAGAGGGCGGCGCCGTCGGCGAACGTGTTCGACCACGTGGTCCGCCACGCCGCAGAACTGCGGGCTTCGGGCAAACGCGTGCTCATTGCCGGCTGGAGTGAAGGCTCGCTCGACCGCCTGTCGCATATCCTGGGCGAGCACGGGCTGGGAAAACTGGAGCAAATCTCGGACCTAAGCCAGTTGCGGAATCTCGCGCAAGAAAAGGCGGCGCTTGCCGTGCTGCCGCTCGAAACCGGACTGGAAACGGCCGGGCTGGCGATCATTGCCGAACAGGACATCCTCGGCGACCGGCTCGTGCGCCGCTCCAAGCGGTCGAAACGCGCCGCCGATTTCATTTCGGAAGTCTCGGCGATGTCGCCGGGCGACATCGTCGTGCACGCGGAACATGGCATCGGTCGGTTTGCCGGGCTCAAGACGATCGAGGCTGCCGGGGCGCCGCACGATTGCCTGGAACTGCGCTATGCCGGCGACGACCGGCTGTTTCTGCCGGTTGAGAACATCGAGCTTCTGTCACGGTTCGGCTCCGAGGCCAGCGAGGCGGTGCTCGACAAGCTGGGCGGCGTTGCGTGGCAGGCGCGCAAGGCAAAGCTGAAGAAGCGGCTGCTCGAAATGGCCGGCCAACTGATCCGGCTCGCCGCCGCACGCGAGATGCGCGGCGCACCGGTGCTGTCGCCACCCCACGGGCTCTATGACGAGTTCGCCGCCCGGTTTCCCTATGACGAGACCGAAGACCAGCAATCGGCAATCGATTCCGTGGTCGACGATCTGGCGTCGGGCAGGCCGATGGACCGCCTCGTCTGTGGCGATGTCGGGTTCGGCAAAACCGAGGTGGCGTTGCGCGCCGCTTTCGTGGCCGCGATGGAGGGGATGCAGGTTGCACTCGTTGTCCCCACGACGCTGCTCGCCCGCCAACACTTCAAGACATTTGCGCAGCGGTTTTCCGGATTGCCGGTCCGCGTCCGCCAGGCATCGCGACTGGTCAGCGCCAAGGAACTGGCCGAAACCAAGAAAGGCCTCGCCGACGGCACGGTCGACATCGTGATCGGCACCCATGCGCTGTTGGGAAGCTCGATCAAATTTAACAATCTCGGCCTGCTGATCATCGATGAAGAGCAGCATTTCGGCGTCAAGCACAAGGAGAGGCTCAAGGAGCTCAAGCACGACGTCCATGTGCTGACGCTTTCCGCGACGCCGATCCCGCGGACGCTACAACTGGCGCTTTCCGGCGTCCGCGAACTGTCCCTGATCGCGACCGCGCCGGTCGACCGGATGGCGGTGCGCACATTCATTTCGCCGTTCGATCCCGTCGTCATCCGCGAAACACTGCTGCGCGAACGCTACCGCGGCGGCCAGAGTTTCTATGTTGTGCCGCGCATTGCCGATCTCGCCGAAGTGCAGACCTTCCTCTCCGAACAGGTCCCGGAACTGAAAGTCACTGTCGCGCATGGCCAGATGCCCGCGGGCGAGCTCGACGACAAGATGAACGCCTTTTACGACGGCAAATACGACGTCCTGCTGTCGACGACGATCGTAGAGTCGGGGCTAGATATTCCGACCGCCAACACGTTGATCGTCCACCGGGCCGACATGTTCGGCCTGTCGCAGCTCTACCAGTTGAGGGGCCGGGTGGGGCGTTCCAAGGTTCGCGCCTATGCATTGTTCACCCTGCCGGCCCGCAAGTCGCTGACCGCCAATGCCGACCGGCGGCTCAAGGTGTTGCAATCGCTCGACACGCTGGGCGCCGGGTTTCAGCTCGCCAGCCACGATCTCGACATCCGCGGCGCGGGCAATTTGCTCGGCGAGGAGCAATCGGGACACATTCGCGAAGTCGGCTACGAACTCTATCAGCAAATGCTGGAAGAGGCCGTCGCGGAGATACGCGGAGAGGAGCATGTCGAGGCCGGGTCCTGGTCGCCGCAGATCACGATCGGCACGTCGGTCATGATTCCGGAGGACTATGTTGGGGACCTTCAGGTGCGCCTGGGCCTCTATCGCCGCCTTGCGGAGCTCGACGGTCCGCAGGAGATCGACGGTTTCGCCGCCGAACTGATCGACCGGTTCGGCCCGCTTCCCGAGGAGGTCCAGCATCTGGTGAAGGTGGTCTACATCAAATCGCTGTGCCGCAAGGCCAATGTCGAAAAGCTGGATGCCGGCCCGAAAGGCGTGGTGATCCAGTTCCGCAACCAGACTTTCCCGGAGCCCGCCGCGCTGGTCCAGTTTATTGCCCAGCAAGGCTCGCTCGCCAAGATCAGGCCGGATCAGTCGGTGGTGTTCTCGCGTGACTGGCCGAACCCCGAGAAGCGCCTTGCCGGCTCGGCGGTCGTCATGACGCAATTGGTGAAACTGGCCGAAAAGTCGGCGGCCTGAGCGCTACTGCTGTACCGTGGCGTCCAGCTGGCCGGCGGCCTTAGCGGCCGAAACCGAACGGATGGCCTCGACGAGCACAGCGGAGTCCTGGGCGCCCATCACCGCATAGCGGCCTTCCAGCAGGAAACAGGGCACGCCGCGAACACCCATCTGCTGCGCGGTCATGATTTCCTGCTCGACCGCGTCGCGGTCGGCGTCTGTGGCGAGCAGGGACTCGACGAGAGCGGCGTCCATGCCTGCCTCCCGCGCGGCGTCGACCAACACCTGGTGATCGCCGATATTGCCGCCTTCTTCGAAATAGACCTGGAACAGGCGGCGCGCCACCGCGCTCTGCACCCCGTCCCCGGCCGTCGCGGCCCAGCGGATCACCCGGTGGGCATCCAGCGTGTTCGGTGCGACCTCGATCTTGTCGAAGGCGAAGGGGATGCCTTCGTTGGCGCCCGCCGCGCGAATGCGCTCATAGGCGGCTGTCGCCGCCTGCGAACCGCCGAACTTGTCTCTGAGATACTGGCGCCGGTCACGGCCCTCGGGCGGCAATGTCGGGTCGAGCTGGAACGGGCGCCAGCGGATATCGACCGGGACCTCGGCGGCTTCCTTGACGGCCTTTTCCAGCCGCTTCTGGCCGATGTGGCACCACGGGCACATGACATCCGATACAACATCGATGGTAATCGGCGCCTTGTCGGTCATGGCCTGAAATCCCGTCTTACTGCTGGTCGCGCCACCATGTCTGCAACTGGTACCCGTAGATGGCCGTCTTTTCAGGGTGATGGATCGCGCTCGCATGCGCCACCCGCTGTTCGTCGAGATGATAGAGAGGCACGACGTAAAATCCACTCAACAAAACGCGATCATAGGCGCGGACCGCCGAGACGAACTCTTCTTTCGTCCAGGCATTCAGCAGGTTCTGGATCGCATCATCGACCGCCTTGTCCGCCACACCGGCGAAATTGTATGTGCCTTCGAGGTCGCGCGATCCCGAGCCCCAACGGCCGATCTGTTCGGCGCCAGGTGACAGGGACGAGTAGTAGAACTGCAGGATGACGTCGAAATCGTAGGTCTGGAGGCGTTGCTGGTACTGCGCGTCGTCAACGCTGCGAATAGTGACGTCGATGCCGAGGTTGCCAAGCGTGCGTTGCCAGGCCGTGGCCAGCGCTTCGCCGCCCTTGCCGCGCAGCAGGATCTCGAAGGAGAGCGGCTTGCCTTCCGGTCCGGTCATGACCTTGTCGACAAGCTCGTAGCCGGCCGCGCGCAACCGGTCGAACGCGCTTCGCATGAAATGGCGGTCGCGGCCGGAACCATCCGAGACAGCCGGTTGCAGCGTTCCATCCAGCGCTTCCGGCAAAGCTGCGTCCGGGTGGGTTTGAAAGAACGCCAATTCGCGTTTGCCGGCAGGCCGGCCGGCAGAGGAAAGCTCCGAACCGTCGAAAAAGCTTTTGGTTCGCGTGTAGGCTCCGGAAAACAGGTTCTGGTTGGCCCACTCGAAATCGAACAGGTCGGCGAGTGCGCGGCGAACCTCGCGATTGTTGAAGACTTCGCGCCTGGTGTTGAAGACGAAGCCATACATGCCCGAGGGAAGCTCGTCGTGGAAGACCGACTTGACTACCCGGCCGTCCGTGACCGCCGGAAAATCGTATCCCTCGGCCCAGCGCTTGGTGCTACCCTCGGTGAACACGTCCAGCAGGCCTTTCTTGAAGGCCTCGAACATGGTGTTTTCGTCGCGGAAATAGATGATCTGGATTTCGTCGTAATTGTCGAAACCGGCTTTCGACGGAATATCCTTGGCCCAGTAGTCGGGATTGCGCTTTAGCGTGATGGATTGCCCGGGATCGACCTTGTCGATCGTGTAGGGGCCGGTAGCAATCATCGGCTGAAGGGTGGACTTGTCGAATTTCTCCGCATCCGTGGCATGTTTCGGCAAGATCGGCAGCAGTGACAGCAACAGCGGCATTTCGCGGTCTGCCTCGGGCTTGAGCGTGAAGCGGACCTTGTCTGGTCCGGTCACTGCCATTTCCGCGACATTGTCGATCCAGCGCCGGTAGAGTGGGCGCGCCTTGTCGTGCAGCAGTTCCATCGAGAACACGACATCGTCAACCGTGACCGGCTGTCCGTCCGAGAACTGGGCGCGTTCATCGAGCGTGAACTCGACAAAACTGCGGTCGTCATCGGTTTCGACGCTTTTCGCGATCAACGGATAGAGCGTGAACGCCTCGTCGCGCGAGCGCGCGAGCAGGCTTTCAAACACGTTATAGCCGAAAGACTGGTCGAACAGCCCGCGCGCGGCATCGCCCTGGACGATGAACGGATTGACGCTGTTGAACGTTCCCTCGACGCCATATGTGATCTTGCCGCCCTTCGGCGCATCCGGGTTGACGTAGGGAAACGCCTTGAAGTCGGGCGGTAAAGCCGGTGCGCCATGCATGGCAATGGCATGGGACGGTTCGGCATTCGCCGAGAAGGCGCCCAGCAGGCAAAGCAAGATGGCGATAATGGCCGTGTTTCGCTGCATGGCGCCGGTCTCCTGCGGTTCGAATCGGCAAAGAACCTATCACGCTTGCCCCTCTGCGAAACAAGGGTACGGCGACGGGCGACGCGACAGGATACAAAAAGGAGGGCGGACGGGACTGGATTCCGCCGGCTTGTCGGTGTAACACCCGCGCCGAGGACTTGGCGTGCGCGTCCGGCGTATACAGGTCATGCTGTCGCCTCAATTGAAAACCACTAGGACGCAATCAGGTACGCAGCGACCGATCGATTATGAAGGATCTGGAAATGACGAAACCGACAACTGCCGCCGCGCGGCTCGCTTTGATCGCCAGCCTGGCCACGGTACCTTTTGCCGGTGCTGCGCTTGCGCAGCAGGGACCCGTCCCGAACGAGTGGGTCAAGCTGTGCCAGAAGCAGAAGGACACCGATGTCTGCAACGTGCAGTACATCAAGGCTTCCGCCGAGTCGGGCCAGCTGCTGACCGCCCTGGCGCTCATCGAAATCAAGGGCAAGCAGAATCGCCGCGTCCTGCAGATCACCGTTCCGCCCATGCGCATCCTGCCGCCCGGCATCGGTTTGCAGGTCGATGGCGGCAAGACCCAGAAGGTCGACTACGTGATCTGCCCCGTGCAGGAAAACCCGAGCTGCATCGCCGAGGCGCCGCTGACCGACGAACTGATCAATTCGTTCAAGCGCGGCAGCGAGCTGACGGTCACTGCCGTCAACTTCCAGAACCAGCCGACCCCGGTCAAGATTTCACTCCAGGGCTTCACGGGCGTTTACGACGGCGAGCCGATGAAGCAGTCGGAGTTCGACGACCGTCGCAAGCAGATCCAGGCGGAAGTCGAAAAGCGCCGCGAAGAGTTCGAAAAGAAGCTCAAGGAAGAGCAGGAAAAAGCCAAGAACAACTGATCGCGATCAGCGCAGTGTCTGAAATCGGAACGGGGCCGTCAGGCCCCGTTTTTCGTTGCGTCCGCCGGCAAAGCTGCGCTCAGTTCAACATTTCGTCGCGCGGCCGATAGCGGCCATCGGCGAGCTCGCCGAAGAACTCACCGATCTGCGGGTGACGAACGGGCTCGCCGGAATCGTCGATCAGCAGGTTCTGTTCCGAAACATAGGCGACGTACTCGGTCTCCGAATTTTCCGCGAGCAGGTGATAGAAAGGCTGGTCGCGGCGCGGACGGATTTCCGCAGGAATGGATTCATACCATTCCTCGGAATTGGCGAATTCCGGATCGACATCGAAAATTACGCCGCGAAACGGAAACAGGCGGTGTTTGACCACCTGTCCGATCTGAAATTTAGCGCGTGCGAATTTATCCATGGATTCTTGACCTCCAGTAATATGTGGCGCAGGACACTTGGAATTTCAATCCCGAGCGTGCGGTGCAATATCACCAGCCGACCACGCAGTGATGCCGGGTGTTTGCCGCTCCATGTCAGATGTCCTGGGTCTCGTCCTGCCATTTTTCGGTTTGATCCTCATCGGTTTCATAGCCGCCAGGATCACGCGACAGCCGCTCGAAGCGCTGGGTTGGATGAACACCTTCATCATCTACATCGCCCTGCCGTCGTTGTTCTTCCAGCTGCTCTCCAAAACGCCGATCGAGCGGCTGACCGAGTGGAGCTACATTTTCGGGTCGGTGTTTTCGACCTATACGATTTTCGCGCTCATGTTCGTGATCGCGGCGGTGCGTTCGCGCGGCGAAGTCGCGGAATCAACGGTCAAGGGACTGGCCGCGGCCTACGGCAATATCGGCTATATGGGCCCGGGCCTCGCGCTTCTGGCACTGGGTGAGGAAGCGGCGGTCCCGGTGGCGTTGATCTTCTGCTTCGAAAACGTCATGCATTTCACGATCGCGCCGCTGATGATGGCGCTGGCCGGCGACGAAAAACGCCCGCCGGCCTTGGTGGCGCGGGAGATCGCCCGCAAGATTGCCTTCCACCCGTTCATCATCGCGACGGTGGTGGGCGTGGCGGCTGCCGCGCTCGAAGTCCGCCCGCCTGTGCCTGTCGAGCGTCTGCTTGCCTATCTGGCCAGTGCCGCGGCGCCCTGTGCCCTGTTCGTCATGGGTGTGACACTGGCCCTGCGACCGCTGAAGCGAATTCCTGCCGATATCGGCATCATCACACCGTTCAAGCTCGTGCTTCACCCGGCGCTTTGCTATTTCATGCTGAGCTGGGTCGGCAGTTTCGACCCGGTATGGGTGTATGCCGCCGTGCTTTTAGCGGGGTTGCCGACCGCGACGAACGTGTTCGTCATTGCCCAGCAATACGGCGTCTGGGTCGAGCGGGCCTCGGCCAGCATCCTGGTCTCGACAACGCTATCGGTGCTCAGCGTAACCGGGCTGCTTGTGCTGATCACCGGCGGGTACCTACCGCCGGACCTTTTCCCGTAACGAACTCCCCAGCGCGCCAAAGCCGCTGCCGGGTCCCATTCCCTCGCGCATGAACACCGAGCGCAGCGGTGCTGACATGCCGAGCAGACCAAGCCCGGCGCTGCGCAGAAGCTGGGCCGGCAGCAGGTCGGACAGCAACGATCGGTTCAACGCATTGACCGCGCCGGAGCGGGCCATGATATCGGGCCGGCGCTTCGCGTCGTAGCGCGCAAGCACAGCCGCCGCGCCCGGATCGTGCCTTCCCGGTTGCACGGCGTCTAGCAGATCGCGTACATCGCGGATCGACAGGTTGAGACCCTGGGCGCCGATTGGCGGGAAAACATGGGCGGCCTCTCCGACGAGCGCGATTCGGTGATCCGCAAACCGCGCCGGCATGGCCGTCGACAGCGGATAGATCTGTCGGCCGGGCTCGACCTCAACCTTGCCGAGCATCGACTGCATCATCGTCTCGACCGCATGCGACAACGCCGCGTCATCGAGATCGGCCAGTTCTTCGGCTTTCTGGGGTGCGGTCACCCAGACCAGGCTCGAACGCCTTTCGCCGGGAAGCGGCACTTGCGTGAACGGGCCGTTCTCGGTGTGGAACTCCGTCGAGGTGTCGTCATGGTGGCGGCGGTGGGAAAAATTGAGCACCAGGGCCGACTGGGGCAGGGCGCCGCGCCGGACATCGATCCCGGCGGCCTCTCGCGCCGGAGAGCCACGGCCATCCGCCGCCACCGCCAGCTTGGCTGCGATCTGTGCGCCGTCGTCGAGACGGGCGACAATCTGTTCGTCCTTCAGTTCCCAGTGCGCAACATGTGCTGTTTCCCGCTGGATGTTGCTTCGTCGCTCAAGTGCTTCGTCCAGCGCTGCGGCAAGCGCGGTATTGGGAATATTGTAGCCGAACGCCTCCTGGTCGATCTCGCTAGCCCGAAAAGTGACGACAGGGCTGCGGATCAACCGGTTGGTCATGTCGACGATGCGCATCGTCTTCAGCGGCGCGCCGGCTTCGCGCAGTTCCTGTCCCAGCCCGAGCCGGTCGAGGAATTCCAGCGACGGCATCATCAATGCCGTCGTGCGGCCGTCGTCGCGCCGCACCGGCGGCCCGGCCAGGCACACCGAAAAACCGGCGTCGGCAAACGCGATCGCCGCAATCAGGCCGGCGGGACCCGTGCCGGCCACGATGATGTCGGTCTGTAACGGATCGCCCATGCCAGCTCCTGACTGTCGGGTGCGGCCTTTCTCTGGTGAAAGGCCGCATGCTCGTATATGGCATCGGGTGGGATCGCATCAACGGGGCAATCATGGGCACCATGTCTGGCGACGAGGAATCCCCAACCGATCGCGCGGATTTTTCCGCCCTCGACGGTTTCGGGCGCGCCCTGGGCACATTCGCGCAATCGGGGCGGGTTTCGCTTTACCTGGCATCGTTCGGGCTGATCGCGATCGCCTGGGCCATCTTCGCCGCGATGGCGGCGCGCATCGCCCGCGCCGTTCCCGGCATTGTGCTGGGGCCGGGCGGCGATCTTGCCCAATGGCTCCCGGACATGCCGGTTCCTTCGTGGATTGCGTCTTTCGTTGCGCTGTGCCTATCGCCCGCGCCTGTGGTCGATGGGCCGGAATATGTGCTCGCGGCGATCGGCATGTGGTTCCTGATGGCGATCGCGATGATGCTGCCCTCGGCGCTGCCGATGATCGGCACCTACTGCGAGATCGCCGATACGGCTGCCCTCAAGGGTGACCGCGTGGTCCACCCGGTCGTGCTTCTATGCGGCTACTTGTCCGTATGGCTTGCCATGTCTGCGGCCTTTGGCCTCGCCTGGGCCCTCGCAAACCGGTTTTTTACGCCTGACGGGTCGTTCGCGCCCTTCGCGGCGGTGCCGGCCGCCGCCGCCCTTGGCGTCGCCGGGGTCTACCAGTTCTCGGGACTGAAGGAAGCCTGCCTGACCAAATGCCGCAATCCGTTCGCCACCCTGTTTTCCAACTGGAGCACGCGGCCGTTGGCGATCTTCAGGCTCGGAATCCGGCAGGGAATCTGGTGCGTCGGTTGCTGCTGGGCGCTGATGCTGGTCATGTTTGCGGTCGGAACGATGAACCTGTTGTGGATGGCGTTGCTCGCCATGCTGGCAATTGCCGAGAAAGCGCAGGCCGGGCATTTCGTGACGCGCATCGCGGGCGCAATACTGCTTGTCTGGGCGGCTGCGCTTCTATTACTGTCGGCCTAACCCGGTTGGAGGAAAAATGGCTGGAGAAAGTTGGGCCCTGAAGGGGGAACTGGTGCTGTCCTGCAACTGCACCGTTTTTTGCCCGTGCGTGCTGTCGCTCGGAAACCATCCGCCGACGGAAGGCTACTGCCAGACATGGGCCGGATTCCGTATTGATTCCGGGCACTTCGGCGAAGTCGACCTGTCCGGGCTCAACCTCGGCCTGGTGATGGAAATTCCCGGTTACATGAGCCGCGGAAACTGGACCGCCGGCCTGTTCGTCGACAAGCGCGCCTCGATCTATGCGCAAAAGGCGTTCGGCCGGATCTTCAGCGGCAAGGCAGGCGGTACGACCTCGCTGCTGTCGATCCTGGTCGGCAATTTTCTCGGCATGCAGCAGGTGCCGATTTCGTACGAAACGGAAGACAAGACGCGAATCTTCAAGATCCCGAACATCATCGACGGCGCGGTCACGCCGATTCGCGGCAAGGACCGCGAGGGCGACACGGTCATCTCCAATTCCGAATACTGGATAGCCCCCGAAGTCGTCGTCGCGCGATCCGACAAAAGCCGCATGCGCGCGTTCGGCCGCAACTGGAACTTCGCCGGTCATTCCGCCGAAATCTGCAAACTCGACTGGCGCGGCCCGTGAAAAAACCCTTGTTCAGCCGGCCGGCCGCAAAAAAGGTGACATGGCCGCAGGCAAAAGCCTTCTCGGTGCACTTGCTGACCGCTTCCGGATCGTTCCTCGCCTTCCTGTCGCTGGTCGCTTGCGCCGAAAAGGAATGGACCGCGATGTTCCTGTGGCTCGGACTTGCGCTGGCTGTGGACGGTATCGATGGACCGATGGCACGCAGGCTGCAGGTCAAGTCGGTTCTGCCGACCTGGTCCGGCGACATGCTCGACAACATCATCGACTATGTCACCTACGTTCTGATTCCGGCCTTTGCCCTCTACAATCGCGGCTTCATGGGGCCGGGCCTGTCGTTCCTTTCGGCGGCGATCATCGTGGTGTCGAGCGCGATCTACTATGCCGACACGTCGATGAAAACGAAGGAGAACTTCTTCAAGGGGTTCCCCGTCGTGTGGAACATGGTGGTGTTCACCTTGTTCGTCATCCAGCCTGGCGAATGGACATCCTTCGCGGCGGTCCTGATTTCGGCGGTGCTCAGCTTCGTCCCGGTGAATTTCCTGCATCCGGTGCGGGTCAAGCGGCTGCGCAACATCAACCTGCCGGTTTTCCTGGCTTGGTGCGCGTTTGGTCTCGCGGCGATGGTCGAGAACCTGAACGCCGATATCGTCGTCAAGGCCGGCGTCGCCGTCACCGGTATTTATCTCTACGTCATCGGCTGCGTCATGCAGCTTTTCCCAAACCTTGGAAGAAAGGCAGCCTGAATCATGAGCAAGGCAATCGTCGTCAGCCAAACCGGTGGCCCCGAAGTCCTCGAATACAAGGACGTAGAACCGGCCAAGCCCGGCAAGGGCGAGGCGTTGATCGCGCAGACGGCAATCGGGCTCAACTTCATCGATGTCTATTTCCGCACGGGTCTCTATCCGTCGCCGGCCGGTCTCCCGTTTACGCCGGGCAACGAGGGCGCGGGCAGGGTGCTTGAGGTGGGCGAGGGGGTGGACTGGGTCAAGCCGGGCGATCGGGTCGCCTACGCCGGGCCGCTTGGCGCCTACGCCGAACAACGCCTCATACCCGCGGACCGGCTGGTCAGGATTCCCGATGGAATTACAGACGAACAGGCCGCGGGGATGATGCTCAAGGGCATGACCGCGTGGTATCTGCTGCGCCGTACGCATGCGGTGAAGGCGGGCGAAACAATCCTGTTTCATGCCGCTGCCGGCGGTGTCGGCCTGATCGCCGGTCAATGGGCCAAGCATATCGGCGCCACCGTCATCGGTACCGCCGGTTCGTCCGAGAAAGTCGAGCTTGCACGCGCCCATGGCTACGATCATGTGATCAATTACCGCGAGCAGGATTTTGTTGCGGAAGTGAAAAAGCTGACCGGCGGTGCCTTGTGCGACGTTGTCTACGATTCCGTTGGCAAGGACACCTATCTCGGATCGCTCGACTGCCTGCGCCCGTACGGGCTGCTGGCGATCTTCGGCCAGTCCTCCGGCCCGATCGAAAATTTCAATCTGGGCCTGCTCGCGCAGAAGGGGTCGCTGTTCGTCACGCGTCCGACCCTGTTCACTTACATTGCCAAGCGACAGGATCTGGAGACCGCGGCCGGGGAATTGTTCGAGCTGGTCTCCTCCGGTGTGATCGATATCGAGATCAACCAGAAATACGCGCTTGCCGACGCAGCAAAAGCCCATGCCGACCTTGAAGCCCGAAAGACTACGGGGACGACTGTCTTGTTGCCCTGATTGCCCCTCTGATATTTGAAGCAGTTTCAAGGACAAGGTTGCTTTGAGCTTCGATCAAGCTTGGCTAGCATGATCGGACAACAACAAGAAGCCGGAGGGGAATCCTTGGCTCACGAGGGTGAAAACAATGGGAAGGCCCTGCTGAAGGTCAGCGGGTTGACCAAGGTGTTCGGCACGCTGACTGCGTGCGACCATGTCGATCTCGAGATCGGGACGGGCGAAATCCATGCCTTGCTGGGCGAGAACGGCGCCGGCAAGTCGACGCTGGTCAAGATGCTGTTCGGCTCGCTCGAGCCGAATGACGGCGAGATCGCGTGGAAGGGCGAACGGGTCCGGATCACCAGTCCGGCATATGCGCGCAGCTTGGGCATCGGCATGGTGTTCCAGCATTTCTCGCTGTTCGATTCGCTGACGGTGGCCGAAAACATCGCCCTGTCGCTCGACGACGACATTCCGATCAAGACGATTGCGGCGAAGGCGCAGGCGCTGTCGCACAGTTATGGGCTGCCGCTCGATCCCTATTCGATGGTCGGCGACCTTTCGGTCGGCGAACGCCAGCGCATCGAGATCATCCGCTGCCTGCTCCAGGTCCCCGACCTCATCATTCTCGACGAGCCGACCTCGGTACTGACGCCGCAGGAAGCCGACAAGCTGTTCGAAACGCTCGAGAGACTGCGCTCCGAAGGCAAGTCGATCCTCTACATCTCGCACCGCCTCGAAGAGGTGAAGCGCATGTGCGACCGGGCGACGGTACTCAGGCACGGCAAGGTGGTCGGCCATTGCAATCCGCGCCAGGAAACCGCGTCGTCGCTGGCGAGCATGATGGTCGGTTCCGAAATCCACCAGATCGTCCGCGAGGCCCCCGAAGGCGGGCCGGGCGAACCGCTGATCGAGATCGTCAATCTGAACCGGCTCGCTGCGACCCCGTTCGCCATGCCGCTGCGCCACGTGTCGCTGACCGTACGCGCTGGAGAGGTGATCGGTATTGCCGGCGTCGCCGGCAACGGGCAGGGCGAGTTCTTCGAGGCGGTCTCGGGCGAAGTGCTGCAGGATGATCCCGGCTCGGTCCGGCTTCGCGGCACCGATGCCGGACGCATGGGCATCACGCAACGCAGATCGATCGGCGCCGCATTCGTGCCTGAGGAGCGGCTAGGCCATGGCGCGGCGCCGGCCATGCCGCTGTCGGAAAACCTTCTGCTGTCGCGTCACAAGACCGATTCATCGGTGTTTCTCGGCCCGCTCGGCACGATCCGGTCGGGCGCGGTCGAAGACGCCTCCCGGCGCGTGGTCGAGGCGATGGATGTGCGCAAGAGCGCCGAGGACCCCGAAGCTGCTTCGTTGTCGGGCGGGAACCTGCAGAAGTTCATCATCGGCCGCGAGCTCGACCGCAATCCGTCGATCATGGTCGTCAACCAGCCGACCTGGGGCGTCGACGCCGGCGCGGCGGCGCATATCCGCCAGGCATTGATTGCGCTTGCGCGAGCGGGGTCCGCCGTCCTCGTGATCAGCCAAGACCTCGATGAACTATTCGAGATCTCCGACGCGATCGCCGTCATGCACAATGGTGAAATGTCCAGGCCGGTGCCGATTTCGGAAGCCACCTACGAAAGCGTCGGTCTTCTGATGGGCGGCGCCGAGCCCGGCCACCTCGGTCACGACGAGAAAGAGGTGGTGTGATGCGCATCGAACTCACCAGGCGGCCCCAGCACTCTGTTCTGTTCAGCGCGCTGTCGCCGTTTATCGCCCTTGTCCTGACGCTGGTTTCGGGCGCGATCATCTTCACCGCGCTCGGCAAACCGCCGATCGAAGCGCTCTACACCTATTTCGTCGAGCCGCTGACCGAGGTCTGGCAGTTGCACGAACTGGCGATCAAGGCCGGTCCGCTGATCATGATCGCCGTCGGCTTGTCGGTCTGCTATCGCTCCAACAACTGGAACATCGGTGCCGAAGGCCAGTTCATCATGGGCGGGATAGCCGGTTCGCTGATACCGATCCTACTGCCCGGTTTCCAGAATTTCCTGACCCTGCCGCTGATGCTGCTGTTCGGGTTTGCCGGTGGCGCGGCCATGGGCGCGATCCCGGCCTTTCTCAAGACGCGGTTCAACACCAATGAGATCCTGACAAGCCTGATGCTGGTCTACGTCGCGCAACTGTTCCTCGACTGGCTGGCGCGCGGCGTGTTTCGCGATCCGGCCGGCAACAATTTTCCAGGCTCGATCCGGTTCCCGGCCGCGGCGCGCCTGGGTGAAGTCATCCCGTCGCAGGGCAGCGCGCACTACGGAATCGTTTTTGCGATCATCGCCGCGATCCTGGTGTGGTTGATGATGCGCTACACGATCAAGGGCTTCGAGGTGAGGGTGCTCGGCGAGAGCCCGCGGGCGGGCCGGTTCGCCGGCTTCAGTTCGCGCAGGATGGTCTTCTTTGCCTTCCTGATTTCGGGCGGACTGGCCGGGCTTGCCGGCATCAGCGAGGTATCGGGCGCAATTGGCCAACTGCGCGAGACCATCTCGCCCGGCTACGGCTTTACTGCCATCATCGTCGCTTTCCTCGGTCGCCTCAATCCGCTCGGCGCCGTGGCCGCGGGATTCGTCCTGGCGCTGACCTATCTTGGAGGGGAAGGCGCGCAGATGGCGCTCGGTATCTCCGACAAGGTCGCACGCGTCTTCCAGGGCCTGATCCTCTTCTACGTGCTCGGCTGCGACACGCTGATCCACTATTCGGTGCGCTTGGTCTGGCGCGACAGTGCCAAGGCATAGGGGGCGTTACCATGGAAATCGCACAAAACATCCTGCTGACGATCGCAACCGCGGCGACGCCGCTGCTGATCGCCGCCATAGGCGAACTGGTGGTCGAGCGCTCCGGCGTGCTCAATCTCGGCGTCGAGGGCATGATGGTGATCGGCGCGGTCTGCGGCTTCGTGGCCGCCGCGATGACCGGTTCGCCCTGGGCCGGCGTACTGGCGGCAATCATCGCCGGATCGCTGCTGTCGCTGCTGTTTGCGGTGCTCACCCTGTCGCTGGCCACAAACCAGGTGGCGACCGGATTGTCGCTTACCCTTCTCGGCATCGGCCTGTCCGGCATGATCGGCGAAGGATTCGTGGGCACGCCGGGCGTGCGGCTTGCCAATATCCACATACCCGTGCTGGAAGACATCCCGCTTGTTGGCCGTCTGTTGTTCGGCCAGGACCCGATTTTCTACATGTCCATCGCACTCACCATCGGGGTCACGTGGTTTCTGTTCAAAACCCGCACCGGGCTTACGCTTCGCTCGGTCGGCGACAACCACAAGTCGGCGCACGCGCTCGGCATTTCGGTGCTCGGTTACCGCTATCTTGCCGTGCTGTTCGGCGGTGCGTGCGCGGGCCTGGCCGGCGCACAGCTTTCGCTGGTCTATACGCCGCAATGGGTGGAGAACATGACGGCAGGCCGCGGCTGGATCGCGCTCGCGCTGGTGGTATTCGCCTCCTGGCGGCCATTGCGCGTGCTCGGCGGCGCCTATCTGTTCGGTGCGGTGACGATCGGGCAGTTGCATGCCCAGGCACTCGGTTTCGGCATTCCCTCGCAGTTTCTTTCTTCGCTGCCCTATCTGGCAACGATTGTTGTTCTCGTCATAATCTCCCGCAACAGAAGGCTGACCGTGATGAACACTCCCGCATCGCTGGGACAGCCCTTCGTACCGGATCGCTGACGGGGCATCCGGCGCATCACCAACCAAACCAGCCGGAATGATCCGGCATATTCGCAGAGAGGTGTCCAAATGAACAAAGTTATTCTCGGCCTGACGACAGCGATTTCGCTGACGCTCGCCAGCGGCGCGCAGGCGGCCGACAAGTACAAGGCGTGCTTTGTGTATGTCGGCTCCAAGACCGATGGCGGCTGGACCCAGGCCCACGATGCGGGCCGGCAGATGGTCGACAAGGAACTTGGCGACAAAGTCGAGACCGTCTATGTCGAGAACGTGCCCGAAGGCCCCGACGCCGAACGCGCGCTGACCCGTTTCGCGCGCTCCGGCTGCGGCATCATCTTCACCACGTCGTTCGGCTACATGGACCAGACCTTGGCTGTCGCCGAAAAGTTCCCGGACGTCAAGTTCGAGCACGCGACCGGCTACAAGACCGCGCCGAACCTGACCACCTACAATTCACGCTTCTACGAGGGCCGCTACATCATCGGCCAGATCGCGGGCAAGATGTCGAAGACCGGCGTCGCCGGCTACATCGCCTCGTTTCCGATTCCGGAAGTGGTGCAGGGCATCAACTCCTTCCTGCTCGGCGCGCGATCGATCAATCCGGACTTCAAGCTCAAGGTTGTCTGGGTCAACACCTGGTTTGACGCCGGCAAGGAAGCCGACGCCGCCAAGGCGCTGATTGACCAGGGCGTCGACATCATCACCCAGCACACCGATTCGACCGGCCCGATGCAAGTGGCCGAGGAACGCGGCATTCACGCTTTCGGTCAGGCATTCGACCAGATCAAGGCCGGTCCGACCGCCCAGCTTTCCGCGATCACCGACACCTGGGGTCCCTACTACGTCAAGGAAATCAAGGAAGCGATGGACGGCAGCTGGACGGGCGGACGCCAGAGCTGGGATGGCCTGAAAGACGGCATCCTGACGATGGCGCCCTACACCAACATGCCCGACGACGTGAAGGCCATGGCAGAGAAGACAGAAGCCGCCATCAAGGATGGTTCGCTTCATCCCTTTACCGGCCCGATCACAAAGCAGGACGGCACCGAATGGCTGAAGGCCGGCGAGGTCTCCGACGACGGCACGCTGCTCGGCATGAACTTCTACGTCGAGGGCGTGGACGACAAGCTGCCGCAGTAACAGATTGCGCGGGCAGGAAACGGAAAGGGCGCCTCGGCGCCCTTTCTTGTTTCAGGCGGCAGGCGCGCGCCGGGTCCGGTATGTGGCCGCGGACCGGACGACGGCTCCGAGTTGACCGACAATGAACCTTCGCGCGGGTTGTTCCACATGACGGGCGACCAGCCACGACAGCCAGACCAGGCCGGCCACGGCGGTGGAAAGGGCCAGCCAGCGGCCGGTGATGGGCGTCAGATGGTTCAGGGCGATGTAGCCGATGTGCTGGTGCAACAGGTAGAGGGGGTAGGTCAGCGCTCCCGCCGCAATCATCCACGCCTGCGGCCGGATGTGGCGCGAAAGCAGGACCGCGCCGATCATCAGCAAGTGGATGATCGTGTTGGCGATCATCAGCGACGGCAGCGGCGCGGCGGTGCCGTAGGCGTCAAGCATCCAGTCGCGGACGCTCACCAGGCTGTTTGCCGAGGCGACGAAGGCGGCGATCGCCAGTATGGCGGCTTCGGCCGTCGCGCCGCGCGCGGCCATGTGCTGCAACAGAACGCCGCCGATGAAGAACGGGGCGTATTGCGTGATGAACAGCAGGCGCAGGGCGCCGCTGCCGACAGCGAATTCATTGAGCATGGCAAGAGCGAGCCATGCAGCCATCAGCGGCAGTTTCCAGCGCTCGAAAATGCCCGCCAGTAGCGCGAGCGCCACCCAGGCGTAGAACACGATCTCCAGAACGATGGTCCAGTAGACGCCGTCCATGAAAGGCTGGCCCAGGGCAGGGGCAAACATCGTGAGATTGGCCGTGTATTGCGGCCAGGTGACGCTCAGTGGCGCGGCGCCAAACATGAAAACCACCAGTGCCGTCAATGACATGCAGGTGGCGTATCCGGGATAGAGGCGCGCGAACCGGGCAATTGCAAACGACGCGAAATCGCGGCCTTCCGCCGACCATGAAATGACGAAACCCGATATCAGGAAAAACAGGTTGACGCCGAGATAGCCATAGATGGCCATGGCCGCGATTTCCGGATAGCCGGCGGCAAGATTGGCGTCCGGGGCAACCGAGCCGCGGAACCCGAAGTGGAAAAGCACGACCGCGAGCGCCGAAAAAAGGCGCAGGAAATCAAGCGACACAAACCGGCCGTGGACGTTTTCCGCTGCGGTCATGGAGCCATTTCCCCCGTCATCACCGACAGGAAAATAGCCTTAACAGGCGGTTAAGAATACGCCTCGTCTGCCCGGATTGCCAACAGGGTGAACAAACAGGGTTAAGCTTAGAATGCGATCAAACGGCCGATCCGTGCAGGTCGTAGGCGTCGCTCGCTGCGATCTTGACCGTAACGATGTCGCCAACGCGAAGCGGCCGGCGCGACCCGACATGCACCGAACCGTCGATTTCCGGCGCGTCGTATTTCGACCGGCCGACAGCCGTATTGCCCTCCGACCTGTCGATGATCACGGGCAGGCGCTTGCCCACCTTCTTTTTCAGCAATTGCGCGGAGATCTGCTGTTGGCGTTCCATGAACCGGTTCCAGCGAACCTGCTTGAGCTCCTCCGGGACAGGCTCCAGGTCAAGTTCGTTCGATTTCGCGCCCTTGACCGGCTCGTATTTGAAACAGCCGGCGCGATCGATCCTGGCTTCGTCCATCCAGTCGAGAAGCTGCTGGAAATCCTCCTCCGTTTCGCCGGGAAATCCGGCAATGAAGGTCGACCGGATCGCCAGGTCGGGGCAGATTTCGCGCCAGCGGCGGATCCGCTCCAGCGTCTTTTCCTGATGCGCCGGGCGCCGCATGTTCTTCAGTACGGCCGGACTGGCGTGCTGG